>JARRNY010000083.1:0-23503 GCA_037384445.1 Candidatus Thiodiazotropha sp.
ACAATAATTTAAATGCAATTTCAATAAGTTAGCCAACCACTGTCACGTTATTCATTCGTAGCAAATCGTGACAGAGGCGAAATTTGGCATTTTTGTTGAAAAGTCCGCTACCTGGCGGTTTCTGATTGTAATTCCTGTCTATATGAATTCCCGCTTCTGGCCGGTCAGCGACCCTTTACCGTCCGCCCCGCAATTATTCTCCTTATACGTATACCTTCTCTATCGATGGCGAACGAGAACGGGCTGGAACGGTTTTGCAAAATCACCTTCGCTCTTCAGCGAAAAGTCTCCTTCTCGACCCTCCATCGTTCACCGCCATTGGTGCTGGCGTGAATACGTCCGTGGATGTCCACATAAAACACCGAACTGTCCAATGCGCTGGCGTACAGCGCCTGAGCATTGACCGGGGTTTCCTCCAGCAAATAGTTCCAGGTTTTTCCCTTGTCCCTGGTTTCGGCCACCTTGGTCGTTACTGAAAAAGCGTGAGGCTGGCTGCTGAGGATATAGGCGTGGGTTGGCGATACTACAGATGTGGATAGTATGAAGCGATCTCCATTCCAGGGGATTTGTTCCCAGGTGTCGCCTTGATCGAGGCTTATATAAGGGGACTTTGAAAGGACATTTGATTTGCTGGCCAGGAACGGCTCATGAGTGCCTTCGACGCATACGATGCCGGAGAAAACCGCGGGCGTCACGCTGCTTTCCCAAGTGCGGTTCTTGAGATTGAACCTGTGTAGCTTATTAGGATAGGCAAACAACGAGTAAACATTTCCGGAGAGCGCGGCACCATAGAGGGTTTTAATGCCCACCAGATGGTTGACCATGCCCTCTTGATACTCTGCAAAACGCCCCAGTTCCTGCCATGAGCCGCTTGCCAGATCGCGAGTGCTGTATGCGACCAGTCCGTAACGGTTGACACTGGCCAGCAGCCACTCATCGCGGTGTCTGGAGATGTCGAGTATCAAGCCGGCATCCCTGGGAGAGCGCAAGCGCATCCAGGTGCTGCCTCCGTCATCTGTCATCAAAAGTAGCCCTTCTTCGCCTCCGGCAGCGATGTGTGTGGCGTCATCAACATGTAGCGCATTGATTTCCCTGACGTCTCCGGTATCCAATCTTTTCCATTCGCCGGAAAACTCGCGCACCAGAATCTGCCCCAGGTTACTGCCTGCGAAAATCTCGCCTGATGCAAGCTGTTGAGCATCATTGAACGCGTAGGTGCTCATCTTGGCCATCTCCAACTTGATGACAGGATCATCCGTCGATTGCCAAGCCTCAACCGCCTGCCTTTTATGCGCGTCATCTACGAACGACTGTATGAGAGAAACTATGGGGCTTCCAAGCGTCGGATGCATCGCATCGCGTCTGTGATCGACTTTGGTAACCGTGTTCGGGCTGTTTTCGGCTGAATGACTCCAGCTCAGAATAGGCTTCATATCAGCTTGTTGTTTGAGTTTAGGTTGGTACCGGTCGGTCAACTCCAGAAAATCCTCATCGGAAATCGGCAGCTGTAGGATGGTAAAGCCGCTATCGCCGGTAGGTTGATAGACAAGAACACCGAGATTCGACAGGTGAGCGCTTTCGACGTTGAAACTCTCCGGAATACTCTCCAGTGATGCCACGATCTCTCTGCCTGCGCCAGGAGCCACCAGACGCTCCAAGCGATACTGCCCTTTCGGCAGCATCCCGGTGAAAACTTGGGTGTCGGTGTTGCCCACCCGGTCCTGATCGGCGGGCTTCAGGCTGAAGAGTTGATCATGTTCGTCTCTCACCTGAATTGATGTCCAGGTGTTGACCACCCAGGTTGGGTCAATTTTCTTCGTGTTGGTCGCGACCCGGATAATGGCCGCACCATGCGCCGGTATAAAGCCGTCAGCCTCCGTCTCAGGAGGGGGTAGTGTGGCGCATCCGGCTAGCGACATCAACAAAACTGATAGAGAAAACTTGATAATGATCCATTTACTTTTCATGACTACGTCCTAAAACTGCAACTGAAAAAAGTACAGAAGAATAAATGCTACACCACTGCCTATCAAGCCCGAAGTATAAGAAGAATAACCGCCATCACCTATGTATATCAAGGCAGAAAACTGGGGCCTGGATATGCCTGAATCACCCGTCTAGCCGGCCTCAATCTATTCAATCTACTGGATTTTCGGTTGAACCCGCCCTCTTCCACGGCCTTTCTGGCCTTCCGGCATAGTTCAGGCAACAGGCTTCCAGGCAACCTATCTTTCTGTTGCTGTGCCGGTTAGTGAAGTGTGAAACCCATAACTATGCAAACCAGTCTGAATCTGGTGAGGCCCGCGCTGCAGGCAACAGCTCTGGCGGTGGCGGTAATGCGCCTTTCCTCATGAGGTGAGCCAGTATCTTGTCGATGATCGGCTGATCCTCAATACTGGCGATCACCTTGGCCTCACCTCCGCACTGCGGACAGATCGACACGTCAATGTTGAATACCCGTTTGAGGCGTTGTGCCCAAGTCATGGCTTGGCGGCGTTGTTCTGGTGTCTTGTTATCTCGCGATTGTGTTGGGTTGCCTTTGCCCCGTTTGGCGGGTGTTACATCGACACGGTATTTGCTGTTGGGCGCAAACACGCCATGGAACCGGGTCAGGTTCACTCTCGGTTTCGGCACTAGCGCCGCCAGCTTGCCGATGAAATCCAGCGGTTCAAAGATGACGTGCGTGGTCCCTTCGCTGTAGGGCGTTTTGAGTTGATAGCGGATATTACCCGAAGTCGTCAGTGAGAGCCGTTTCTCTGATACCGCTGGTCTTGAAATATATCGGCATAGCCGTTCCAGCTTCTGCCGTTCCCAGGCTTGTGCCGCGACTCCGGCATGCAGGCTGAAACCGGATTCTTTCGCCACCTGAGCAAAGCGGTCATCATCTTCCCAGGACGGGATGGTCTGCAGCGTGAATACCTTGCGCCCCTGCTGTGGCCCCACGGCAATGCGATAACCGACCGAGCACCCCAATACCTGTTGCATGGGGTCCTCATCCGCATCATCCAGATTCAGGTAACTGTTTTCTTCATCACGCTCGAGGATGCCCTCGCGCTCCAGAAAGCTAGCAACCCGGTGGCTGATCGCATGCACCAGCTCTATCAGTTCCTGCTGTTCCGGCCCATTGGTGCGCTGAAACCGTGTTCGACCGTGTTTGGTTTCCGTGTAAACCCCATCCAGGAACAGCATGTGAAAAATGAACATTGAGGTTCAGCGCACTACCAAATCGCTGGATCAGGGTCACCGCACCAGTTTGCGCGGTCTTTCGAGTGAATCCTGCCTTCTGAATCAGATGGGATTATATGGCCCGATACACGATCCCCAGTACCCGCCCCATCAGTTGCGGACGGCTGGCCAACAGGAAACGCAATTGAAATGGAAAACTCAGTACCCACTGGCGTATGGGCTGTTCCGGTATTACCTCATCGACCAGCAGTGCGGTGCTTTCGGCCATACGCCGCGCACCGCAGCTGGGGCAGAAGCCTCTTCGCTTGCAACTGAATGCTACCAGGTGTTCATGATGACATTCGCTGCATTGCACCCGCAGGAAGCCATGCTCCAGGCGGCCGCATTTGAGGTAATCGGCAAATTCCTGTTTTTCGTGCAGCGGAAGGGGCTTGTCCTGAGCGGCCATCACATCCCTGAACTGCGGGTAGTGTCGCTCGATGATTTGATAGAGAAGCGTCTTTTCCGGCCGATGGCGCTGATAAGGTGGGCTGTGTGGCGACCTGGCCTTGATCGCGACCTGAGAAATATCACTCTCCTTTCCATGGAGAGCCTTATGTTCTCATGATGTTCTCTATCTGTATAGGCGGATGCTTGATGCCTGCCGTTGCCTGCCGTTGCCAGCCAGTGCCGGTCATTGCCTGTGAGTGCCGGTCACTCTCACTCAATCGCCGCCGGTGGCTTACTGGAAATGTCATAGGTGACTCATGAGATACCCTGCACTTCATTGATGATCCGACGCGAGACCTCTTCGGGAAACTCGAAAGGCAGGTGGGCGAATTTCGCGATCATGAAGTCAACGGTCTTCACTGCTCTCAGGGTCTGTGCCCGTTCCGTCATTTGCCGCGAGCCATGTTGGGGCGTTGACGTTATGCATTCCGCCTGATCACTGAGGTGCGAATTATCATTAGTTGTCCGTTTTAGGCCTTTTTCACATATAGCATGATGGTCCATCAAGCTTCCGCTCCTGGCCGAAATCTGACTATTGCGGTGCAACATAAACATGGCTGCTTTAGTATATTTCTTTGTCTCTTAGGTAGTGAGAAGGTGATCTGTAAATCTAGAGATAGCAACAGATCGAAAGTATGGACGTAAAATGTGCTCATAATTCTGCAAATTCAAGCATAGGTCATTGGATAATCCTGATTGGGAAATATCAGATATTCACATGTCCATGATTTAATGAGAATGCCGATCTAGATATTTTTTGTTCACTACGCCGATCACGGCGGACCGGCTCGCTCAGATCAGACTCATCGACTGGGCTTTCTGGATATCCGATAGATAAATCTGTTTGGGTTGGTTAACGATCATGCCCTCTTCTTCCAGAGCGTGTAAGGCACGACTCAAAGATTCCGGCGCGAGACCCAGGTAGTTGGCGATATCCGTTTTGCGCATCGGCAAGGGTATGGCACGTAGATTAGAAGATTGCCGGGAACGAACACGCTTGAATAGATTGAAGATGAACCATGCGACTTTCTGTTTTGCCTTCAGGTTGCGTGCAAGCGCCCACTGATAGACATCTGAGTTGATAGTGCGTCCGAGACGCGTGATGAGAGCCTGCTGAAATTCATCGCAGTCGTGGCACATTGTTTTCAGCTGACTGTAGGAGAGCTGGCACAACCATGTCTCTTCCATCGCCACCGCATCGGAGGGATAGTGATCGCTACCGATCGCATCAACACCCAGTAATTCGCCAATCAGATAGAAGGCGGTCACTTCCAGCATGCCACTGGCCGTACAAACCTCAGTTTTTACTGAGCCTTTTTGAATAAAATAGATGGCGTTGAAAGGACGTCCTTCACGATAGATTGTCTCACCGCGCTCGAATGGACCCCTGATGCGGATTGCCTTCTTGAAGTTGCTTAGTTGATCACCACTGAAGGCAGACTGCAGGCAGAATGGCTCAGCCTGACAACCGCTGCATGGCGGCTCGCTTGCGAGTAGATGAAGTTTATGCGCGTGCATTGATCCCAGTTACCTGGTTGTTATTGAGTTGTGCACTAAGTTTTTTGTGCTTCCCCTATGTTGCGAAGTATATGTTGTTAAAGCACGATTGCCAGACTTATCTCTTTGTTTTTAAAGAATCTATTACTAATTCGGTAAAGCAGCGATAATTCGTACCAACTTCTAGGTAGGGATTTCTCACCCCACACTCCCCCGAATACAATAGACCTTGCCTGAATACTCCTCTTTGGCTTTTTGCGTGATCTTTTCACACTCTTTAGCGACATAGCTTGAGGGTATACCGTAAATAAGAAAACGCGCATCACGCTCGCTTTCCTGTCCTTTGCCTCACCCAGGTGTTCCAGACTCTTGGCCCAAACGATCGCGGATCGCACCTTGCAGTCCTCATAGGAGTTCATTTTTCCCACACCAACCATCTGCACGTCATGCTCAGGATAGTTGACTCTGATTTCCACATAGTACGGTTCGGTTACCTCCGTCTGGAAGGGCGAATGGTAGTTGATGATGTAGTAGCCCAGACCCAACAATGCCGCAATGATCAATAGTACCTTCACCATGGATTCTCCCGTTTATTGCCGCATTGGCAGGTGAAAACGCTGTTACCAGGGAAAGAAACGGAGGAAAGGCTCAGAGGCAACATCCCTATTTCGATCTATCCCTATTAATTGAAGGCTTACAGATTACTAAACTCGCAACAGGCAAACCACTATCGACTTGGCCTCTGCCAGAAGAAGGCGCCGTGGCGTGAATGGCACACCGGACTCGACCCATCCAATGTCGAGTCTATTCATACCGACAGCAGTCTCAAAAATTTAGCTTCTTCGAATACGCTTATCTTCTTTATTAGCATTAGGGGAATACCCTAGTAATGCAGTTAGTTATTGCACGACACATGCCATCTGTCATAAAGTTGATCCAGATCAATTAAACGACACCCAAGTTGTATCCGGTTGTCACACCCGTAAGAGAGCGCCATATGGTCCGGTCGGATGTGCACATCGGCAGTCGCAGTACCCATACTGTCTTTATCATCGAACCCAACAGAAGCCTGAGTTGGCAGCAGTCGAAATGGCTGTTTTTCTTCCTCGCAGGTTGTGTTGCGCTTGTCTCACTCTATTTCGCCAGTCTGGGCGCCTGGCTGGTGCTCCCCTTTACTGGCCTGGAAATCCTGCTTATCGGTAGCGCCATCTATGCCCAGAGCTGCTGCGCGCATCGCCGTCAGGTTGTCCGCGTCGATCAAACTCAGATTGAAATCCAGGACTTAAATAAGCCGCAATCATCCAAGACCTTTCCCAAGGCCTGGTCGAGAGTGCTGCAGACACGTGACCGGAAAGGCTGGTATCCCAGCCGCCTGCTTATCGGCTCTCACGGGGAGTATGTCGAGATCGGTAACAGCCTCATCGAAGACGAGCGGGAGTTACTCGCCGACCAACTACGATGCGCGATCGAGGGCGCCTGAAGAAGCATGCATCAGATAAAACAAAGCCATCTCAATAAAAGTTCACCTTGCCGTACTTCCCCAATTTCAGGGCCAAACATGAGTAAGCGGTTATACCGGTATCTTGCGACTTTGCTCTTTGCCGGCCTGGTAGGCCTGCCCAGTGCACACGCCGAGTATGGCCTCAACTTCCCTGAACCTGCCGCCGGTGTAGCCCAGGAGATCTACGATATCCACATGCTGACGATGTCGATCGCCACCCTATTGCTGGTTATCGTGTTTGCCATTGTCTTCTACTCGCTCTACTTCCACCGTAAGAGCCGCGGGTACGAGCCAGACCAGAATTTCCACAACTCCTGGTTTGGCCACTGGTCGTGGGTCATCGTGCCGGTACTGGTGCTGGGTGTTGACCTGACCATCGCCGGCAAGGCAGACACGGTGCTGAAAGAGGTCTGGGAGGTACCCAAGGAAGAGAACATCATGGATGTGAAGGTAACGGGTCACCAATGGTGGTGGGAGTTCGATTACCTCGATCACGGCATCAAGGTAGAGAGCCGCTTTCTTCCCAAAGAGGAATCTGGTGACCTCTATCTGCGCGAAGTCGACCATCGCCTGGTATTGCCTACCGGCACCAAAATACGTTTTCTGCACACCTCCGCCGATGTCTTGCACGCCTTCTGGGTGCCTGAGCTGGCGGTGAAAAAGGACGCCATTCCCGGCTATGTCACCGAGACCTGGGCCGAGCTCAACCGGGAAGGCGTCTTCCGCGGCCAATGCGCCGAGCTCTGCGGCACCTGGCACTCGCGCATGCCTATCGTGGTGGAGTCGGTTTCGCCACAGCAGTTTGCTGCCTGGGTCAATGATCAGAAGGCGATCAAGGTGGCCGCCGCCGCTGAAGCCAGCGCGGACAAGACCTGGAGCCTGGATGAGCTGTTCGCCAAGGGCAAGGGCCTTTATGAAACCAAGTGCGCTGCCTGTCATCAGGTGACCGGCATGGGACTGCCACCGGCCTTCCCTGCGCTCAACGGCTCAAAAATCGTCAACGGCCCGTTGAAAGACCATCTACACATCGTGCTCAACGGTAAAGAGGGCACGGCCATGCAGTCCTGGTCCGCACTGAACGACCTGGAGATCGCATCGATCATTACCTACGAACGCAACGCCTGGGATAACAAAACGGGTGATGTCGTGCAGCCTGCAGACGTCAAACAGGCCCGCTAGAGGAGAGTTGAAGATGACCACTACCACCATGACACACGACGAGGCCCATCATCACGATGCACCGAAAGGTTGGCGTCGCTGGCTCTTCAGCACCAACCACAAGGACATCGGGACACTCTACCTGCTGTTTGCTCTGACCATGCTGTTCCTCGGCGGCGCCAGCGCCATGCTGATCCGCATGGAGCTGTTTCAGCCCGGCATTCAGCTGCTGCAACCCGATCTCTATAACAACCTGGTCACCAATCATGCCCTGATCATGATCTTCGGCGCCGTGATGCCGGCTGCGGCAGGCCTGGCCAACTGGATGATCCCGATGATGATCGGTGCGCCCGACATGGCCCTGCCGCGCATGAACAACCTCAGCTTCTGGATTCTGCCGGCGGCCGCCACCATGCTGGTCCTCTCCTTCATCGTGCCCTTCTTCCCCGGCGGTGGCACCCAGATCAATACCGGCTGGACGCTCTATCCGCCGCTGTCGATCCAGGTCGGCATGTCGATGGACTTCCTGATTTTCGCCATTCATCTGCTGGGCATCTCCTCGGTGCTGGCCTCGATCAATATCATCGTCACCCTGCTCAACATGCGCGCACCGGGCATGACCCTGTTCAAAATGCCCATCTTCTGCTGGTCCTGGCTGGTCACCGCCTTCCTGCTGATTCTGGTCGTGCCGGTGTTGGCCGGCGGTGTCACCATGCTGCTGCTGTTCCAGCATCTGTTCTGGTTCTTCGGCCATCCGGAAGTTTATATCCTGCTGCTGCCTTCCATCGGTGTGCTCTCACACGTCATTCCGGCCTTCTCGCGCAAGCCTTTGTTCGGCTACAACTCCATGGTCGGCGCCATGCTCGCGGTGGCCACCATCGGTATGGTGGTATGGGCGCATCACCAGTACACCATCGGCATGTCCCTGGGGGCGGTCACCTACTTCATGATCGGCACCATCCTTATCTCGATCCCGGTGGGCCTGATGATCTTCAACTTCATCGCCACCATGTGGCGTGGCGCCATGACCTTTGAAACGCCCATGCTGTTTGCTGTCGCCATCATATTGATGTTTACCTTCGGCGGACTCAGCGGGGTGATGTTGGCGGTGGTGCCAGCAGACATGCAGTACCAGGACAGTATGTTCGTGGTGGCCCATTTTCACTATGTACTGATGCCAGGGGCGGTGTTCGGTCTCTTTGCCGGCGTCTTTTACTGGTTGCCGAAATGGACCGGTCACATGTACGACGAGAAGCTGGGCAAACTCTTTTTCTGGATCAACGTAATCGGCTTCAACATCACTTTTTTCCCGCAGCATTTTCTCGGCCTGGCCGGCATGCCACGGCGCATTGTCGACTACAACGTGATGTTTACCGAGTTCAATGTCATCTCAAGTATCGGCGCCATGATCTTCGGTCTCAGCCATCTGTTGCTGCTCTACATCATCATCAAGACGATTCGTGGCGGCAAAAAGGCAGAAAGCCGCGCTTGGGAAGGCGCCAAGGGGCTGGAGTGGGAGCTGGATTCACCGCCCGCTTTCCATACCTGGACCGTTGCACCACAGGTCAAATAAGGATGCTGGAGCACAAGACTGTATGAATACCTCTGACTATCAATCACAGGAATTGCGACGTAAAAATATCCGCCTGGCCTGGGTGCTGGCAGGTCTGGCGTTGTTCTTTCTCGTCACCTCCTTCCCCTTCTGGGGCGGTCTGTTCAAACTTATCGGTACGCAGGCAGTGCAATGAACGAACCGGCCGCGGCACAACAGGAGAGCCGAAATCGACGCACCACTCTGCTGCTGGCTGGCCTGGTGGTGGGGATGTTTGGCTTCGGTTTTGCCATGGTGCCGCTCTATAACCTCTTCTGCCAGGTCACCGGCACCCAGTCAGTCTCTCAGCGTAATGAGATCGGCAGGGTTGTGAACAAGTACGAAGAGGGCGTCGATAACAGCCGTTGGGTAACCGTCAAATTCGACACCTCGGTACACCCCGACCTGCCCTGGGCGTTCAGTGCCCAGACGCCTCGACTACGTGTACATCCCGGTGCTACCTACGAGGTCAATTTTGCAGCAGAGAACCGCAGTAACGATCAGGTGACGGGACAGGCGATTCCGAGCATCGCACCCTGGCAGGCGACACCTTTCTTCACCAAACTGGACTGCTTCTGCTTCAACCAGCAGACACTCAAAGGACTCCAGCAGGCGGATATGCCTCTACGCTTCCGGGTGTCCAATGATCTGCCTGCAGAGATTCACTCGCTGACCCTCTCCTATAGCTTCATGCGTCTGAAAGGGGCTGTGCCGGTGGACAACGACGGACATCCGACGATCGTGACTCAGGTGGCTGCACCGCAACGATGAAGATCAAACGCCACAATCCAACGCAGGAGCAGTTTCCTGCCACTGGAATCAACCGGCCGAAAGAACATAAAACGACAGACTTGGGGGTAAACAACCGATGTCGGTAAAGGAACATACAGGGGATTACTACATACCCGATCCCAGCCCGTGGCCAATCATCGGCATGATCTCGCTGTTGACTACCCTGATCGGTACAGCGCTGACCATAAATGGCGTCGCTATCGGCAAATTTGTCGTGGTGGCCGGACTGATCGCCTTTTTCTATCTGCTCTACGGCTGGTTTCGCGATGTCATCAAGGAGAATCTGTCGGACCGTTATAACAAGCAGGTCGACACCTCCTTCCGCCTGGGGATGTTCTGGTTCATCGCCTCAGAGGTCTTTTTCTTTCTGAGTTTTTTCGGCGCCCTCTTCTACATTCGCAACATCGCCCTGCCCTGGCTCGGTGGCGATGGCTATCTCGGCGACACTAATGCACTTCTCTACAGCGGTTTCGAGCACACCTGGCCCAGCAGCGGACCTGGTCAGTTGGGTGGTGAATTCGAGCCCATGGGCCCCTGGGGCATTCCCGCGATTAATACGCTGCTACTGCTGAGCAGCGGCGGCACCATCACCTGGGCCCATTGGGGCCTGAAGTTGGACAATCAGAAGCATCTGGTGTGGGGACTGATCGCCACCATCACCCTGGGTCTGCTGTTCGTGGTGTTACAGGCTTACGAATATGGGCATGCCAAGCCATTTCAGTTCACACAACCACTTCGCCTTTGAGGCGGTGGCCTGGTACTGGCACTTTGTCGATGTAGTCTGGCTGGGACTCTTTGTCTTCGTCTATTGGCTCTAGCCCGCAATACCGTGTGGTTGCAGAAAGCCGAAGAAGTAACCGGCCATGAGGATGAGAAACAGCAGCAACGACAGTACCAAACGCAGTGTCAACGCCTTGACCACGCGAGTGCTGTCGCTGCCATCGTCCTTGGCCAGATAGTACATGCCCTGAAACAGTGAGATGAGAATGAAGAGCAGTACCAAAAACAAAGGTAGTTTGAATATCAAGTCCATAGACACTCCTGATACGTCCGCAAGATGGGATTTCCTGTCGATGACGCAGATACAGGAATTAACTGAGCTGTTACCACTATAGTGCTTATGTTACGCAGTACCCGCCCATTCAGACCCCAAACTATCCCCACAATATTCATGGTATTGCTGATAC
Organism: Candidatus Thiodiazotropha sp.; assembly: GCA_037384445.1. GTDB lineage: Bacteria > Pseudomonadota > Gammaproteobacteria > Chromatiales > Chromatiaceae > Thiodiazotropha. The sequence continues at coordinate 11,402 of JARRNY010000083.1, forward strand.
CACTGTTCTGTGGCCTGGGCATCTGGCAGCTCGATCGTGCTGAACAGAAGCGTCAGCTAGCCGCTTCAGTTGAGTCTCGCCGGAAGCTGCCGCCAAGCTCGCTGAACAACGGCAATGTCGATGCGAGTGAACTGGAATTTCGCAAGATCAGCGCAGATGGCCGCTTTTTACCTGACAAAACCGTCCTCATCGAAAACCGTAAACATCAGGGTGAAAACGGATTTCACGTCATCACGCCGCTGCTGCTCGACGACTCTCAGCAGGTGGTGCTGATCAACCGCGGTTGGATACCCCGTCAGCGTCTGAGTGAGACAGCCCCGCTGCCCACGCCAACCGGTAGGGTGCGGGTGAACGGCGTCATCGCCGGTCTTCAGCCACCTGCCCTGGAACTCGCGTTCAGCGATACAGAAAGTGAGAGTCCGCCCCACTGGCCCTACCTCACCCTCGACCACTTTGCCGCTTGGTCCGGGCTGGAGATACTCCCCTTCAACGTGCTGCAATCCCCGGATGACGAAAACGGCTTCGTGCGCGAGTGGCCACAACCGCGATTCAGCGACACCATGCACATCGGCTACGCTCTTTGCCCTACCGCCAATGGCGGCGTGGTTGTTCTTCTTCAACCCGGAGTGGTTGCCCGATGGACGTACCAACAACGGAGCGTTGATCGATCCCCCTCGCCCGCTTGCTGCACTTCAGCTGCAGACAGAGGACGGCAATCCTTTTTCCTGGGACGATCTGCAGGGGCAATGGACCCTGACCCTCGTTGGCGAGGGCAGCTGCGATGCCGCCTGTATCGAAGCCTTGATAGAAGTCCGTCAGCTGCGACGCGCCACCGGCGCCAACCGTCAGCGGATCGAACGGCTGTTGATTCTATTCCCCGATGCACAGGGGCGCCTCGAGCTTCCGAACCTAACCGGCCTCGAAGGCACGCGCATCGCCCTCGCCGATAGCGCTCAGCGCGATGAAGTGCTGAGTCTCTTTCCGATCGAGTTGAGCGAACAGGCGATCCCAATGTTTCTCATCGATCCGCAGGTCGATCTGATGATGATGCACGATACATCCCAGATTACCGCCAAACAGATCCTGCAGGATCTGGAAAAACTACTCAAAGCCTCACAAGGCTGGGTTAAAGGAGGACAATATGGCCATCAGTAACGTCTCCACTCAGACAGCGGTCTCTTTCACATGGCAAGACTATTACGAAATGACCAAACCGAAGGTGGTGCTGCTGATCGCCTTCACCGCCCTGGTCGGCATGTTGTTGTCCACCGATGGTTTGGTACCTTGGCAGATTCTGCTGTTTGGCCTTAGCGGTATCTCCCTGGCTGCCGCTTCCGGTGCGGTGATCAACCATGTCATCGACCAGCGCATCGACGCGCTGATGGACCGCACCAGCTGGCGGCCGATTCCCAGCGGTCATATGGATACCTCACACGCCATGAGTTTTGCCCTGCTGCTCGGCGGCATCTCCATGGGCCTGCTCTACTTTCTGGTCAACCCGCTGACCGCTGTACTCACCTGCCTGGCGTTGATCGGCTATGCAGTGATCTATACCCGTTACCTGAAACGCAGTACACCGCAGAACATTGTCTGGGGCGGCCTGGCCGGAGCCGCTCCGCCGCTACTGGGTTGGAGTGCCGCGACCGGTGAAGTGACCCTGGAGGCCTTCCTGCTCCTGCTGATTATCTTCGTCTGGACACCGCCCCACTTCTGGCCGTTAGCAATACACCGCCGCGACGACTACGCCAAGGCCGATATTCCGATGCTGCCGGTCACGCATGGTATCGACTTCACCAAACAACAGGTGCTGATCTATTCCGTGATGTTGCTGGCGGTCACCCTCCTGCCCTTCGCGATTCACATGAGTGGCTATCTCTATCTGGCTGGCGCGCTGCTGCTGGGTATCGGGTTTATCCGCCACGCATTGATCCTGTTACGCAGCGAAGGGCGTGAACATGCGATGCAGACCTTTGGTTTTTCCATCCTCTATCTGAGTCTGCTGTTCACCCTGTTACTGGCTGACCACTATTTACAGTTGTTGTTATGAACCTGTCTTAGACTGTACCAGGCACAAAGGTCCGCGGACTGGCGTAAAATAAAGCAACAAATTCAGTGGACATAATCGTTGCTGATTACCTATGTAACTCAGCCAAAGTAAGACTCGCCCGCAACTGTTTTGATTTTAAGGTGCTCGCTTCGCTCACCGGCTAAATATATCTCCCCTCTCCCTGGCCCTCTCCCGCAAGGGGAGAGGGGAGGTTCTATTCGAGAACAGTGATAGCTTCCAGTCAGGATATACAGACAAGCTGTCCGGTTATCTCTGCCCCTGATCAAGGCTTCCCCTCTCCCCTTGCGGGAGAGGGCCAGGGAGAGGGGTGAAATAATATTTCAAGTAAGATAATACTTATCAGGGCAGCAATATTATGCAAAGATTCCCCAGAACTTTAGCTTCATATAAGGACCCCAGCATTTCGAACCGCTAGAAGTCTTACAGGAGAGTAAAGAAGCTATGGATGCAGATTTAAGAAAGCGAAGAGTGCTAACCTTTGCGGTAGGAGCTTTAGCGGGTGTTAGTGCAACAGCAGTTTCCATTCCTTTCATAAAATCATTGTACCCCCCATCACATAAGGGTCCACCGTATCTTGATATAGACATTAGTAAACTTAGAGATGGACAAATGTTTTCTGTGTCCTGGAAAAACAAACCTTTATATATCCTAAAGCGGTCACAATTTGTTTTGGATGCATTACAAAATAGTAACTCAGAATTATTAGATGAAGATTCTGCAGCATCAATCCAGCCCATCGAGGCACAAAACCCCCTCAGATCAATCCGCCCAGATATCTTTGTTGCTTGGGGTGTATGCACTCACTTAGGTTGTAGCGTGTCACACAACCCACCTGGGCAGAATGCAGATATCGGTGAGCCTTTCGCAAGAGGCGTTTGGTTTTGCCCTTGCCATGGCTCAGTGTATGACTTGGCAGGGCGTGTATACAAAAATGCGCCTGCACAAAGAAATCTTGATATTCCTAAGTACGAGTTTATTGATGACAACACAATCAGAGTAGGCTGGTGGCAAGATAATATCTAATATGCGCAACAGATAGGGCAAAGCGTTTGCGCGCCAGCAGTTAAGCCGGCATCGGCGCTGAATCACTTGCCAAACGCTTTATTTTACGGCCTTTTTGAAGTTAACAGTATAATTCAGCCTATTACCAAAAACCTCGTCCACCTCAAAACCATTCATCGACACAAGCGATTGAATCTCATCCAGACTGAGCTTGTCTGGATCACCTGCCAACTCTGAGATAGATAAGACCCCATCATCCTTCAATACTCTGTAAATCTCTTTTAGATAATCATCTTTATTTTCGACTTCGCCGATGACTGTCACCATGAACACCCTGTCAAAACAGCTGCTTTCAAGATCAAGGCCACTGCCATCCGTAAGCTTGTAATCAACGTTTTTGATTCCCCTTTTTTCAAGTCGCTTTCGAGCGTACTCCAGCATTTCCTGTTGAATATCGAGCAAGACCAGCCTGCCATGGCTTAACCTGTTTGCCACATGAGTACTGAAATAGCCGGGACCAGGACCTATTTCCAAAACAACATAGTCATCTTTCAGCCCTAATCTTTTGATCAACTTCCCCGGTGATAGAAATATGTTCCTAAGTGGGATTAGTAAGGTGATGGCATACTTCGGCGGGAATACGCCTTTACCTGAAAAACTGTTTTTATATGAAGCACTCATTTTTTATTCTACAGCTCACTCTGCCGTCTCATCATTGGTCAACTTCAGACGTTTTGTTTAAACGCAGTTTTTGCTTAATTAAATATATCGCCCCAGCTATCAATCCGGTAACACCGCCCATATAGCTTGCATTGTGCATATAGCCAACACGCACAAATTGGATAGGATCTGTGACGCCCGGACGCACCCACTGCATATTTGCTGCGATCGTCGCCTCATTGATCTGGTAATAGCCATACGCCAAACCACCCAGACCCGTAATGAATGCAACAATCATAACCACAACAAATGACTTTGAAAGATTGATCGCCATCTGTGCCGGGGTTTTAAACATAAAGCCAAACAAACCCAGCAGCAGGAAAACCAGAACCCCCATCCACCAGGTCGCCAGAGCACCGACATATGCCGCACCAAGCCTTGGGCTTGCATAAGCCCAAGGAACACCAAACTGCTTAAATTTAAATTGAGTGAAATACTCATTTGAAAATGAATAGCTGATTTGATCATGCAATACCCCGTAGATCCCTGCAAGGACTACAGCAACAATCAACATAGCCAAATAGACGCCAACTTTTTTAACTACTCTCATACGCTTCCTGCTTTACTTTGACGTTATCAAAACAAAATAACCTTCTCATTTACTGGACTGTGTTCTGCATCCGAAAACAGTCTATTCGTTGTATCAGATCTGAGTTTGATCAGCACTGGAAACGATAGGCGACCACTATCCTCTTGTTGGCTCTGAGTACCTATCAATCAAACTTGTGCCGAGATATCACGCACAAAAAACGCCCTCAGCATGACCCAGACGAACAGAATGCCGCCGATAACGGCCAATAGGCCACCGACCCCCATCACCCCCATGGAGAGTTTTGCCGCCAGACTATCGAGCCCCTGCGCCGCTCCTGCCGTCTTACGCTGAATCCCCATCGCGCCCGATACTGCCAGTCCGCCGATGTGCAGCAGCTGACCGAAACCGTAGATCCAGGGCTGCCAGGCCGCCAGCCGCCCCTGTGCCGGGGTATAACCCAACTTCGGTAACAGCAGATAGGCCAGCCCCATCAGCGCCAGGGTGACGCCGACAATCGAACCGTGGTAGTGAGCGGGAATAATGGTATTGACCCCTGCGATAAACAGCGAGATCAGACCACCGGCAAAGAAGAGCAGCAACGACATCCACAAGCAACGACGTAATGGGTGGTAAGCGGGATCGCTGTTGGGGGAGTTGATCAAGCCCCAGATGACCAACGCACCCACTGGTATCACTGCCAGACCACCGCCTATCTGCATCAAGCGGGTGAAGGCGGTTCTTGATTCCAGGGTGACGGTGTCGTGGAGCAGGTAGATCAGGGGCGTCATCGCTACCGGCGCCACACCCAGCAGCAACAAGGCGGCATACCACCTTCCGCTGGCGGGGAGGTGAGCCCCGCTGTACCAGGCCAGCAATAGCCAGGCCAGCATAATCAACTGGGTATAGGCGAACTGAAGCGTATGCCCACCACCCCAGAAGAGATACTCATAGTAGGCCTGGCCCTCCACTTCGCCGGGAATCTGCCACCAGGCGGTAACCACCGCCAGCAGAGAGATCAGCACGGCCAGCGAGAGGGTCAATCCAGCCAGGGTCGGTAGATGGATGCTGCGGGACGCCGGATTGAATAGCGCCCTACCCGCGCTGAGCGCCAACAGAGACTGTAACGCCACCCCCAGAGCAAAAAGCATCAGCATGTAGAAAAAGAAGGGGCGCTGCAGAACCGGCACATAGTTGTTCATCAGCGGCGCGCCTTCACCGACAAAAGCGGATAGCGCAATGCCAAGGGTACCGGCGAAGGCCATGGCGAATGCCAGCCACTGCCAGGGAGTCAAACGCGCGGAGGGCGGCATCAGCAGCGAGCCGACCAACCCGGCCATACTGAGAAACCAAATCAGCACCGACTGATCCACATGGATCACCAAGGCTGTGCGGAAGAAATCGATCCAGGGAAAGAATGCCTCACTCCCCGGTGTTCGCGAGAGCACCAGCAGCACGGCAAACAGACCCGCCAGACCCAGGGATAGAACCCCGAGCTGCAACCAGCGGCGAGCGAGTCCACGCTGCGCCGCTGAGATTACCTTGAATTCGACATGGGATTGTTCGAGTTGCACCAGGGAACGCCGTCCGTCATCTTATAGGTTTATGATTGAACAGCAGGCAGTTCCTGCTGAGACTAAGAGCCTCCCACGTCACCAATGAATCTGCAAGCCAACCGCCAACGCCAGTTTCGCCTCGCCCTTTTCACCTCGCTGTTAGCCTTCAGCGTTGTCTTGATGGGTGCCTATGTGAGGCTCTCCGATGCAGGACTGGGTTGTCCCGACTGGCCCGGCTGCTACGGCCAACTGGTGGTACCTCACAGCGAAACAGCGGTGGAGGTGCCGGACAACGGCTTTGCCAAACCCCTGCACAGGGAGAAGGCCTGGAAGGAGATGATCCACCGTTACCTGGCCGGCACACTGGGTCTCTTTATCCTCTTGCTGACCCTGCTCGCCTGGCACAACCGCCGTGATCCGCAACAACCCTTGTGGCTGCCGAGCCTGCTGTTGGGGCTGGTGATCTTCCAGGCCGCATTGGGCATGTGGACCGTCACCCTGTTGGTCAAACCCGCCATCGTTACCGCTCACCTGTTGGGCGGCTTCGCCACCTTCGTACTGCTGGTGCTGTTGTCACTACAGCTCCGCTCTGAGCCGCTTTTCCCCCGGCTGGTGATCACTCCCGCGCTGCGACGGCTGATTCTGTTCGGACTCGGGGTAGTGATCATTCAGATCACCTTGGGGGGGTGGACCAGCACCAACTACGCTGCACTGGGCTGCAGTGAGTTTCCCCGCTGCTACGCGGGCGAGTGGTGGCCGGCGATGGATTTCGAGCAGGGATTCACCCTCTGGCGCGGCCTGGGCATCAACTATGAGTTCGGCGTACTGGAAAACGATGCCCGCGCCGCCATCCACATGACCCATCGTATCGGCGCCCTGACAACCCTGCTGGTCATCGGCTGGCTCAGCCTGCGCTTGCTACTGCAAACAGCCCAAGCACCATTGCGCCGGCTGGCTCTTCTTGTGATGCTATTGCTTGTCACGCAGATCAGCCTCGGCATCAGCAACGTGTTGGGGCATCTGCCGCTGCCGGTGGCAGTGGCGCACAACGGGGTTGCCGCGCTTCTGTTGGCAACGCTGGTGACACTAGCCTGGCTGGGAGTGCGACATGAGCAGTGAGAAGAAGACAAAAGTCGGTTTGGCCCTGATTGCGGTGACGATGATGGCAGTGGGGGTGCTGACCTATCGCTCTGTGCAGACACCGCCACCCAAGCCGAAACCGCCCGTGACCCAGGCCGCCACCCTGTTACCCGAACTGCGCCCCCTGGCCCCCTTCTCCCTCCTCGATCAACAGGGAAACCGCTACGACAACCAGCGCCTGCTGGGACACTGGACTCTGCTCAGCTTCGGCTACACCAACTGCCCGGACATCTGCCCCACCACCCTTGCCATGCTGGCGCAGATGAAACAACAACTACAGCAGAACGGCATGCAGGCACCGCTTGAGATCGGCTTCGTCACCGTCGATCCGCAACGTGACACGCCACAGCGGCTGGCAGACTATGTCGCCTATTTCGATGCCGATTTTCTCGGCATCTCAGGCACAGCGGCCGGGATCGGGCAACTGACCACGCCCCTCGGCATCCTGTCGCGTAAAGTCGTCACCGAGGGAAGCGCCATGGATTATGTCATGGACCACTCCGCCTCCCTCGTCCTGCTCGATCCCCAGGGCCGCTATTACGCCCTCTTCAGTCCACCACACGATGCCACTATCATGGCTCGGGATATCCTGGCCATCAGCCAAAACGTGGAGGTTGAAACGAAATGAACGGTGAAACCATCGTCGGCAAGTGCTGGCATTGCAGCGCAGACCTGCAGAGTGCCGATTACGGCCGCGAGACCAACTGTCTTGGCTGCGGTAAACCCACCCGGGTCTGCCGAAACTGCCGCTGGTATGCACCCGAGCGGTCGAACCAGTGCCAGGAGCCGATGGCGGAACGGGTGATGGAGAAGACCAAGGCCAACTTCTGTGACTATTTTGAACCGACCCGGGAACCCGTCAGCGATGATGCCCCGTCCCCCGAAGAGGCCCTGCGCAAAGCAGCGGAGGATCTGTTCAAGTTCTGAGCAGACGCGGTTGAGTCAGAGTTGAAACTGCAGATTCAGGTCAGCGTAGAGAGTGGCTTGTTTATGTGATTTATGGTGGGGCCCTGCCCCACCATAAAGCTCTTGGATATAGTCACAAAACCGCTTAACCAAGCAGTATTCAAATCAGAGAAATTCGACCCGAAGACTGACCCGCCGATTCTCCGCGCGACCCGCCTCAGTCGCGTTATCGGCTACCGGATGGGTATCGGCATAACTCACTGAACGCAAGCGGCTGGGAGAGAAGTGCTGGCTCAGCAGATAGCGGGTAACCGCGTTGGCTCTGGCTGCGGCAAGCTCCCAGTTGGAGTGAAAGCGTCCACCCAGGATGGGGCGATCATCGGTATGCCCCTCCACGGCTACATCCGCCTCCCCGATCTCCAGCAGCGTCTGCACCAGACGCGAGAGCACCGGCTCCGCCTCCGTCAACAGATCGGCCTTACCGGAAGCGAACAGAATCACATCGGCGATCTCCAGTGAAATGCCCTGATCCCGCTGCACAACCTTGATCTGGCCTTGAAACTGGTCCTCTATCGCGATGGCAAGGCGTGCCTCGGGCGATGACGTCGCAGGCTCAGGCTCAGGCTCAGGCTCAGGCTCAGGCTCAGGCTGTGGTTTGACCTCCTCGACCGGTGTTGCCGGCGCTTCCACCGGCACTGTCTGTTCAGCCACCACCACAGACTCATCGGGACGCGGCATCTGCAGTTGCTGTGCCGCCAGGTGGCCCAACAGTACCACCAGCATAGCCAGCACCACACTTAACATATCGACATAGGTCAGTAACCAGTTCGATTCCGCCTCATCCGACTCCCAGGCATACCAGGCGATGGCATCCAGCGGAAGCTGTTCGCTTGTGCTCGTCGCGTTCATCGTGATCAGCGCTGTGGGGCGAGCTCAAAACTGGGCATCGCCTCTGGCATCTTCTGCTGCCGCTCGATCTCCTGCATCATCTCGCGGATAAGCTCAGCGTGCTGCTTCTCACCCATCAACATGACGGCTTGCAGATAGGCGACCCGCCGCGCCACCTGATATCGACCTCGCTCTTCCAGTTTGCTGGCGATCGGCTTCAGTACCAGATTGGCCAGCACCAGACCGTAGACGGTGGTCAGCATCGCGAATCCCATGGCGGCACCAATGGTGCCCAAGTCACCGGAGCCGAGCCCGAACAGCATTTGAATCAACCCCAACAGGGTACCCAACATACCGAAGGCGGGGGCGTAACCACTCATCGCCCGCACCATCTCGGCCGGACGCCGCAACTGGTTGCGGTCCTCCGCGATCTGACGCTGCAGACTGAGATTGATCTGGTCACGGGGAAACCCGTCCACAACCAGTTGTGCGCCACGCCGCAGAAGCGGCTCACCGATCTCCTGAATCAGGTTCTCGGCCGGCCGAATCTCGCCGCGGCGGAAATAGTTTGCCGCCAGAAGGAAGGTCTGAAAGTCCTCCTCTTCCGGCTGCGCCGCCCCCTCCGTGTGCCGGATATCGGTCACATGGCGCCACAAGGCGACCATCGCCTGTTGCGAATGGCTCATGATGGCAGTGATCAATGTGCCGCCTAACACCAGGATGAGGCCGGTTAATACCGCAATCAGGCCGGATCCAGGTGCGAAAAGTTGCACCAGAACGGAAATCGACACGCTTATCGATATGAGCAGGATCCAGAAAGTGGCTGTCACGTGATTTCTCCCGATCAGAGGACTTATTTCAAAGAGAGCAAAATGCAAGCCAACCTGGAAAGAGATTGAGCGACCTTGCGAAGTTGCAAAGTCTGCAGAGGTCTTGCACTGTAACGGTGACAGGCACTATAAAGACACTCAGATCAAGCGTCTGCAAACAGGAGTTGTTCATTGACTTTCACCGTCGAACTGTCGGAAGACAAGCGCTACATAAAGGTCGTGGTCAACGGTGCCATTGACCGCAGGACAGGCGCAGAGATGGTCTCGCACATGCACACACTCGGACGGGAGATTGGCATCGACAAATTTCTTCTGGACCTTACCGAATCGCTGAACAAAGATTCGGTCTTCGATCAATACCAGTTTGCCTATGTAGATGCCCCTGCTGCCGATGGTTTCAACCGTTTCGCCAAAGTGGCCGTTCTGATCGACCCGAACGACCACTCTCACGACTTCATCGAGACAACGATGCGCAATAACGGTTTCAACATCCGTTTGTTCCACACTCAGGAACTGGCAATGGCTTTTCTCGAACTCGGTGAGCAGCAGGCAGGCTAATCCCTCTGCGGCAGGTCATTACCCAACCTGCCGGCTTCGGCCAAGCGTTCAACCACCGACCCGCCCTTCATTCCCCATTTCGCAGGTTCCGTAAGGTACAAATCCAGACAGGATTCCTACTGTCATTCCCCCTTACAAAACAGGTAACAACCCTACCTTTAAAAACCCTACAATTACTGTTTTAATCGTTCAGCATAGAAGAAATTTGACAGCTGGCCCAGACGATCAGTATCGGACAAATTTAGATACAGTCGGAGGAACTGGCGGGTTAAAAGGATGTTGAGAGATGAAATCAGAAGTCGCCACCAGTTCCCTGAACAGAATTCAGTCAGTTTTTCTGAGAATGCAGCAGTGACCTACACCATAAAGCCCGACGACAGTAGCGACTACATCCTGATCGAAGTTGAGGGGGACATGACCCGTGCGGTCGGCAAGGAGGTGATTGTTGAGGCGCACAGGCTGGCCAGAAAGCTCGGCATCGAGAAATTCTTTATGGATCTTACGAAGGCGGTGAACAGGGATACAACCACCGAGCAGTTCCAGTTTGCCAATAGCGACATGCGTGAATCCAAGGAATTCAACCGCTTCGCCAAGTGTGCCGGCCTTGTCGCTGCGCATGACCACTCGCACGACTTCGTTGAAACCGTTATACGGAATATCGGCATTAACTTTCGGCTTTTCCGTAACCGGCAACAGGCTTTGGATTTTATCGGCTACATCAATGATAAGATGGAACAACATGGATAGCCTTTGGCCCGCACCACCTCCTGCAAAGCCCGTCATCAAGCGGCCTGTCTGACAGCCAAGGGTATCGGCCAGCCGTAACGGAAGAGATCATTCGCGCACGACTGTCTCGCCAAACAGCGGGAAGCCGTTTGCCGCAATCCTGCTCCGCAACTCATCGTCCAGCAACAGTACCGGTACCGCCAGATCGATCTGCCGGCAGTGCCGCGCCATGATCCGCATGGCATCCTGTTGCGAATGCATGGGCCGGGTGGCGAAGCTCCCGTTGGGATCGCTAATCATCCATTTATCGAGTTTGCGACTGATATTGAGCCGGGGCTCTTTGGTGCGTATATGGGTTGTTTGCAGATCAGCGCCGCCCAAGCCGCGTAAGAGTTTCGTAAGTATGCGGGGTATCTCCTCGTCGTAGAGGCGGCGGATCGGGTTCATCGCCTGTTGATAGTGTGTCTCCTGAATCTCTCCCTGAGTCCACCCGATACCCTCGTAGCCCGCTTCGGCGGCGTGTAGCAGGATCAGCTTTAAAGCCAGGCCGATCCACTCGCGGCTGAAAGGGGCTGGCGGCATTTCACCCGGCCAGCGGTTCAGGTAGCCCTTCACCGCCCCCGATTGATGCCAGTCGCTTTGAATCTCCTCGATGAAGAGCAACCGCCGCCCCTGCAGATCGTGGCGCTGCTTGGTGCGGAAATGGAGGAGCAAATTTCGCTCGTAGAAGTGTTTGTTGTAGTACGAGATCGGGTAGTCGGGCAGAGTCAGCAGCCACTCCCGATAGTCGTCTCCGCCACATAGCGTCTTGTGCTCATAGCGGCTGCATGCCGTGTAAGCCACGGGTAAACCCACATGTTTAAGTGCATGCTCGCTAGCGGCAGCGAAGGCCGCCTCCTTGCTGGAAAAGCAGGTCTGTTCAGGGGCAGCGGGAATCAAATTGCCAATGGTATCCAGTACGAACCAGGACTGTTCGCTCGGTCTGCCCGGTAGTCGGCGCTTTAGATATCCCACCTTGTAGAAATGCAGGGTATCCACATAACGCAATACGCTGACCTCATGCGGACCGGCAATCCTGTTGATCGCGCCCAGACGATTGAGTGACTTGGACTGTTTGACTTCGATAAAGTCGAGTCCGCACCCCTTGTCTGTTGCCAGTTCGTTGGTCAGGGAGAGTTG
>JARRNY010000084.1:0-14880 GCA_037384445.1 Candidatus Thiodiazotropha sp.
CGATGAAGAGTATCATCGGCCTCTCGGAGGCCTGCACCTCCTCGATCAGTTGCTTGAGGCGGTTCTCGAACTCCCCCTTCATGCTGGCGCCGGCCTGCAACAGACCCAGATCGAGCGCCCGCAGGCTGACCTCCCGTAGCGGCGGCGGCACATCGCCCCGGGCGATGCGCTGGGCGAAGCCCTCCACCACCGCGGTCTTGCCCACACCCGCCTCGCCGGTGAGGATGGGATTGTTCTGACGCCGCCGCATGAGGATATCGATGATCTGGCGAATCTCCCCATCACGTCCGACAATGGGATCGAGCTCACCGGCGCGGGCCAGCTCGGTCAGGTCGAGGGTAAACTGTTCCAGCGCCTGCCCCCGGCCCATCTGCGCCGCCGCCATGGCCTGGCTCGCCTCGCCCGGCGCGGCGGCGGTGCCGAGGCGGAAACCGTCGCTGGCGCGCAGCGTCTCTTCCGGCGAACCTTCGACCACCTCGGCAAAGCGCTCGGTCAGGCGCTCCAGGCTGATCCTGCCGAACTGTTCGGAGATCCGCAGCAGGGCGTTGCGCAGACTGCCCGTCTTCAGAATACCGATCAGCAGATAGCCGGTACGCACCTGGTCGTCGCCAAACATCAGGGTGCCATAGAGCCAGCCCCGTTCGGTCGCCTCCTCCACGTGGGACGACAGGTCGGTGATGGAGGAGGAGCCTCTGGGCAGGGCATCCAGCGCGGTTGTGATCTCCTGCGCCAGTTGCGCGCTGTCCAGGTTGAACTGACGCACGATTCGGTGCAGGTCGGAGTCCTGCAGCTGCAGGATCTGCTGCAGCCAGTGGACCAGTTCCACATAGGGATTTCCGCGCAGCTTGCAGAACACGGTGGCGCTCTCCATCGCCTTGTAGCCCAAGCTGTTGAGCTTGCCGAAAAGCGCGCTGCGGCCGATTTCACTCATGCCTGGGAACTCCTGAATTCACATGGGTGGAGATGGAGATCGTCCCCATCCCGGCCAAGCGGTGCCTGGCTCAGCCAGCTGGTCCAACCCAGTTGGGTGACGCCACCGAGCCGGGGTTTGGGTATCTCCTCCTGACGCAGGATCAGTTGCAGTTCCCACTCCAGCTCATCACCCAGATAGTTGCGCACCGCCGCCACCAGCCGCCGCAGACTTTTGCCTCCCGGCAGCATGCGCTGGTAATCATCCAGATCGAGAGGACCGAAAACGATGCGGAAGCGTTGTTGCGCCTGCCATACCCTGGCCCCGAGCAGCGCGTTGACACCGAGACTGCTGACCGCCGCCGAGCTGCCCAGCAGACAACGGCTGTCCGCCGGCAGTTCAAGCCAGGCGCCGACGAACTCTTCGATGCAGACCGGCAGGCGAAAGAAGTCGCGCAGCAAGGCCTCCAGCCCCTCCGCATGCCGTGTCTGGCAGGCGAGGCGGCCGGCGAAGTGGAGTTTCGCCGAATCGGGCATGGCGTCACGCCCGCGCAGGTGGGACGAGCCAATGCCGAAGAGAGAACCCAGATAGTCGCCAAAGCGGTCCTGCTCGGGCCGATCGTAGCTGACCGTCGGCTGGCTCTCGGCCCAGGTGCGATAGAAGAGACTCAGCAAACGATGGTGAAAGAGATCAAAAAAGGCCGCCAGGGTAGTGTCCTTCTCATTGTGCAGCCGTTCGTGGATCAGTTCGGAGAGGTGCAGCGGCAATGGGCCATTGGGACCCAGCAGGCCGTAGAAGCGCACCCCGAGCCGCGGGGTTGAACCCTGCTTGAGCTGACCGAACGAGGAGAGCGCGGAAGGGGGAAAGGCCAGGGTCGGATCCTGTCCCAGGCGGATTCTGTCACCTTTGGGGTGGCGCGACCGCCCGAGGCGGGCCTCGGCGGGAAAGGCGCACTCGACCCGCCGCAGCGCCTGGTAGAAGCTGTAGCGGTAGGGGTACTGATGCAACTCGTCGTAGAGCTTCATAGGGTGTGCCTCAACCCCAGGCGGACCGGCCAGCGCATCACCTCGCCCCGCTGCAGGCTGGCGATGACTGTCTCGGTGAAGGCGTTGATGGCCGTGTATTTGCGAAAAAACTGCTCCATCACCGCACCGAAGAGGAAACTGCCCACCCCCTGAAAGGCGGCATCATCGAGGGTCAGCGTGATCTCGAGGCCCCGGCCAAACGAGATCGGACCCGGGCTCGGCATGCGCCGCTGTACCGGCCTGGAACTGATGGAGACAACCCCGTCGACCTGCTTGCGCAGGGCCGGCTCGCTGGTATCCGCGTAGAGCTGCAGCAGTTCCTTCAGCGCAGCGGTACTCTTGGCCTGATCTTCACCCGCCAGGGAGAGGTAGTTGAGTGAGAGGTGGTTGACCAGTCTCCAGCTGACGGCGCCGTTGGCGGCCGGCGGTCGTGGTCGGGTCGGCGCACCGATACAGCGGATCTGCTTCACCGGGGTGCTGCTGTCGAGACTGAAGGGGGCGTTCTCCTTGCCCAGGGGCATGAGCAGCGGCAGGTCCCGATTGCTGCAGAGGGTGTTGACCGAAAGCTGGCGCAGCTCACTGCGGTAAGGGGCCGCCTCCCCGTCGACGATAGCGAGAAAGACTTCACTGCCGATATAGCTGGAGCGCTGACCCTCCCGCTGCTGTTTCGACGAGACCACCCGTGGCTGCCGCTGCAAACTGTAGTAGGCCTGTGGCTGCTCCTCGGCGGTCAGGTCACTGGCGGCATAGAACGACTCGAAACGCTGACTCAGCTCGGTGTTGCTGCCGAAACCCTTGACCTCGGTCACCGAGTAGACCTCATAGTCCAGGGGACGACTGCGATCAGGCAACAGGTGGTACTCACCCTCGCCCTCACTCAGGTGGATGCGGTCCGCCCGTTTGCTAAACAGATTGATGGCGGGCGTGCAGTTGAGGATAAAATTCTCCACGCCCAGGTTGCCTTCCAGTTCAGGATAGCCCTGATCGAGCAGGAGAAAGAGCTCCAACTCCGGACCCTTGCAGTGACTGACGATCTGCCGCAGATCGGCCAGTTCGATGAACATGAAACGCTCGGGCATCGTGAAATATTCGGCCAGGAAGCGGTAGCCCTGGAACGAACGGGAGCCGTGGGGGAGTAGCGACTCCGCAGGCTCGAAGCCCATGATGCGGACCGGGTCGGCGGCGGTGGTGGTCCGATACGCCGCACTCTCCGGCGCCCGCCCAACGACACGCAAGCTGTGCCCGGCAAGGGCCTCGAAGGCCAGCATACCGCTCTCGCCACCGCTCAGATGGAGCGCGAGCCGATCGATGGGCAGGCTCTCCACGGACAAATCACCCCCGGTGGCGAAGCGCAGTCTGACGGCTGCCTTGGCCCGCTCCTGACGACCGATACCGGCCATGGCGATGGCCGCCGGTGAGGGGAGATAGTCGGCGCTCTGCAACGTCAGGGGCCAGAGGGTGACATCCTGGGACGTGCGGTAGATGCAGGCGGTCGGGCTCTCGCGTCCGCTGCGACTGCGCAGCACCGAGTGGCGCGGCAGCAGAAAGCCCTCGGCCAGGCTGGGCTCGAGCAGATCGGGTTGAAACTGCACCAGCGCCATGCTGGGTGTGGGGCAGAGATAGTGGGGGTAGACCCGCTCCAGCAGGTGCTGGGTGAAGCGGGGAAACTCCTCATCGAGCTTGAGCTGGATGCGCGCGGCAAGAAAGCTGAAACCCTCCAGCAACCGCTCCACATAGGGGTCGGTTCTGAGCAATAGGTGGGAGGGGGCGGGAACCGCCCAAAGCTGGCCCTCGATCTCGAATATCAGCCGATTGTGACTCTCCGGGGCCGGCGCTTTGAGCGCCCGGATGTTCAAACTCTGGGGCAGGATGCGCGGTTCAAAATCGAGGATGGCCTGACGCAGTGCCTGTTCCATCTGGCCGGTACCCACGCTGGAGACCAGTTGTCCGGAGAATTCGCTGACACCATAGTTGAGCACCGAATGGGCTACCGACGGATAGCCATCAAACTCCTCGGTAGCCGCCAGGTGGGTGGTATTCAGGAGCCAGGCCAGATCCCGCAACACCGACTGGCGCAGCCGGCGCATGGAGACGACCCGCTTGTCGTGGGACTCCTGCAGTTTGTCCGGCTCCTCATCGATGAGGCGATCGAGTAGAGAGGGTTGCAGCTGCTCCTGCAGAGTCGATGGCTTGTTGCGAACGGGTACACCCATACTGCTACTCCCTCAACCGGCTTCGAAGTGGATACTGTGGGTATGCATCAGAGGATGATCGTCCCTGTCGGTAACGAACATGCGCTGCCCCAGTCCTGTGAAGAAGTCCGTTACGGGTTGCTGCCAGAGGGTCTTTCGACTCAGCATCAAGGCCGCATCACCGCTCGCTGCGCTACCACTGTAGCGGGAGGGGATGAGGGCCACCGTAGCGCCGCCGTTTTCGAACTGCAGTTGAGCCGGCATCCAGACCATGTCCCGCAAATCGGTGGGCGGCTCGATCTCCACCCGGCGCAGACGCCGCATCGGAATCCAGTAGTAGCGCCCGTTGAAGATCGCCTCCAGCACCGGCCCGAGCCGTTGGTCCGCATCAGCGATCCAGGCGAAGGGTTGTCCGTCTAGCCGGCCAGGGTTGACGGGGGCCTGCTCCAGAGCCTCCTGCTGCAGTTGCCTGGCCCGTTCCGCTCCGTCCCCGGCGGCCAGATGCAACGCCTCGACAAGGCGTGCGATCCAGGCAGGCGGATCACCGAACACCAGAGGCGACTGACGACCGGCAAAGACCTGCTCACGAAACAGCTCGCAGACGATGGCGTCGCCGTAGGTCTGCGCCATGGGCAGATTGATCGGGTCGAGTTCTGCTGTCAGCTGCAGTTGCTCCAGTGCACGCCGCCAATCGCCTGTGACACACAGCAGCTGGAACAGAAAGACCCGCAATGCGGGATCCGCAGGGCGCTCGCGCACACTCTGCTGGAGCGCCTGCAGCGTACCGTCGAGATCGCCTTGCTGCAGGAGCCGCTCAGCCAGCATCACCGCACCCTCCGTTCGGGTTCACCCAGAGCGTTGATGATCCGCTCCCGTGTGGATTGCAGTTGGGAGGTGAGCGAGTCGATGGCATTCTCCTCGATCATACGATCGAGATAGCGCAGCGCATCACGATATGCCAGATAACGATAGTCCAGCTCCTGCGAGGGGTCCGAGGGGAACGAGCTGCGCACACGCTCGAGGTCGGTATGGCGATAGACGACCACTTTGATGTCGTACCTTCTGGGTCGCGAGTCACCATGTGGCAACCACTGCCACCAATCCATGCCGACAACCTCATGCGCCGCGGACGGCGGCCCAAAGTCGTTGTATGGCAATATGAGTGTCTTACCCACGGCCTGCGCGGCACAGGCGACGAAGAGAAGCAGCAGGATTGAGAGGAGAAACCGTCGCATCTCACCCCCCTCCACACTTCAGGCGCGCCGAAACTGACAGGTGATGCGCCTGATCCGGGGGTACCACGATGGCGCCACTGAGCCAGGGATAGCTTCGCAGGGGGGATGCTTCATAGAGCGTATCGCCCATGCCGTCCCAATGGACCTCATATACCTTTCCTTGCGAAAAGAGCCAGGTGTGACGGCCGCCACGGGAAACCCCGAAGCCGAATTTGACCAGGGCGAGGCTAGCGAGATCGATGTTGTTGAGCGGTGTCTGCCCAGCTCGGGTATTGAGTTTTCTGAAGGCGGGATGGGTTTTTGCCGTCACCGAGTAGTTGATCACCTGGTAGACGAGCGGTATCTCATAATAGAGGCAGGTCTTGACGGCCATATGGTGGGAGAAGCTATGTTCGCTATCCACATCCTGGGGATGATTGATATCCGGATTGATATAGACGCCTTTCCAATTGTGCGTTTTCACCAGATAGGCAGATAGTTCCGTGCCATGCTTTCCCAGCTTCCAAACCTGTTTGGCAGCCTTGTTGTCGCCCGTTTGTTCGAAGGCATAGGCAATCACATTGAGGGCGTAAGTGATGCAATCCGTAGCTGAAAAGGATTTATATTTTTCCGGATTCGACTCAAACAAAACACGGCCCACCTCGTGCTCATGCTTTGAATACAAAGCAACAAGCTTCTCATGGGCAAAGTCTGAAAACATTTTCATCGCTTAGGAAATGCCAGCGCTTTCTGGATCAACCACACACCGAACCTCAATTCCGATTCAATCAGGCTGCGGCATGTATGAATCACGCACTCGAACCAGTACACGATGCTTCCACATTCCATTGGAACAGTTGCCTGATGCATCCAGATTTTTGCAATATCACTTCCCCTCCCATCAAAGATGACATAAGTCCTTCCTCTTTCACGTACACAGGATAAGCGCCGGGCTTCAAGCTGAACCCACACGCGGCAATCGAAAGGCCAGTTCTGCTGTTGATCGGGAGAGAAGCGTTGTGATCGTTACCGTACGACCGTGCACACTGCCGATGGATTCAGTTCTCCAGATCACTTTTCACAAAGGATGTTGACACTGTGATCAATTGCGGAGGGAGTGGCGCCTGCTCTCCCCGTATTCCATTTCACAGATAATGCGCCACTCAATCCTGCCGCAAGAGATTCACATCGTCATGCCTCATAGGTACGCGGACTCCAGCTTCTGTGCGGCTCGTTTTTGTACTTGTAGGTGATCTTTGAAAAGGCAAAGCTGACCGTTTCGATGGGCTTGTCCTGACTTCTCGACTCACCGTCCATATTCAGTTCGGTAATGAAGCAGTTGTCCATCGTGTACTTGAGCAGCACTTCGCTCTGACCTGATTCGCAAATATGAACTTCCACGTTATTGATCTTTTCACCCTTAGCGCATTTGACAAACAGATTGGGCGTTGCAGTATCGATCGGCTTGAAGGCAGTGAAGGTGCTGAACTCCGGCCTCCCGGCATTACCTTCCCCTTTCCAGATATCCTCGGTCACTTCCTGTATCAGTCCATTTTTAACGCCGAGAAGCTTGATCCAGTTTTCATGTGTTTTTTCCGTCGCCTCGCCGGGTATATCAGCCACTTTCATATAGATATCTACTGCCATTGTTCAATCCTCTATTGAATGGAAAAGTTCCGTCTAAACGGTTTTCTCGGATGGAAGCTTCGATACCAGCCGCAGGGATACCGTCAATCCTTCTAATTGGTAGTGGGGGCGCAGGAAGAACTTCGCCGAATAGTAGCCCGGGTTACCCTCGACTTCCGACACGACCACTTCCGCCGCGGCCAAAGGCCTGCGAGCCTTGTCGCTTTCGGATGCAACGGCCGGGTTCGTCTCCACATAGTTCTCAATCCATCTATTCAGCCAGGTCTCCATCTCTGCCCGCTCTTTGAACGAGCCAATCTTGTCGCGCACGATGCACTTCAGATAGTGGGCGAAGCGACAGCTGGAGAACAGATAGGGCAGACGCGCCGCCAGATTGGCATTAGCGGTGGCATCGGGGTCATCGTATTGCGCGGGCTTCTGCAGTGACTGGGCGCCGATGAAGGCAGCGAAGTCGGAGTTCTTGCGATGCAAAAGGGGCATGAACCCGTTCTTGGCCAGTTCTGCCTCTCGCCGGTCGGAGATAGCGATCTCGGTGGGGCACTTCATGTCCACGCCACCATCGTCGGTGGGAAAAGTATGGGTGGGCAGCCCTTCCACCGCACCGCCTGACTCAACACCCCGGATACGCGAGGTCCAGCCATAGAGCTTAAAGGCCCTGTTGATGTTGACTCCCATGGCGTAGGCAGAGTTGGACCAGGTGTACTTATTGTGCTGCGCGCCCGCCGTATCCTCCTCGAAGTCGAAATCGTCCACCGGATCGGTGCGTGCGCCGTAGGGTTGGCGCGACAGGAAACGCGGCATGGTCAAACCGATATAGCGCGAGTCATCCGACTCACGCAATGAACGCCAAGCCGCGTACTCCGGTGTCTGAAATATTTTTGTCAGATCCCGCGGATTCGCCAACTCCTGCCAGCTCTCCATCTGCATCACCGTGGGAGCCGCTCCGGCGAGAAAAGGAGCATGCGCCGCCGCCGCCACCTGAGCCATACCGGAGAGCAGATCCACATCCGGGGGGGTCTGGTCAAAGTAGTAGTCGCCGATCAGACAGCCGAAGGGCTCGCCACCAAACTGCCCATACTCCTCTTCGTAGATCTTCTTGAAAATCGGACTCTGATCCCAGGCGGTACCCTTAAACTTCTTCAGGGTCTTGCCCAACTCCTGCTTGGAGATATTCATTACCCGGATCTTCAGCATCTCATCGGTCTCGGTGTTGTTGACCAGGTAGTGAAGTCCGCGCCAACTCCCTTCCAATTGTTGAAAATCCTCATGATGCAGGATCAGATTGATCTGTTCGCTCAGCTTGCGGTCGATCTCGGCGACAATGGCTTCGATGGTCTCCACCGCATCGTCAGAGACAATACTCGTCTCCTGGAGCACCTGCTCCGCCAGAGTCTGCACGGCGCTGGCAACCGCTTCCCTGGTGCGCTCGGTCTTGGGCTTGAACTCTTGCTGCAGCAGGGTGGTGAAGTCGTCCGCCACCATGCCGGCGGCGGCTTTCTCGCTATGGAGCTGTTGGGTTTCGGTATTGACCATGGGTTACTCCTCCGCTGAGGGAACTTCTGCTGACACCTTGTCGTCAGACTTGGGCGCGGCGGCGAGCGAACGCAATAATGCCGGATCGTTCAACGCACTGGTAATCAGCGCTTCCGCACCCGACTTCCCATCCATGTAGGTGAGCAGGTTGGAGAGCTGGGTACGGGCTTCCAGCAGCTGCGCCAGGGATCCGACCTTGCGGGCGATCGCGGCCGGGGAGAAGTCGTCCATACTTTCGAAGGTGATATCCACATTGATGTTGCCTTCCCCGGTCAGGGTGTTCGGTACTCGGAAGGCGGCTCGCGGTTTCATTGCTTTGAGACGCTCATTGAAGTTGTCCACATCGATCTCGAGCATCTTTCGTTCGACGACTGGCGGTAACGCCTCTTCCGGACGTCCGGAGAGGTCGGCCATCACACCCATCACGAAGGGGAGTTGAATCGTCTTTTCCGCTCCATAGACCTCTACGTCGTATTCGATCTGGACTCTTGGCGCCCGATTGCGGGCTATGAATTTCTGGCTGCTCTGTTTCGCCACGATCCACCTCTCTGTGTAATTGAATTAGCTGGCGATAGTCCCTAACGCTGAAAGCTCAACCGTCTTCCTGTCGCCACAGGAAATCGAAATGGGATTTACCGTCGGGGGCGAGATCCTGGACGATCTCGTCGAAACCCATGGTGACCAGACGTTTGGCACGCTGCAGTAAAAGAGGTACGGGACTGGAGGGTTCGTTGCGCGCATAGTAGTGACAGATAAGATCCAGGCCGTGTATCACATCCTCACGGCTGTTGATGACAGCCAATCCCGAATTGCTGCCGCCACCCAACCCGCCGGCATTTTCATCGCTAACCGCCTGCGCGCAATCACCCTCCAAGGCCGTTTCGAACAAGCTTCTATTCACCACTTCCCGTTCCACGCCTTTCAGCAGATCGAACAGAGGTTGCAGATCGAACACCACCTCGTTTCCGAGTCGCGCATTGAGTGATCCGATGACCCCGTCGAGGTTCTCTATGCAACGCCTCAACTGGTTGTGCAGGTTCAGTATCTGACTCGATTCCGCGTCACGAAACGCGGCCTCGATCTGATCCAGCGAGACCTCACTTGCTTCACCCTCCGTAACAGACACGTCATTGGAGGCAATCTGGATATCGCGATAACTGACTTCACCCAACCTGCGTGATCTGACCAACGGCAGCCTGGCGATCGGCAACAGGAACTGTGGCGTGTCACAAAGATTCAACAGGGTGTTGATGCGGATGGTCGGATCGTTACCGTCGTCGGGATCGAGTTGGGGATAGAGGCTGTCCCAGTAATCATCGAGATAACCCCTGAGCAGGGAAAGGCCATCTGCAAGACCGCTGTAGCCGTCGGTGTGGATCAATGCTCTGGTGAGTTGGACGGCGGCACGCAGATCCTTACTGCGTTCCACGACGGCGAGCGCGCATGACTTGAGCGCGCTCCAATCAGGCTCCTCAGCGGCGATGAGGGTATCGCCGAACTGTTGTTCCTCTTTACCCTTGGCGGCGAGTTCCATTTCACCGAACAGCGGATCGTATTCCAGATCGTCGCCAGCCGGCGATGCCTCCGAGCTCTCCTTCAACAACTGTTTAAGGTCAATGCATTCCATTGGAGGGGAACGACTCCGTATTCCACCCGATCCGAGAGGACATTTTGAAAGCTTGTCAGGCAGTGCGTCAACCACCGACTCTGATGAGTTTCATTCCTGAGTTCACATAAACGCTACGAATTGCCCGAACAAATCAAAATGTCTGAAAAAAAGTTTTTCGATATATTTTTTTAAAAATAAAAATCGAAATATTCTATCTGGCCCGATCACCATGCCCAAAAAACAAGCGGATTTACTATTATTTTCGAAAAGCAAAAAACATATAGTGGCAATAAAACGCAGCATGCTAAGGAAGGCGATTGAATTTGTGATCCAGATCGAACTACTACCAAAAAAATGTCCAATTTTTTAATCGGAAGTATTCTACTGATGCCTTGACCGCAGTGACAAACATAGCGGCCAAACTGAAAGGATCGATTTTTCACAACCAGGATGTAATCGTTGAAAAAAATCAAAACCGCACGAGCAGCAATAGAGACTGCGCATTGCAATCTGCCGCTTGGACACTTCGGATTTGCCCAGCACTTTATTATTCATTCCTGTCTCGTGAAACGCATTTTGCAGTCTGACCGACGGGAGTCAGTTCGCAACACAATCCATTCAGTCTCTACTCAAAGTATGTGACCCGCTGATTCGACCGTATAGGTTTAATACCCATTAGACCGTAACCAGGAAAATCCGAACGGACAGGAGTCTGTGATGTCGATCACCCAAGCCAAACGCCAGGTCCGCATCCACACCCCGTTGGGACAGGACAAGCTGCAACTCGCCAGTCTCTATGCCAATGAAAATCTTGGTCGTCTGTTCGAATACCATGCAGAACTTTTGAGTGACGACGGCGCCATAGAGCCAGACCGACTATTGGGTCAACGGGTCGATATCGAGCTTGATTTACCAAATCAAAGCAAGCGCCACTTCAATGCCTTTGTCAGCCGCTTCACCCTGATCGGCGAGTCGGGCAAACTCTGTCGCTACCATGCGCTACTCCACCCCTGGCTTTGGTTCCTGACCCGCACCAGCGACTGCCGCATCTATCAGAACATGACGGCGGCGGAAATTATCAAGGCGGTATTCGACGACAACGGATTCACCGAATACGAGGAAAACTATGGCGAGAGCTACCGTACCAGGGAGTATTGCGTACAGTACCGCGAAACGGACTTCGATTTCGTCAGTCGGCTCATGGAAGAGGAGGGGATCTACTATTTTTTCCGCCACGCTAAGGACAACCACACCCTGGTACTGTGTGACAACTACGGTTCACACAAACCGCTGCAGGGCGACAGTAAGCTACCCTTTCATGCAAAAACGGGTGGCGGCGGACAACGGGGGAAAGAGAGCATCACCCGCTGGCACATGAGCAAACAGGTACAACCGGGGCGCTACGCACATACCGACTATGACTTCACAAAGCCCAGAGCCACACTCATGGCCAATGCGCCGCTGGCGAGAGGCCACACCCTCTCGGACTTTGAAATCTTCGACTACCCCGGTATCTACGACCAGGCCAGTGACGGCGAAAGCTATGCCCGCAGCCGTATCGAGGAGCTGCATGTCAGCCACGAAGTCATGCAGGGTGAGAGCGACGTTCGCCGTCTCGCCGTCGGCGAATTATTTACCCTCACCGATCACCCTCGAAAAGATCAGAACCGTGAGTATTTAATCACGGCTGCGAGCTACCAGCTTCACAGCGACATGAACGAAGCCACTGCAGGAAATAGTGGCGAACCTATCTACCACTGTGAATTCTCCTGCATCCACAGCCGCGAGTCATTCCGCTCTGCCCGCACCACACCGAAACCCACTGTTCAGGGCCCGCAGACAGCCGTTGTCGTCGGGCGTGCCGGCGAAGAGATCTTTACTGACAAGTACGGCCGGGTAAAGGTGCAGTTCCATTGGGATCGTTATGGAGAATCGAATGAGAACAGCTCCTGCTGGGTACGTGTCGCCCAACCCTGGGCCGGCAAGAACTGGGGCGCCATGAGCATCCCACGTATCGGTCAGGAGGTGATTGTGGAGTTTCTCGATGGCGATCCGGATCGACCGATTATCACCGGCAGTGTCTACAACGCCGAACAGATGCCGCCCTGGAGCCTGCCTGCCAGTCAGACCCAGTCGGGAATCCTCAGTCGCTCCACCAAGACCGGCACCCAGGAGAACGCCAACGCCCTGCGCTTTGAGGACAAGAAGGGCGAAGAGCAGCTCTGGCTGCACGCCGAGAAGGATCAGCTGACCGAGGTCGAGAACGACGAGACCAAGTGGGTCGGCAACGACCGCAAGAAGACGATTGATGGGAATGAGACTACCACCGTGCACAAGAACCGGACCGAGACGGTGGATCAGAATGAGACGATCAATATCCACCAGAATCGCACCGAAACGGTGGATCAGAACGAGACCATCACGGTGCACCAGAACCGCACCGAGACGGTGGATCAGAATGAGACCATTACCATCGGCGCCAATCGTACAGAGAACGTCACAGGCCATGAAACTATCGGCATTGGCGGCAATCGGGAGGTCACCATCAGTGGCAACAAAATCGAGACCGTTACCCTGGGAAAAGCAGAGACAATCGTCGCGGCCAAGGCGCTTAGCACCGGCGGCGCCTACCAAGTAACCGTCGGCGGTCTCATGAACACCACCGTTGTCCTGATGCAAACGGAAGAGGTAGGGCAGTCAAAGACTGTACTGGTCAAGCATACTTTCAGTATACGTTCCGGTGACGAATTCAAGGTCGACGTCGGCAATGGTGCTTCGACCCTGTCGCTGAAGAAGGACGGCTCTATTGTGATCAAAGGCAAGACCATCAAACTCGAGGCATCGGATCATATCTGGGCTAATGGTCATCTGGTGGATATCAACTAAGGTTTTTCAACGCTCATAGGCAAGCTGTTCCGGCGATATGGAGTTTCGCAATCATACCCCTTTCCCCGCATTGGCCTTCGCTGGCATCGATCAGCTTGACCAGGAGTTCCATGTTGTGGTCCTGCGTCAGACGCTGACCTGGAACGATCAAGGCCAACTGCGTTATCTCGATGAGCAACCACCACTGTGCGAAGAGGACAGCTACTTCGACGACGACCTCGCCGCCAGCGTGCGCCAGGAGTCGGACCTCTGCCACTACAAACCCCTGTGCGACGTTATCGTCAACGCCCATGCACACGCCCCGGGCGGGGTGCCGAGGGAGCGTTTCCAAGTCGGACTCAAGGTGACAAGTCCCGACGAAGAGCTAGAGCCGCCTGCGCCGCCACAGGGACTCAACCCCTTGCAGGGCCCCACAGAGGCTCAGCGTGAAGCCTGGCAGGCCGAGGTTGAACGCAGGCGTAGCACACCCAGCCCCGGCGATACGCTGATCGACAAACAGCTGTGGGTGACCGGGCCGCGCTGGTTCGTACGCCGTTCCGCCCCCTTGCGTTGGCTGGGGGGGCTCTTCAAGTTGGTTACGCTTGGATTGGCGCGCAGTAATGGCTGGCGCCTGACTGCCCCCGAGCCTGTCATCCAACTGCCCCTGCGTAATGAACTCGCCTTCGGCGGCGAGTGTCGCATCGACCGGGTCGAGGAGGCGGCCAAGCGGGTGCCCAAGCGCCACCGGCTCACCCCCGAACAGCAGCTGGCCCACCCGGATGCCGATGCGCCGCCGGAAAAGCGTCCCCTGGCCCACCAGGCCTTCCCGCCCAACCCCATTGGCCGGGGCTGGAGCCGGGATTGGTTCCTCAAGGCCAGGCACATCAAGCGCCTCCCCGCCCCCCAGATCGAACACCCCGCCCATGCCATCACCACACGCCATCTGCGGCTGGCACGGCGCGGCAAACTCAGCGAGAGGGAAGGCGCCGACCTGTTGGCTGGTTTGGGCATCCGCCCCAAGACCCACCCCGAGCGGGCCAAGCTGGTCGGCACTATCGACCAGGCGTTCATCGAGAGCGAGGCCTGGCTGCCGGACGATTTCGACTTCGCCATCTGGAATGCCGCCTGGCCAGACCAGCAGACCGACTACCTGATCGGCGACGAGCTCATCGAGCTGACCAACCTCTGCACCGCCGACACACCGGGGGCACAGCGGGATGAGCAGGGCAATACCCTGCTGAAACTCCAGCTGCCCGGTGACCTGCCCTTTGTCCTGGTGCGCTACGAAGAGGGCCAGATCGGCGAACTCTCGGCCCAGCTCGACACCCTGATCATCGAACCGGATCAACGTCGCCTGAGTTGCGTCTGGCGCGCCACCCTCGATGTGGAACCCGAAGTCCGGGTCCTGGAGGCCCGCCTGCTGCTCAAGCCGCAAGTCGACGCGTTCATCGCCCAGGCGGAGCAACATCCGCCCCCGGAGACGGCCAATGGCTAAATTCCTCGGCACTCGAAAACAGGGCCTGTTCAAAGCAATCTGCACCGCCCCCAGCATCAACAAGACCCCCGCGGGCAGCAGCATGGTGCCCATCCCCTATCCGGTGATGCACGACCTGAGTAACAGCGTGGGGGTGATCAAGAACGTGCAGTTGAATGGCCACCCTGCCTATGTACTGAAGAAGAGCACCCAGCCCAAGTGCAAGGGGGACAACGCCGGGGTCGGAAAAGGAATCAAGAGCGGCACGGTCACCGGCAAGGTCAAACCAGTCAAGGGTTCCAGCTCGGTGCGCATCACCGGCAAACCGGTGATCCGGGAGATGGACCCCTGCACCCTCAACGGCGGCAACTGTCCCGGCATCTACACCACCCAGCCCGTTCCCGCAGGCTC
>JARRNY010000085.1:0-20335 GCA_037384445.1 Candidatus Thiodiazotropha sp.
AGGCAGCTTTCTCCCTCGCTGGGTATACAGCCAGATCACAGAAAGGAGTAACAGAGAGAGCCAAACCAGTGGATAGTGGCTCCAGTAGGTATGATGGTGGTGCTGTCTGTGGTCAAACAAAAAGAAATAGACAAGATCCAAGTCAGGTGCGGCCGAACCAGCCAAACCGCTCATCAGAAAACGTTGGAAATCAACCTCACTAATCCGAAGACGCGCATAAAGCAACTTTGAAGTGATGTATCCCGCCGGCAAGTGTCCGAAAATCATCTTTGATCCTGGTTGATCTGATATTACAGGCCGAACTCATCGCCTAATTTCATGCCGGCTGAATGAGGCCAAACAAAGCAGGATATCGCTCTGCCTGGCCTCATGCCTCGTTACGCGTTCTTTTCTGGCTTGCTTATCGAAGTAATCTTTTCAGCCAGACCATCTGTAACGGAGTACCAATCCAAACGTCGGGTTACAATCATGACCAGGCTAAGGACGCAAAATATGAGTATCGATCCCATCAACAGGGAATTGTCTTCAGAGCGAAGTATCCCATACAGCATGCCATAGAGGATTAACAAGGCACCTGTCAAAACGCCACCATGCTTGATCGAACCCAGCACACTACTGACATAGAAGCCGATCAATGCGGTCGATGCCAGTGTTGCCACAAGATAGGCTGCAGAGAACGCCATATGCTCGGAGAGTGAAATCAGCAACAGATAAAATACACTTAACCCCAGCCCGACCAGCAGGTACTGCATGGGATGCAAGCGCAAGCCCTTCATGACTTCGTAGAGAAAAAAGCTGACAAAGGTAAGGCCAATAAACATTAACGCATATTTTATCGAGCGCTCACTCTGTTGATAGATATCAACCGAATTGAACAACTTTACACCAAAGGTCTCACCCAGCAGGCCATCGCACTCTCCTGTCTGGCACGCTTCAAGTTGTTGCGTAATACCACTAGAGAAAGATGAGAGAATCCAGTTAGCCTTGAAGCCATCGGCATCGATTGAACGTGTCGTGGGTAAATATCGCCCCATAAAACTCGGGTCGGCCCAATCAGCGCTCAAGGATACCCTTGTACTCTTACCTACGGGAGAGAACTGCAAGAGCTCCATACCATTTAATTTCAGATCGAAAGCGAATGAGATCGCCTCTTCTTGTGCGGCCAATACTCTATTCTATGCCCTTCTGGTGGTGTGAAATTTTCAAGTCGCTTCAATAGAAAGCTTCCAGCAACGGCAAGCCGGCTATGGTAGACCGGGACGGCATAGATTCCCCGCTTTCGGGTCTCCGTCTCCACCTCACCATCCACTTCAAGACTCTCTGGTGAAATGATGACTCTTTTTTGCAGTGTCTGCTCCTGGATGTCATAGCGTTTCAGCATCTCATCCCAGACCTTTACTGTGTAGTGCTCCTTATAGGGCACAACCAAAAGCGGCCCGAGAAACTGCTGCTCACCGGTCCAACTACTGGCAATGTTGTAACTCGCCTGATTCCGATATGAGCTTCGCTCATACACCACATCTTCAATCATCGTTAACGGTATCAGCAGCAATGCCGTTAGAAAAACGATCATCAAGACTTTTTTAATGACGGGGAATTTCATCTCTGTCTCCTTACTAAACTTAAGAAGACTCTACAGGCACTTTATGTGGGGAGTATGTGGTGAATGTGTGCAGACTGCGTCTGCACACAATCTGCGAGCTAATGCGCAGGATCGATATTCTTCACCTGGCCGAATTCTGTTGTGACAGCGGCAGCTTCAGACAAACCAGCGCACCCCCCTCAGCGTGGTTCGTCAGCGTTACGCTACCACCATGCAGCTGCGCCACCTCATAAACAAAGCTGAGGCCAAGACCACTGCTACGTGATCCGCCTTGTGGTCGTGGCAGTGAATAGAATCGTTCGAAAACCCTTTTCAGTGCGAAGTCTGGAATCCCTGGCCCATCATCGTGCAACGAAAGGCACCAGCACCCATTTTCAACCCATGTTCTAACGGCAATCACTCCCCCCGGAGGAGAGAAGTCGATAGCATTGTCCATGAGATTCCCAATTGCCTGCTGCAGCAGAAAACGTTCAGCCAGAGGCTTAGCATCGGCTGTCAGATTGAAAGAGAAGTGGATATCAGCCTGGCTTAGTCGCCATTGCCGCTCTTCGCTCAGCGCCTCGATTAGTATTGCAGTATCCAATCTCTCAGGGGAGATTAGACCTTGCTGCTTTTCCACCGAAGCCAATTTTAATAATTGCTCGACCACTTGATGCAATCGCTCCGCTTCACTGCGAATGTTACGCATGAAGCGCTGCCGGTCTGCCCGTGGCATCTCCTCATCCAGCAACTCGGCCGTTCCCTGTATCGCCGCTAACGGACTCTTAAGTTCATGCGTAAGGCTATGCAGATAGTTCTCCACATAGTCTTTACCCTCCAACTCTCTACGCATGGCATCCATAGCATCGGCCAGTTGCGCGAGCTCTTTCTCTCCCAGTTTTGGCATAGCAGGACGCTTGCCTGCGCGAACATCCTGAGCAAAGGCCGTGAGCTTGCGAATGGAGAAGGTGAGCCAGTAGGTGATCAGCATACCCAAGGCAAGAGCCGCCAGGATCATCAGCGCGCTCTTCTCCTTGATATTGGCCATTGCCCGCTCTACAAAGGGCTGTACGGCCACACTGGGCTTTCCCACCGACACCACACCAATGATCTTGTCATCGAGCTTTATCGGTGCCGCCACATACATCACACTGCTGAAATCGTCCTCAGGAATTTCGCGTGTCGTACGTGCCCCGTATTCACCCCGCAAGGTCAGGTAGACATCGTTCCAACGGGAGTAGTCCATACCGACATCCCGGCCACGGGAATCAAACAGCACGATTCCCTGAGCATCAGTCACATAGACAATCAGGTTCGGATCGCGTTTTTTCAGAAACCAGATACGCGCGTCGAGACGCCGCTCGGCAAAGGCACCCATGGCACGCTCAAAATGGCCTGCGGTCATGCTATCTGCAGTCACCTCATCAACCAGCAGTTCTGCCAACAGATTAGCTGTGTCGACCAAGGTCTCTTCCAGCGATTGACGCATACCAGGCACCAATTCGGCAGAGAAACTGCGCATCACAAACCAAATGGCAAAACCCAGTAATAAAAAATAGGCGAGAAAGATGCGGACGCTAAGATTCATGCACGCTACCGCTTATGCTGTAGCCAAGACCACGATGGGTCTTGATCGGGTTTTCATCCTCTCGAATCTGCCGCAGTTTGGCGCGCAGGGTTTTGATATGAGTATCCACGGAACGCTCGAGGCTCTCATCGGGCTCGCTCCATACCAGGTCCATGATCTGTGCACGGGAATAGACACGCTCGGGATGCCGTAACAGTGTTCTCAAGACTTCGTACTCGTAGCGGGTGAGGTCGAGCCAGACATCATGATAGCGTATACGGCAACGCTCACTGTCGACCTCGAAAGTCGCTCTCTCTTCCGCCATCGAAACTACGGCGACTCGACTTCGTTTTAGTATCGCCTTTACACGCGCTGTCAGTTCACGCGGACTGAAGGGCTTTCCTACATAGTCGTCACCACCAATCTCGAGACCAACGATGCGGTCCACCTCATCGTTGCGTGCGGTGAGAAAGACGATAGGAATTTCTGAGAAGCGACGGATCTCCTTGCAGAGTTCGAAACCATTTCCATCCGGGAGACCCACATCCAAGATCAGCAAAGCCGTGTCGGAATGTTGTTGCAACCAGGACAGACCTTCCCGGCCGAGACGAAACCACTCAGTGGCAAAACCCTCGCTTTTCAGGGCATAGAGCACCATATCCGCAATGGAGTTTTCGTCTTCGATGAGCAAGATGGTTTGCAATATTTCCACTCCCCTCTGAATAGCGCAATCTAGTGCGCCGAAAGGTAGTTTGTCGGTATATAGCGATAGTGACCGGTAATTTTATAGTCAAACAGCATATCTTCCAGCTTGGGTCCGGCGCCGATATTGTGAACGACCAAAGGATTGCCGCTATCTTGAGCCCGGCGGTCTGTCACCAGGCCAATATGCGTCAATCCACCCGGCAAAACCCAGGTAACGATATCGCCAGGTTGATAATCCCTCGGCTCCTCAGTCACAGACAGCGAGGCGCCCTGACGCCGAAAAAATACCTGCAGGTTGGGCACGCGGCGATGATCAATATTTCTATCCGTAGACGCTAACCCCCAGATTCTCTTTGAAGGGTAGTGACTGAAGTGCGCGGCCATATCCTCATGAACCAGGCGCTGGAGATCGGTACCGATCGCACGATAGCTTCTGATAACCACATCCGTACAAACACCCACTTGTGAAGGCACGTCACCGTTTGGGTAGGCTATCGTATAGTATGAGCCATCGTATCGAACCTCATGCCGGGTACGTTCGATTGCAGCACGAACGATATCCACTGCAAACTCACCACTCCAGGCGCTGCAGGACAATAGCCATAGTGCCGGGATTAGAATAAAACCCTGTATCCGGCCTAGTGACGAAAAAGTCCGATGCATGGTGCTCTCACTATCTGCAGAGTCCTATTGAGCAAGCGATAGCCGATTCATTCATCGGCCAATCACGCGGAGGGAGGCTTCTCCATCGACTCCTCGTCCGTCAGGGTCTGGTAAGCATTGGGGTGGGTCAAATTGAACTCTTTGGCATGCTGAAGATATTCCGGGTTGAATCCCTCTTCCCGCACTTGCTGAATCAGCTCACCAAACTCCGCGCTGTGCTTTACTGCAGTACTCGACATATAGCGAGGCAGCGCGTGATCAGCCACAATCTTCGAACCGCGATTGACGTCAGGTCCATCTCCACGATCGTCCCGATAGTATTGGGATAACACCAGCAAGCGGGTACCGAGAAAGGCGGCCTCTTCCAGATCGTGGGTAATGAAGAAGACGGTCATCCGCTGCTCCTCCCAGAGCTCGACCAGGAACAGTTGCAGATCCTCACGGGTATCGGGATCAAGCGCACCAAAGGGCTCATCCATCAGCAACAGTTTCGGCTTCATGATCAACGACTGCGCAATGGCAACCCGCTGCTGCATGCCGCCGGAGAGTTCATGCGGATATTTTCTGCCGTGCTCCTCCAGCCTCACCCGCTTCAAATAGCTGTAGGCCTCTTCCTCAATCTGTTTTTTACTCAGCTTGTCGGAACCTGGACGCCCGCCCAAGCGCAGACCCAGGGTGACATTATCGAGCACGCTCAGATGGGGAAACAGAGAGTAGCGCTGAAACACGATGCCACGCTTCTCATCCGGGTTGCCGATGACTTCGCCATCCAGCAGCACCTGACCCTCGCTCTGCTGCTCCTCTCCCACCAGGATGCGCAGTAGCGTCGATTTACCACAGCCACTCGGACCGACAAGGGTACAGAGTTCACCCTGATCCACCGACAGATCGATGTTGTCGAGCACCAGCTTGTTACCGTAACGCTTGTAGAGATCTTCGATGGAAAGATAGCGGCTAGCTGAACTCATCATGTCTCCTCGCCGCCATGCCAGGGGAAGAAGCGGCGCTCAGCCTGCCGCAATAACCAGTCGAAGAGAAAACCGAGAAAGGTAATCCACAGCACATAGGGCAAAATCACGTCCATCGCCAGATAGCGACGCACCAGAAATACCCGATAGCCCAGCCCCTCATCCGCCGCAATCGCTTCCGAGGCGATGAGAAACAACCAGGCGGCGCCCAATGAGAGGCGCACTGCGATCAGCAGCCGCGGCATCACCTGGGGCAGCAGAATGCGATAGGCGATCTCCAATTGGGAGGCGCCCAGAGTCAATGCCTTGGTGATCTGTTCCCGCGGAATATTCCGCACCGCCAAACGAATATCCCGGCTGATCAGCGGAAAGGTGCCGATAAAGATCAGCATAATCTTGGCCAGCTCATCGACACCGAAGCTGATAAAGAGAATCGGCAGTATCGCCAATGGCGGAATCATGGAGAAGAAGGTGACGAAGGGGTTGAAGCTCCGATCCATGCCCGGAAACAGCCCCATATTGAGCCCAAGCAACAGACCGGTCAGCGCCGCCAACGAGAGGCCGATCAGGAGTCGCTTCATGCTGGCGACCGTATCCGCCAGCATCAGGTATTTGCCGCTGCGCTTGTCTTCGCTGAAGGCCATGCGCTGCACCGCCTTGCCCATCTGGCTGATACTCGGTAACAGCTTGTCGCTGGGATTGTCCCGATGGCGGATCTCAGAGGCGGTCAGGTAGATCCCCAGGAGCAGGGCGAACGGCAACAGCGCAAGCAACCACTTCAGCCATCCGTCAGGTTTCGCATGGATCCCGAAGAGCTTACTCATTGCCCGCTTCCGCCCACCACTGTCAGCCTTACTGTTGCGCCTTCATCCACTTGGAGGTAAAGCGCAGTTTGATGTTGTTGCTGTTGCCCAGCACCTTGCCATTATCGAACTGGATACCGACAAAATCCGGCGAATCGGCCATATCGCCATACAGCCCCTTGTCGAAGGAGAACTGGCGGACATGCTCCATGGTCTCCATCGGTTTACCGGAAGAGACGAAGCTAACCGCATCCGCCGGCTGATAGAACATAGCGGTGGTAGCGAGCTGGGCCTTGAACTCGGCTGTGGTGGCGCCGGAGGCGTTCGCCATGGATTCAATGGCCTGCTCCGCGGCGGCATCCTTGCCTGTCATGACGGCAAGGGTTTCGTACCAGGCGCCACTCAATGCCAACTTGAGGCTATCGGGTGCATTGCTGCGTACCACCATCATGTCGATGATCTCACCGGGTATACCGGAAGAGTCGAAGACCAGTTTCGCCCCCTCCGCATTGCGCGCCTGCATCAGCGGCGGATTCCAGGTTACCGCTGCACCGTTCTTATCGGAGACGAAAAGTGCGGCAATGTCCGCGTCGCTGGTGTTGACCAGTTTGACGTCCCTTTCGGAGAGACCGTTCATGTCGAGAGCCCTGGCCAACAGATAGTGCGAAACCGACAGTTCGACCAGATTGACAGTGCGGCCCTTGAGATCGGCCACAGCGCTACCGTTTTTCATCACGATGCCGTCATTGCCGTTGGAGAAATCGCCAACAATCACCGCTTCACTGTCGATGCCACCCACCGCAGGGATGGTCAGGGCATCCATATTGGTCATGGCACAGGCGTCGAATTTACCCGCAGTATAGAGATTGATCGATTCGATATAGTCGTTGACCAGCGTCATCTCGATATCGATGTCGTACTTGTCGGCCCACTTCTTCAGGATGCCTGCCTGATCGGCATAACCCCAGGGCTCCCAGCCAGTGTAGTGAGACCAGGCGACACGAAAGCTCTCCCTGGCGCTAAGCGACAACGGAAGCAATACAAGCAATAACAACAGCAGGTGTACCCATCTCTTCATTGTGACAATCTCCTAGTCAATAATTTCCAGCGGGAAGTCGCCCATGGTCTCTTCCGCGTTTTCGATTTTCCGGATCTGCGCTTCTGACTCTTGCGACAGCTTATCCATTTCGAGAATGTTGGCCGCCATCTCGGGCAGGGCTTTCTGCCGGTAGTTGCTGATGTCATCCAGGGCGGTTTTGATATCGGCGAACGCCTGCTTCAGCACCTCCACTTTGATCTGCGAGCTGGAGGCCTGCTTTTGAATCTGCGCCCCTTGCGTCTTCAGCCGTTCTGCGGTGGAGGCAATGAGGCTTTCGGTGGTGGAGTTGATCGCCTCCACCTTCTCCAGCACGATCCGCTGATTGGCCAACGCCATGGCCAGAGTAGCGCCGACCTGCAGGGCGCTGACCGTGGTATTGAGCGCCCGGTTGACGCCTCGCATCAACTCTTTGTTGTTGCGCACGATCATCTCGGTTGTGAGGTAGCCTTGCTGATTGACCAGCAGCTGCTGTTGCAGATCCTGGATACGCTGCCGCAGAGGGAACAGCACCTCTTCGGCGATAAACTTGTGGCGCGGGTCGTCCTGCAGGATCTCGTTATCGAGCCTGCCCTGCAGCTGACTGTCGATCAGCTGCGCCAGCTGGATGGTGCGATCGAGTTTGTGGGTCAGATCGCGCATCGCCTGCTGGTCAGCCGTGAGCGTCACATTGTCGCGCTTGAGCTGCTCCCGCCCCGCTTCCAGCGAATTGATGATGGCGTCGATGGTGGTCGAAGCGCTCTCGAAACGGGAGAAATAGCGTTTGATGGGGGTGCCCACGCCGGGAATGTAACCCAGTACACGTGTCACCCAACCCGCTTCCAGGTTGACCTGAGCCGGGTCGAGATCCTCCACCTGCATCTTCAGATCGATGAGGGACTTGGCTACGGTGCTGCCCTCTTCACTGTCCTGCATCATCTTCGACAGGGGCTGTTTCAGCATGGCGCTGCGCCGGGCTGCTTCGCGTTGCAGGTTCATGCCGATGGTCTCGACCGCCGCCTTGACCTGCTCCTGACCGGCGTTGTCACTGAGATCGGTGGAGACGATGCGCGCCACCACATCCTCAGCCTGAGCCGCGAGCTTGCTGTCCACCCCGCCGGACACGCCTTGCCCCGACTCCGCAGCAAAGGGATCAGCGAGATTGAGCTCCGCCTTCAGTTTCTCTTTATCTGCAAAAACCAGTTTACTTTCCTGCTCGCTCATGGGCTGCTTTTCTCCTTAGCACAAACACGCAGATTGTATCACGACAAGAATCCGGAACCTGTGAAGTTGATTTTGATTGAAATTGGACACCAAAACAGTCTTCGCAAGCCAGAGCCGAATGCGACTTAGTTAAGGGATTTAATGGCGGGGAAGGGCCCCACCATCAGGTGTTGGATATCATCCCAAACGCCATTAACTAAGCAGCATTAAAGCCAGAGCCGAAGTTTCTCCCGGGAACACGATGATCGGTGCGAGGGCGCGTTCAGCGAGGGGCGGTAACACTTCGTACTCTGCTAATAGCCCTGGGATTATCAAAAAACATCGCCCCTTAATCGCACTTCTGAGCGGCCGGGTGAAATATCGGGCTAGGATTTGACCTCATAATCGACACTTCGCCGAGCCAGCTCTTCCAACTCCTGCATCGCCTGTTCAATATCCATCGAAGCCCGCCGGTCACCCAGATTCAACGCCGCGATCGAAGCCATCACCTCATCCAGTTTGGTCATCGCTGTCTCATTCTGCGATAACAGGGCCGTTATCTGCTCGCGCTGCTGCAACATCAGCGCACGACGGCGCGAAAGCGCCTCCATCTCCTGCGCTTCGCTCTCATCGACCTTGCCATCCTGCACGATATGATCGACCCGCTGCTGGATATGCGAAAGATCGATCGCATTCAGACCGCGACGAATATGGGTGATGGTATTCAGATTGTCGAGACTTCCCAGATAGAGTTGTTCAGCCATCCCCAGATAGCGGCCAAAGGTCAGCTCTGTCGGTTCCAGCTTATGGCGCAGAAGATCCTCGAAGGCGTCATACTTTTGTTTCAGGCGCGTTAGCTGACTCAGTCCGTCGGCTTCTTCTACCTGCTTTAAATCCGCTTGCAATGAAGAGACAGAGGCCTGGGTTCTGCGCTCCAATATTTCATGCAGCTTACGCACGTAGTCGTTGGCGTGGTGCTCCCGACGAAGCGTGTTGTCCAGAAGCCACGCTACCAGACCGATACCGCCCCCAACCAGCGCGGGCAGCAGGGGAGTGCCCAACATCAGCGCCGACAGACCGCCGAGCAAACCGACGGCCAGCGGATAGAGTACATAGGGCTTCTGGGCGGTAACGGCAGCAACCTGTTTGGAGATCGAACGACGGGAAAAGTCGGGCAGCGCAGGTTTCTCCTCACGCTTGCGGGCATACTCGCCCTTCATCACCGGCCTCCGCTCAGGAGTGAAATTTCCACCCGCGGCAGGCGATAGGAGTAGGCCCGATTGGACTCTCCGGCAGCTTTTGGCAAGGGTCTCGATGAACCGTAACCGATCGCGCGCAGCCGATCCGGATCGATCTTATATGTCACCACAAGATAGCGCACCACCGATTCTGCCCGAGCGAGGGAGAGTTTGAGATTCTGCTGCGGATCGCCGGCTACACCGGTGTGCCCTCCGACCAGAACACGAAAACTCGGGTAGCGCCGTATACGCTCGACAATCAGATCGACCGTCTTCTTGCCATCCAGGTTGAGCAGACCGGTACCCCGGCCGAAACTGATGGGCTCCACCTTGAGCGTGCCGACCCTGCGCATCTGAGACCAGGCCTCATCGGAGAGCGGTTCAAACGGCCCGGTCAGTGAATTTTCCCGGGAGATGCTGGCGCCATTGGGATAGGCGCGCAGATAGAGCTGTTCGATAAACTGTTTGCTGGTGAGTCGGTAGGGATCGTTACCCGGTACTGGCGAGACATCGAAATCACCGTTCTCCACCAGGATCTGGGCGGCCGCCTCGATCGCCTCGATCAGACCATCGCTGCCGATCGCCTGGCGTTGCAGGATATCGAACCAGAGCGTGCCGTTCTCGGCCAGACCAGCCCAGGCCACACCATCCAGCATGCTGCTGATCTGGTTCTCATCGAGACCGGTCTCTTCACGAATGGCTGCAGTCAGTCCTCCTCTGTTCGTGAGATAGCCTTCAAGGGTTTCGTACCAGGCATCCAGCAATGCCTCGACAGCCTGCGGGTCGCGGGCGACCTGGCGGCGGCTGGCCACCAGGATATCGACGATCAGTTTATCGGTATCCTCGGTCCCCACCAGCTTCACCATCCCCGCCCTGGCAAGCGCCCTGGATACATCAGGCTCCCACAGCACGGCGGCATCCACCTTCTCGGCCAGGAGCAGCTTCAAGGCGGCTTCGGAGCCATCACTGGCGGATCTCCACGCCTCTTCCCCCTTCCCGTAGAGCCCCAGATCAAAGTGGGCATTGACCGACTTCAGCAGATGCTCGCTTGGCGATGCCGGGGTAAAGGCGATCTTCACGCCACGACCGGGAGAGAGCATATTGAGATCGCTGATGCGATCGCGTCTGGCCACAATCGCATCACCCCCCTTCGACTCGTCAATGACAGAGACGATGACGCCAGGATAGTCGTGCTTATTACCATTCAGTAACCAGGAGTCGACGGTAGCGACGGCAAAATCCAACTCGCCGTTGGCCAGCTTATTCACCCGCTCCTCATAGTTCGCCGCGTCGTCGATGCACTGCAATGTATAACCGCGACTGCGCAGATTGCGCCGCATGTCGGGAGAGCAGAGTGGGAAATAGCCAATCCAATTGTCGACGCCAATGCGCAGCACGCCCCGTGTGGCGGCAGCATCCGAGGTGGAGCGCTGTTTCGATTCAGTCCAGTACGGCAGCAACACCCACAAGGCGATGATCACCACCACGCCGAGGCTCAACAGGGCGGTAAAGATCTTGAGGTGCTTACTCATCCCATGCCGTCACTTGAAACTGGAAACGGTAAATGCCGGGGCTTCGGCCAGTACATCCTGTAGCCCCTGGCGCAGCGACTGCACATTGTCCGCCGGCTGATAGGAGAGAGTGTCCGGTTGATTCAGCACATGCTCCTGGCCAATACAGAAACCGATGGTATGGATGTCTACCGGGGACTCCGCGAGGATGCGATCGATGATGGTATCCGGATACTCTCCATCGCTGGCCTCACCATCCGTAATCACCACCAGATGGTATTCGCCATAACCGACCTGTGATGCGCCTTGCGTGCGCAGCGCCTCATAACCACGGGTTATTGCCGTGGCGAGAGGGGTTTTGCCGCTGGCAACCACTCGTCTTGAGAGGTCGCGTATCTCCTTGCTACTCCGCTTACCGAGCGGCAACAGCTCGGTAAAATTACCACCATCGAACGTCATCACGCCGATGTTCGCCTGCGGCGGCATGCCTTCGGCAAAAGCGGCCAACGCCTCGATGGCCGCACTCAACCGGGAGGCATGACCGGTCGCACAGATATCGCTTTTCATGCTGCCCGAGTCGTCCAGGATAACGTAGTAGTTCTTCGCCAGCTTATCCTCAGCGTCGCTCACAGCCCCTTCCGTCATATTGGGCCAGTCGTTGCGCACGCCGTTAGTCCCATAGGTGGATGGGGGGAGCATACGAGCAACTGACACAGGTGAATGCGGCACCTGTTGCTTGAGTGTTTTGTAAAGGGCAAAACCGATGATGATGACCAGTACAATCGTCCAGTTACCCTTACTTTTCTTGCCTGCCATTGGCCCGTCCTTTATTCCTGAAGCGCCCTGTTAAAGCGGGTTGAAAACTGCCGATTCCGCTTCGACCTGTAGAATGCGGAACTCCACACGCATATTGTCCCGCCACTCCTTCTCAGTACGTGGCGCACAAGGATCCTGCCCACAGATACCGTTTTTCGGTTTCGATATGCCATGACCGACCACCGCAAACTGACTCGGGTCCAATGTGATCCCTTTCTGGGCTGCATATTGGGAAATGCTGTCACGCACAGCCATGGCGCGTGAAAGGCTGAGATTCTTCGCCGCCTGTTTCACCCGGCCCAGCACAATGGATGTCTCCCCATCCTTCTTCTTGCGCAGATAGCCCAGTGGATCGCTGTTACCCTCAACCGTTATCAGGGCGCCACCATAGGTGGAAGAAAACTCAATCACCTTATCGAAGGAGCCCTGATAGAGGTCGGCGCTGAAGGTATTCTGATTCGGCTCAAAAAAGATCTCAAAGGAGAAGAGTTCACCCTCTTGCAGGGTCCCCTGTTGCTGCTTTCTGGCAATGACAGAGGTGACCTGTGCGGAATCAAATCGCGGTGATTCGCTACGCTCTGCGTATTTCAGCCCCTGTTTCAGCTGATTGTAGTCCCACCCCGCCTGCTCCATCGGCGCCCTTTTGCTCAACAAACCAAGTGTCGCCAGGCTACTCTGAATCTCTCCAGTGAGACGCTGTTGAGAGCGGGGAAAGCTGGGGTTGTTGAAAAAATCCACATTGCCTTGCCAACCGACAAACTGGCAATCCCCATAGAGCCCTTCGGCATCGGCAACCGCCAGGGGACTGTCCAGCAGCAGCTCAGCCGCTGATGTAAAGGTCTTCTTGTATGCGCCACTCCCTTTTGATCCTGCCATCTGGCGCAGCTTTTCCGCGCCCTGCATCAATCCTTTGACGAAGGCTTCAACCTGGGAACGATTTTTTTGCAAATAGTCACTGCGCACCACATAGACATCGGAGATCACCCGATTGGCAGTTCGGGTAGAGAGCAGAATCCGCGCACCGCGTACCGAACCTTCAGCGCCAGTACCGACCGTACCACCCGAGGTCAGGAGCATGGCATCCGGTGTGATCACAAACGCAGCATCAACCTGCCCTGTCTGCATCGCCGCCATTGGGGTGTTATCTGTGCCGGTCAGATCGGGGTACCACTTCAATGAGACATCTTTCAGACTCAAGCCGGCATCGGCCAGCAGCCGACTCATGTAGTAGACATGGGGACCATAGGCCTGCACACCAATGGTCTTGCCCTTCAGATCAGCCGCCGTACGAATTTTGCTGTTAACCGCCAGCGCGTCGCCGCCCGCCGACCAGGTCAGTTGGTAGATCACCACCGGTTTCGTACGCGGATCCGAAGCCAGTAGCTCGCTGGCCATGTTGATCATGCCGAGCGTGCCACGCAGATAGGGCGTCTCACCCTTCATGTATGAAGCCACCTGCCGGCTGAAGACGTCCTGCCGTACCAGTTCCAGATCAAGACCGGCGCTGGCAAAAATACTGCCTTTTCGCGTCCTTTTGGCATCCCCGTTGGCGAGGATGGTGGCAATATCTCCACCCCAGGTAATGATGGGCACCTTAATCGGATTTCGCGGTTTGAAATCACGCACCGCCGTGCCGGCCAGTTCGCTTTTCATGGCCTCAAAACGAACTGTCGATGGCGCCGCCATCAACGTATGCCCCGAGAGCATGGAGAGAATAAGAAGAAGCAGCAGTTTTTTCATTTCATTTTCCCTGAAATGGCGCCCGACAAACCCCGTTACGGCGCAAAACTGATTCAGGTTGAACCGACGCAGGGTACAAGATAGATTGGCGGACTATTGTAATTCACCAGACAACACAAACAAACCACGCACGGAATGAGCGACTTAAAAGACCTAGAATTGATCATCAGCGCCGGCACAAGCCTGCTTTTTGTCGAAAGCATGGACGAGCTGCGGGTGGAAGCCCTGTTTCAGCGACTCGCCACGCGTCTTGGCAAACAGTTGATGCGCTGGTCTGTAGCCAGTGGACTCAGAAGCCTGCAGCAGAACACCCAGCCTAACCGCTCGACTCTAGAGCCGGCCAAGGTCTTGTCGGAGATTGCCAACCGCACGCCACCCTCCATCTATCTGATGATGGATATACACCACTGGCTTGATGACCCGCTTATTCTGCGACAGCTCAAAGAGATCGCACTAAGCAAACCCCACCAGACCCTCGTACTGGTCAGCCATGCTGCCGAGATCCCAGACGAACTGCGCGCCGTCGCCGCCAAATTCGCACTCTCTCTACCGAGCCGGTCAGAGCTCGAACTGCTCCTCCAGGAAGAGAGCCAGGCCTGGGGACACAAACACAAACGCAGTGTCAAAGCTCGACAGGAAATTGTTGATAAGCTCATCACCAACCTCTCCGGATTGACCCTCAGTGATGCCAAACAGCTGATCCGCACCGCCATCTATGACGATGGCATGCTGACGGAGGAGGACCTGAACGAACTGGCAAAGACAAAGTACCAGTTACTGGACAATCAGGGTGTTCTCTCACTTGAACTCGACACGGCAAAATTCGGTCAGGTAGCCGGACTGAAGAACATGAAGCACTGGCTCGAACAGCGTCGCGACATCTTTCTCTCAGCCCAGCCCCCAGCCGGACTCGACCCGCCAAA
Organism: Candidatus Thiodiazotropha sp.; assembly: GCA_037384445.1. Taxonomy (GTDB): domain Bacteria; phylum Pseudomonadota; class Gammaproteobacteria; order Chromatiales; family Chromatiaceae; genus Thiodiazotropha. Next base: position 14,795 of record JARRNY010000085.1, read on the forward strand.
AGGGATTCTACTGCTCGGGGTTCAGGGAGGAGGCAAGAGTCTGGCTGCCAAATCGGTAGCCGGCAGCTGGGGCATTCCCCTGTTACGCCTCGACTTTGGTGCACTCTACAATAAATATTACGGCGAGACGGAGCGCAATCTGCGGGAATCTCTGAAGACTGCCGAGACCATGGCTCCCTGCGTACTCTGGATCGACGAGATCGAGAAGGGCCTGTCAGGGGACTCTGAAGGTGGCCCCTCCAAACGCATCCTCGGCACCCTGTTGACCTGGATGGCGGAACGAAGCTCCCGCGTATTCCTCGTCGCCACGGCCAACGACATCGAGATGCTGCCGCCGGAACTTCTGCGAAAAGGCCGTTTCGATGAGATCTTCTTTGTTGACCTGCCGGACGCGGAAGTCAGAAAGGAGATCTTCCGCATCCATCTCGCCAAGCGCGGACATGAAACCGAACAATTCGATCTGGAGCGACTTCAGGCCGCCAGCGAAGGCTTCGCCGGCGCTGAGATCGAGCAGGCTGTGGTTGCCGCCCTCTACGCCTCATACGCCGCTCAAGAAACCCTTAGCACCGAGCATATCCAGACCGAGGTGGAGCAGACCAAACCGCTCTCTGTACTGATGGCGGAGAAGATCGCCTATCTTCGGGCCTGGGCCGCCAGTCGAACCGTATCGGCCTGAGCCTTCAAGCCGCCGTTTTCTGGCTGGGATCCCGGCTACTCACTACGATAGATAGCGACCCGAATGCGCTGATTGAGCCGAGCGATACGATTCCATTGCCCAGCAGTCTTAACCTCGTATGAAGCGGGATAGGGTACGAACGGATCGGCATAGCCGCTGCTGAACAGCAGAATCTCCACATCACCACCGCTTCGCGCCAACTCCACATTCAGGTAATTGGCGAAGGAGACTGATTGGTCATTACGCCAGGCTTCGCTGCCTTTGGTCTCGGCGGCAAACTGACACTCGCCGATGTCGAGCTCGGGTTTTGCCAGTTTAAATCCGCCTTCCCCTCTCTTTTCGAGACAGAAATTTCCATAATGGGCTCGCAGTTCCAAGGTGCCGCGGAATCCGGCCTGTTTCAGCTCTTCCACCAGTTCCGATAACCAAAGCGCCCGTTCATCACTGAATGGCATCTCCCCATAATCAAAACCGCTGCCCTGATTGGCAGCCCACTCCAGCAGTCCGAGTGGCAATGAGGCATTGCTGCTAACAACAGCATCTCCGGCCATTGCCTGGTCCAGCTGATCGCTCAGCAGGGTGATTTTTTCGTCCTGTGCCGCAAGTTGACGGCTGATCTCGTTTTCCCACTTCGCGCTCACCGGACCGTTGCCACCCGGCTCGGTCATGAAGAGATAGTAGAGTGACGCCAGGACAACGAATGTCATCACGATGGTGAGCCAGGCGCCAAGCTGGATCCTTCGCATCTGTTCCGCCGTATCCCCTTGATGCGCCTCCAGTTGAAAGAGCTCAGCATGCAATTCCGAGAAGTGCTTATCGAGGCGCTCCTGCAGACGCTCCTCGGCTTGGCTGACTTCACGTCGCAGCGAGCGTTTCATGACATCGTTACCCGAGAGATCCTCTTGCATGCCATCCAGCGGCAGACTGACCGTCTCCACTGAAGCCGCTTTCGCCACTTCACCCCCGTGAATAGGACGGACATTGTCGGGACGGCGCAGACGAACGACGTCGCTGAGGTCTTCATCGTGAAACCCGTGTACCAGGGACTCCTGGTCCGGCATCAGGTGCAACGAGTGGAGCACATCTTCCAGGTCCTGCGACTGCAGCTGTTTCGGCAGTATACCGACAGCTCCTAATGCCCTGGCCTGGCTGAGAGCCACGCCGCCGGCCTTCGAGGTATACATCATGACGGGAATCACGGCAGTGTGAGGATTGGACTTGATGACCTTGAGGGCTTGAAATCCATCCATCCCAGGCATCTCGTAGTCCATGAAAATAGCATCCGGTGCCTGCTCGTAGAGATAGTCGATCGCCGCTGCTGCCGACTCCCGTGTATCCACCAGAATACCGTATTGCGTCAATTTGCCCGAAAGCACCTGACGTGCCGTTTTCGAATCGTCGACGATAAGTGCGCGCTTTGCCATGTTTTCTCCAGATTCCCTGCTGCGTCGGATCCCCTACGCTTTACATGTATGCAACGATGGCGTGAATCGCTGATAATCAATTAAACACTATATCCGACTCACCCAACGAGAGGAACTTACTTCATGGTAGCGCTGACCCAAGAAAAGTGTGAAGCCTGTCGCGTAGATGCCCCCAAAGTCAGCGATGAGGAGCTGGCCGAACTGATTCGCGCCATTCCGGACTGGAACATAGAGGTCCGCGAAGGCATCATGCAGCTGGAAAAGAGTTTCACTTTCAAGAACTTTTCTGATGCCCTTGCCTTCACCAACCAGGTCGGTGAACTGGCGGAGAGCGAAGGACACCACCCTGCGATTGTGACTGAATGGGGTAAAACCACGGTGACCTGGTGGTCACACAAAATCAAGGGCCTCCATCGCAATGACTTCATCATGTCAGCGAAAACCGACCGGCTTTTCGCCGAGGCTGAGTAGCGCCAACCTACCTTCTGGCCACACAAAACAAAAAAACGCCACGCCGGTAACCGGCGTGGCGTTATTTCACTCGGCAGCCATATGGACTGCCGGTTGATCATAATCGACGAATAATCTATCCGATCAAGAGAGCACGTCCTTCATCTCCTGCTCCTTTTTCTGCCGGTGCAGCTCAATCTCAGCCTGGCGGCGCATCTCCAGGACCTCCTTGCGCTCCTCGAGCCGTTTATCTATGGCGTTCTCTTTCACGGGGATGGTCACCTCACCGAACAATACCTGCTTCAGTAAGCGGGTACCGAATTGCATGAGGGCCAGATCTTCCTTCTCCATGGTCTCGTAAAAGCTCTCATCCATATCGTAGGAGGCCTTGAACGAATCGGTCATGACAAAGCGGCGCAGACGATCCACATCGTAAGAGCACATGAAGAAAAACTGCAGGCTCGTGTCGGAAGGACGACCGATGGAAGGACCCGCTGACTTTTTCTTCAGCATCAGTTGCAGCCACTCCCGGTTGATCTGGTCGTAAACCTCGACCTCCTGCTCGCGACGGTAGTCGTCGACCGCGATCTCACGATCCTCCTCATGACCTTTGCAATGATCCTCACGAATCAGAAAATAGCGTGCCTCGTCCTCGCTGGAACCAGCCTCGCGCATCGCCATGTGGCCAATCGGGTAGTAGCGGCAGGCGGTAGGCCGATCCTTATAGACACTACAGCCCTCCTCGGTCACAAAGCCGCAGGCGCCGTCATTATCGGTACGCAGCTTGATACCCGGGATGCCGTCCTTATCCATCTCGAAGGGGACGGTATGGTTCTTTAGAAACTCAGTTGCGCTTACACCCAGGTTGTCCTTCAGACGCAGGATGTCATAGGGAGTCAGCTGAATATCGGCATGCCGACAGCAGGCATTGAAGCAGGAGATGCCCTTGTGGCAATTGAATTTGAGCTTGACCCCTGGCTCCATAACCGTGGGTACGAAGCTGCTCTTGAAGGGTATATCAAATTTTTCACTCATTTTTCGTCTCCGATTGGGGTATCGGTGTATCAATCAATCCGCAAATGGATGTAAACGGTCTGCTGTACATGGCTGTCTTGCTACCAGCCCTGGTTAGAGTCTCGACAACAGTTTGCGTTCATTTACCGACTGTAGAACGGGTTTGCGTATTTACCTGTCTCTGAAGACAGAAAAAGTCCGGGCACCTTGCGGCACCCGGACTTCTTCAAGCCGCTAGGCTGTCAAGAAATTACTTGAACAGCTTGGACTTGTCGACGATATCGACATGTGCACGCTTGAACACGGTCCACTGCTTGCTTTCCTTGTCGTAGATCGAGTTCACGAAGCACTTCCAGTTTTCCTCATCGACAAAGTTCTTGTCCATGCGGTAGTAGAAGCCCGGATAACGGGACTCCTCACGGAACTGGATGTGTTTCATGTGAGCTTCAGCAGTCAGGATGCGGTGGTAGTTCTCCCACGCACGCAGCAGCTCGTGAAGGTCTTTGGCACGCATTTTCAGCGCGTCTTCCTTCAGCATCTCCAGCTTCTGCTCTGCCAGATCCAGCATGTGCTCGTTGGTGGTGTAGTAGGTAGCAACACCGGCAACGTACTCATCCATGATCTTCTGCAGACGGAACTGCAGCATCTTCGGCGTGATGTAGTTGGGGTTCACGTCGATAGCGGTGGAGTAGTCCTTGAACTCCAGGTAGTTGCGCACTGGACGGTAGATATCTTCGATCAGCTGATCGACAGAGGTATCCAGCTCAGGCGTGTGGTCTTTGTTGTCCATGACGAACTTGACCATGGACTTGGCGCACATACGACCCTCGGCGTGAGAACCGGAGGAGAATTTGTGGCCGGAAGCGCCCACACCATCAGCAGCGGTGAACAGACCCTTAACTGTGGTCATACCACGGTAACCCCAGTTCCAGCCGCCTGGCAGGTGACCCGGGATCTTGTCCGCATCGGCATGATCCTCAGAAGTGGGTGCACCCACATCCTCAGGACCGGAGACCCAGATGCCGCAGCAGCCGGAGTGAGAACCCAGCAGGTAGGGTTCGGTGGGCATCAGCTCGGAGTTTTTCTTCTCAGGCTCGATGTTCTCACCAGCCCAGATACCACACTGGCCGATACACATATCCAGGAAGTCTTCCCAAGCCTCGGCTTCCAGATGCTTCACCTCACGGGGAGACAGAGTCTCACGCAGGTTGGCAAGAGCGGTGACGGTGTCCATCCAGATGGGACCGCGACCTTCCTTCATCTCTTTCAGCATCAGGTGGTTACGCAGGCAGGAAGCGGGAACCGCAGCCTGACCGTAAGGAGGATAGTCGTTCAACATCTCCTTGTTGCGTTCCATGTAGACTTCGCCGAAGGCGTTGGTAGCCTTGGACTTGAAGAGCAGGAACCAGGCACCGACCGGGCCGTAACCGTCTTTGAAACGGGCAGGCACGAAGCGGTTTTCCATCATGGTCAGCTCTGCGCCAGCCTCAGCGGCCATGGCGTAGGTGGAACCAGCGTTCCATACGGGGTACCAGGCACGGCCCTGACCCTCACCCACAGAGCGGGGACGGAAGATGTTCACACAGCCGCCGGCAACCAGCAGGCAGGCTTTGAACTTGTAGACGTACAGCTTGTGCTCACGTACAGAGAAACCGACAGCACCGGCGATGCGGTTCTTGTCGTTCTTGTCGTTGACCAGCTTGACGATGAAGATACGCTCCTGGATGTTATCCATACCCAGGGCCTTCTTGGCAGCTTCGGCAACGATCCATTTGTAGGACTCACCGTTGATCATGATCTGCCACTTACCGGAACGCACAGGCTTGCCGCCGTCCTTCAGAGGGGTCAGACCTTTCGAACCGTCGTGACGCTCACCGTTCTCGTCGAGCTTCCAGATCGGCAGGCCCCACTCTTCGAACAGATGTACGGACTCGTCGACGTGGCGGCCCAGATCATAGGCCAGGTCGTCACGGGTGA
>JARRNY010000086.1:0-12061 GCA_037384445.1 Candidatus Thiodiazotropha sp.
TGATTTTGCAGCTTCTCCAGTTCTGAAACATCTGACTCTGTCGTTGTTGGCTGACACGATATCATGGTGGCTTGTACTCGTTTTGCTCGACCCAAACACTAAATCGATAGGGGTTAATTGATTGCGCGTGTGAAAGCACGAGCATAAGGTATGCTCGTATTATAAATCTACTTGATGTTTTTTTCCCTATATACCGATATTTAACACAAATCTCGAATATCCCAATAGCGCGAGTACCTATATGAATAGTAGCGATCTGGTCGCCATCGACTTCCACACCCACGCGGAGATCTCCTGCCGCCACCCTGACGATGAGGCCGGTCGCGCCTTTGACGAAGCCGCCGAACGCTACTTCGGTTTCAATCACCGGCCGACCATGGCCGAAACCGTCGACTACTACCGGGAGCGGCGCATCGGCCTGGTCATGTTCTCCGTCGATGCCGATTTCCAGACCGACCGCCAGCGCATCTCCAACGAAGATGTGGCCGCCATGGCGGCAGACAACAGCGACATCATGCTCGCCTTCGCCAGCATCGACCCGCACCGGGGCAGGCAGGGTCTGCGCGAGGCGCGCCGTCTGGTCGAGGAGTATGGGGTTGCCGGGTTCAAGTTTCATCCCACCCTGCAGGGATTCCTGCCCAATGACACCCTGGCCTATCCGCTCTACGAGTTGATCAGCGAATACGGGCTGCCGGCGCTGTTCCATAGCGGCCACTCCGGCATGGGAACGGGTATGCCGGGGGGAGGCGGGCTGCGCCTGAAGTACTCCAATCCGATCCATCTCGACGACGTGGCGGTCGATTTTCCCGATATGAAACTCATCATCGCCCACCCCTCCTGGCCCTGGCAGGACGAGGCGCTCTCGGTTTGCCTGCACAAACCCAACGTCTACATCGACCTCTCCGGCTGGTCACCGAAATACTTCCCGCCACAGCTGGTGCAGTACGCCAATACGCGACTCAAGCACAAGATGTTGTTCGGCACCGACTTTCCTCTGATCACGCCGGAGCGCTGGCTCAGCGATTTCGAGAAGGCGGGATTTCGCGATGAGGTGAAGCCACTGATCCTGAAACAGAATGCCATGCAGGTGCTGGGTCTGACTTGAGTGCCTCAACAACAACCTGACTGAACCAATCGATCATGCTATCGCCCGGATGGAGCGAAGCGTAATCCGGGCTACCTACGGTCAAACCGCCTGTCAGGCGTTGTCGACCGTATGCCAGATATCGAGATAACGGATTGACGGTTCGCAGCCGAAGGCCTGCCTGAACCCATCAAGAAACGGCGCTGATCCGAAGCAGGCTTCAGCCGCCTCCCGGCTCTCCCAGATGTAAAGGCTGGTGCCTTCCCTCTGCTCCGGATCGAAACAGAAATCCTTCCGCACCAAACCGGGCAGTGAGGAGAATATCGGCGTGGAGGCCTCGAAACGCGCACGGATCTCGGCATCATCGAGGTTTTCATCAGGTTTGTAGGTCACGATTGCTGCATACATGATTCAGTTCCTTCCAACAGGGTTAAGTGTCGTGACGCCTTGCCCGGATATTTCACCCGGCAACGCGATGATCGTGCCGAGATCGTTGTTCAGAGGCGGATTGGCGATTGAGTCAATACCGCCGCTGGACGACGAGGTCGGTGCGAGGGCGCGTTCAACGAGGGTCAGTAACATTTTGTACGTTGCTAATGTTCCAAAAATATTCAATGAAAATTGTGTGTTAATCGTTTTTCCAAACGGCCGGGTGAAATGTTCGGGCTAGAGACCGCTCACCAGCGATGCCGCCACATGAGAACTCCAGGCCGCAATGCTCAGTGAAGGCGGACCGCCCGTCGGTGCCGGCAGTACCGAGGCATCGGCGACATAGAGACCGGGATGGCCGTAGACCTGTCCCACGCCGTCAACGACCCCTTCGCCGGGGGTAGGTCCGATACGACAACCTCCCATAGGGTGGGCCGTGACGGCGCTTTTCCGCTCGAATTTAATACGTGCGCCGGAGATATCAGACAGCTTATCCAGCATATCGAAGATGGCCCGATAGACGTCACTGTCGTTCAGATCGTAGTTAAGACTGAGTCGATTCTGCGTAAAGGAGACCGAGCCGTTGGCACGGTCGACGCCCATGGCGATGAGTTGAAACTGCCGCTTCGCCCGCTCCGCCATCCAGCCCTTCACGAAGCCGGGCATCCAGTGGGGCAGAGGCATTACATCCTTGCCACCGATAATCAGATTGACGCCCTGCGGATGACCGTGGATCTTCAGACGTCCGTGAATCGGACTGCCTGCGCGGCTGTCGGGACGCTCGATGTTGGGCCGCCAGAAACCCAGACAATCACCGTTGGTGCCAAAACCCTGGCCAAGCATCTCATTCAGCGGCAAACGACCTGACTCCCGGCTTGCACACAGGATCTTGATGCTGTTCAAGGTACCGGCAGCGAGTACAATTCTCGGTGCGAGGTAGCCTCTGAGCTCATGGGTATGCTGGTCTTTGGCGATGACCTCGTAGCTGCCGGTGCGGGTGGGTGTGATGCTCATTACCTCAAGCATGTCGTGCACCACCAACCCCGCATCCAAATGGGGCAGCAGGTAGGTCGTCTCTACATTGGCCTTGGAGGCCCCGGCCGAGCCGAACAGACCGTCCGCCCCATTGAGCCGACTCGGTTCCCGGCCAGCGGTAGCGCGGCCTCCGTACCGTTCCGGAAAGAGAAACGCAAAGGGGTACTGATCAGCGTCTGCGACGGTTTCGAACCAGCCACTCTCCCGCCAGGCATGCGAGGTGTGGTTGGGCAGGCTTTCTGTGTGCTGTGGACTAACGGCTCCGAGTTCCTCCGCTACCCGCGCATAGTGCGGCGCCATAAGGGATTCAGAGACGCCATCTGCCCGCCCGTTCCAGTACTCCGCATCATCGGGACGCGCCACCAGTGCCGACCAGAGATGGCTACCGCCACCGACGCCGGATGAGGCCAGGGTCTTCACCCCCTTGCCGAGATGCAGTTCAAGCAACCCCCGCCGGTTGAGGCAGATCTCCTTGAGACCCTTGCTGCTACGGATAGTCCGCAGGATAAGGCCGGGGCGGTCCTGACTCGGCAGCGCTACCGCCTGACTCATCCCCCTCTCCAGGACCGGTGCGGTCCGGCGCCAAGGTCCTCTCTCCAGGACTCGTACCTTCAAGCCTGCCCTGACCAGTCGATCGGCCGCCACGGCACCGCCGAATCCGCTACCGATCACGATGACATCTGCCGTTGTACTATTCAAATCTGCCTCTGCGGAGTCGTTGGTTCAATGCAGAATTCCATCCAACGTCTGACGGAACGGACTTGCTCGACACTCGCAGTATATATCAAGTTACTTGATATTCATCAATCATCGGATGACCCTGGGGAAGCGATCGAGGGGCGAACCTGTCTCCACGCGAACAAACGTTTTCCATCAGCGAACTGAAGCGATTTCGTAACCCGCCCTGTGTGAATGGCGCAGCGGCGTGACGACAGCCGCCTCGCCTGCCAGCTCAAACCGCAAGCAGACCTGACCGTGCGGCTGCCCGAACGGCAAGCGTGATCCAGCCAGACTGCATGACTCGAATCAGTAAAGAGATTGACGGCATTGAGCCCGCCCCTCCATCGATGAAAAGAGACGAGTGGTCCACGCAGGACATAGCGTGGACCGCCAGGCCTGCCGCACAAGCCGCTCCCCATAGACCTCCCTCTGCATGTTCGATATGGTTTAACTCATGACCATAAGAAACGGGCGTGACGATAATCCACACCAGTCAGGCTCTGCGGCAAGAGGAAGCTTTCCTGGCCCTGCGATCCTTTCATGAACGAACATCCAATCGATGAGTGAGCAGCCTACCAACCCCCTCGATCTCAACGGCCGCCTGTTGCAGCTACTGGTGGTGGTGGTCGAAGAGGGCTCCATCACCAAGGCGGCCGAACGCTTGGGCGTCACCCAGTCGGCGGTCAGCCATCTGCTCGACAAGCTGAGAAGCCTGCTCGACGACCCCCTGTTCGTGAAGTCGGGCCGGGGCATCGTCGCCACCGACCGGGCCGAACGTCTGGCCGTGGAGGCACGGGTACTGTTGGAGGAGATGCGCCGCTTCGCCCGGGTCGAGGCGTTCGATCCGGCCGGACTGCAGACCACCTACACCATCGCCGCCAACGACTTTCAACGGGATCTGCTGCTGCCCCGGCTGTTCGAGCGTCTTGCTAATCAGGCCCCAGGGCTCTCCCTGCGAGTGATCGACTCCGGCGTGCCGACGGTGGAGATGCTGCGGGATGAACAGTGCCAGCTGGTGATCTCGCCACGGCCTCCCGATGCCAGCGACATTCTGCAGAAGCGTCTGTTCGAGAGTGCCTATCGGATCTTTTACGACAGCAGCTGCCGAGAAGCCCCGCGCGGCCTCGATGAGTACCGCTCAGCCGAGCACATCACCGTGACCTATGAGCCGCTGCGCCAACTCGACATCGACCAGCTCATCGCCTCGCAGGGCATCGACCGCCGTTTCCGTGTTCGGGTGCCGGGTATCGCCGCTATTGCACCTTTTCTCCGTGGCAGCCGCATGCTGACCACCCTGCCGGGACTGCTGGAAAGCAGCCTGCTGCGCGGCTTCGACAGCTGCCCCTTGCCGGTCGATTGCCCGCCGATGCCGATGTACATGATCTGGCATCTGCGTTATCGGCACGATCCGGTGCATGAGTGGGTGAGGAGTGAGCTGGAGGCGGTGGTTGAAGAAGTTTTGCGTGTTTAATTAGTTAAGAGTTGAGTTGGTCGTCTGCGGCTTGCCGCACATACGATTGACTCCCCCCCTCCCTCTGGGAAGGCTCAGGGAGAGAGAGAAAAACAGTCGTGAGCCTAGCCCATCAGGGCAAAACGAAAAAACGTCTCCAAAAGTCGCCTCTATTCCGCCGGATTGATCAACTCCCTCACCTTATCCTCCACCAGTTCCAACAGATTGCGTTGTACCTGCGTGGCCGGGCGATGGGCACTGACCGCTGACGACAGCCGGGTCAGCAGGCGGGGGTTGACGATGGGACGCAGATTGTAGCTCTCGGCACGGCCGAAGGCGTGAATGGCGCTGGTGGGCAGGACACCGCTACCGGCCCCCTCGGCGATCAAATCGAGAATGGCAGAGATGGCATCCACCTCCATGGCGATGAGCGGACGTAATCCCAGGTTGGCCAGCTCCATCTCCACATGCATGTGGATGACGTTGGGCCGGCTGGGGAGTATCAGCGGCACTTCGGCCAGCTCACGCAGCTGAATCGGGCCGACGCTGGAGATGTGGCTGCGCGACTCCACCAGATAGAGCGCCTGGGAGATGACCGGACGCAGCTCGATATCGGGAGAGGGGGCGGCATCATAGAGCAGCGCCACATCGAGCCGGCCATTGACCAGATCATCCTGTATGCCCAACGAGAGACCCTCGCCGATGGAGATCACGGCGTCGGGTAATGCGCTGCGAAAAACACGCATGAGCGGCACCGTCAACACCTTGGAAAGGCTGGGCGGCAAGCCGAGGGCCACCTTGCCTACCAGGCCGCTGCGCTCCCGGATCAGCTCTTCGCGCAGGCGATCGATCTGGTGCAGCACACCGCGACCATGCTCAAGCAGTATCTTGCCCGCCTCGGTCGGTGTGACGCCCCGGCCGTTGCGGATCAGCAGATTCTGCCTCAGTTCCGTCTCCAGCAGACGCACATGGCGACTGAGCGCCGATTGCGCCACATCGAGGGTGATCGATGCCCGGGTGAAACTGCCCAGCTCGGCGACACGTACGAAATATTCGATCTGTTTCAGGTCCATGTGGTTCCTGGCAGCGGTTATAACAATCCCGGCGCGATCATCGCGTTCCCGGGTGAAGTATTCGGCTATGGCGGAATCCTGCACAACTATTCGATCAGTGTGTAGGGTGGAGCCCTGCCCCACCAAAGCCATTTATAAAAACAGCATTCGTATCCACATCGGTTGCGCCATGAAAGGCACCGTCTTTAGTTATAGCAAAATGAGATAACAGAATGTAGTGATTTGCCGTATTCAGAGGGCTGATCAGCGCCAATAATGCGCCTGTAACACCCGGTTTTGACCTCCCCTTTGAATGGCGGCTCCCCGCCGCCTCTTTTTTCGGGACTCCGGATTGCGGGCAATCCGACTCAGACGGGTCAAGCAAAGCGGTAGGTCACCCCGACCCATCCGATCAGATTCCCGGCGGCGGGCCGGTTTTCGTTCGCCGCAATACGCCATGGAGAAAACCATCAGTGATCATCGACATACACGGCCACTATACCACCGCCCCACCAGCCCTTGCGTCCTGGCGCGAACGGCAGATTGAAGGCATCAAGACCCCCTCCATGATGCCCAAGGTATCGGAGCTGGCCATCAGCGACGACGATATCCGCGAGACCATCGAGAGCAACCAGCTCAAGAAGATGCTGGAGCGCGGCTCCGACCTGACCATCTTCAGTCCGCGCGCCAGCTTCATGGCTCACCACATTGGCGATTTTCAGATCTCCGCCACTTGGGCGGCGATCTGCAACGAGCTCTGCTACCGGGTCTCCCAACTCTTTCCCGACTATTTCATCGGCGCGGCCATGCTGCCCCAGAGTCCGGGCGTCGACCCGGCCAGCTGCATTCCCGAGTTGGAAAAGTGCATCAACGAATATGGCTTCGTCGCCATCAATCTCAACCCGGACCCCTCCGGCGGCCACTGGACCAGCCCGCCGCTGACCGACCGCCACTGGTACCCCCTCTACGAAAAGCTGGTGGAGTACGACATCCCGGCGATGGTCCATGTGAGCACCGCCTGCAATCCCTGTTTCCACACCACCGGTTCACACTATCTGAATGCCGACACCACCGCCTTCATGCAGCTGCTGCAGGGCGACCTGTTCAAGGATTTCCCCGAGCTGCGCTTTGTCATCCCCCACGGCGGCGGCGCCGCGCCCTACCACTGGGGGCGTTTCCGCGGGCTGGCTCAGGCGCTGGAGAAACCGCTGCTGGAGGATCATCTGCTGAACAACGTCTTCTTCGACACCTGCGTCTACCATCAGCCAGGCATCGATCTGCTGACCGATGTGATTCCGGTGGACAACATCCTCTTCGCCTCCGAGATGATAGGCGCAGTGCGCGGCATCGACCCCCAGACCGGTCACTACTTCGACGATACCAAGCGCTACATCGAAGCCACCCTGAACCTCACCGACGAGCAGAAATTCAAGGTCTACGAGGGCAATGCCCGGCGGGTCTATCCACGCCTCGACACGGCGCTCAAGGCCAAGGGTCTTTGATATGAACAGCTGTCTGCTATCGACATGCAATGGTGGGGCAGAGCCCCGCCCTACCCGATAGCCGTAGGGTGGGGCCCTGCCCCACCGACCTGTCAACCCGATCAGCCCAACCGACAACGAGAAACGACACCTATGAACATGAACAACCTGGGCATCGTCAAACGCAATATCGAGCGCGCCGACCCGCAGGCAGTGAAGAAGCTCGCCCGCTTCGGCAGCGCCACCGTGCACGAGGCCATGGGCCGGGTCGGCCTGATGCAACCCTATCTGCGCCCGATCTACCCCGGCGCCCATCTCTGTGGCACAGCGGTGACCGTGCTGCTGCACCCCGGCGACAACTGGATGATGCACGTCGCCGCCGAGCAGATCCGCCCCGGCGATCTGGTAGTGGCGGCGACCAGCGCCCCCTGCAGCGACGGCTTCTTCGGCGATCTGCTCGCCACTTCGTTTCGCGCCCAGGGTTGCGGAGGCCTGATCATCGACGCCGGCGTACGCGATGTGAAAGACCTGACCGAGATGGGTTTTCCGGTCTGGAGCAAAGCGATCAGCGCCAAGGGCACCATCAAGGCGACCCTCGGCTCGGTCAACATCCCGGTGGTCTGTGCCGGCGCCCTGGTCCATCCGGGAGACGTCGTAGTGGCAGACGACGACGGTGTGGTGGTGGTGCCTGCCGCCATCGCGCAGCAGGCGGCCGACGCTGCCGAGGCGCGGGAGAACAACGAGGCGGCGAAACGCGAAAAGCTGGCCTCGGGGGTACTCGGCCTCGATATGTACAACATGCGCGGACCGCTGGAGAAGGCGGGCCTGAAGTACATCGACTGATGGTTACCGACGCCCATCCACTGAACTGGAAGATCGGCCTGGTCGGCTACGGCGAGGTAGGCCGCATTCTGGCTGAGGACTTGCGCGAGCTCGGAGTGGCCGTCTGTGCCTACGACATCAAGCTCGGCGGTAAGGCAGCAGCGCCGCTGGTGGCGCACGCGGAACGTTTCGGCGTAGCGCTAAAGGCTTCCCATGCGGAACTGGCGAGACAAGCCGACCTGATTATCTCCGCCATCACCGCCGACCAGACCCTGGCCGCAGCAGAGGCCTGCGCACCCCATCAGGCGCACGCCTACTTTCTCGACCTCAACTCGGCGTCACCGTGGATCAAGTGCCGTGCCGCAGAGTGCCTGGGCGATGCCGGCGGCAGCTACGTGGAGGGGGCGGTGATGACCTCGGTACCGCCCCATCGCATCGCTGTCCCGCTGCTGCTGGGTGGCCCCCATGCGCAAGCCCTCGCCAAACCTCTCGCCCGTCTGGGCTTCAAACCCAAGGTCGCCGACACGCGCCTGGGTATCGCCTCCGCCACCAAGATGTGCCGCAGCGTGGTCATCAAGGGGCTGGAAGCAGTGATCATCGAAAGCCTGACCGCGGCCCGCCGTTTCGGTGTCGAGAATGAGGTGCTCGCCTCCCTCGCCGAGACCTTTCCGGGCATCGACTGGGAACAGCAGGCGAACTACATGTTCGGCCGCGTAATCGCCCACGGGCAGCGACGGGCCGATGAGATGCGCGAGGCGGCAAAGACGGTACGTGAAGCGGGGCTGGCGCCCTGGTCCGCCACCAGCTCTGTTGAACGTCAGGCCTGGATGGCCACACTGACCGATAAAGGCTGCTTCGGCAAGCGGAACGATCCGGCCTTTGCCCACAGCCCCGATTGGCGTATTGAAGCTGACCGCATCCTTGCCCATAAATAAAAGACGACCAAAGAGAATCGGTAATGACGTTCGAAAAGACACCCGGCTGGCTCGACTGGTACGCCGGCCCCAGTAAACCCCGCTTCAAACTGCCAGCGGGAGCGGTAGACGCACACTGCCATGTGTTCGGTCCAGGGGCCGAGTTCCCCTTTGCCCCGGAACGCAAATACACTCCCTGCGACGCCAGCAAGACGCAGCTCTTCGCCCTACGCGACCACCTCGGCTTCGAGCGCAATGTGATCGTCCAGGCCACCTGCCACGGCGCCGACAACCAGGCCATGGCCGACGCCTGCCGCGCCTCGAGCGGCAAGGCGCGGGGTGTGGCCACCGTGCGCCGTTCGATCAGCGACGAGGCTTTGCAGCAACTGCATGACGCCGGTGTACGCGGCGTTCGTTTCAACTTCGTCAAGCGGCTGGTGGAGGTGACGCCCAGGGATGAGCTGGAGGAGATCGCCGGGCGTATCGCCAAACTGGGCTGGCATGTGGTGATCTACTTCGAGGCGCCCGACCTGCCCGAGCTGTGGGACTTCTTCACCGGCCTGCCCACCACCGTGGTGGTGGATCACATGGGTCGTCCTGATGTGAGCAAGCCGGTGGACGGACCCGAGTTCGGGCTCTTCCTCAAATTCATGCACGAAAATCCCAACATCTGGAGCAAGGTGAGCTGCCCGGAGCGGCTCAGCGTCACCGGCCCCAAGGCCCTCGAGGGAGAGCACAACGCCTACCGGGACGTAGCCCCCTTCGCACGCCGGGTGGTGGAGACGTTCCCCGACCGGGTCCTCTGGGGCACCGACTGGCCCCACCCGAATCTGAAAAACCACATGCCCGACGACGGCCTGCTGGTCGACTTCATCCCCCACATCGCCCCGACTGCCGAATTGCAGCATAAACTTCTGGTGGACAACCCGATGCGCCTCTATTGGCCAGAGGAGTGCTGAATATGGCTTTGGACAAACCCTATCAGGACATCCCCGGCACCACCATCTTCGACGCCGAGCAGTCACGCAAGGGCTTCTGGCTCAACCAGTTCTGCGTCTCCCTGATGAAGCCGGAGAACCGCGAAAGCTTCAAGGCCAACGAACGCGCCTATCTGGACGAGTGGCCCATGAGTGAGGAACAGAAACAGGCGGTGATCGAGCGCGACCTCAACCGCTGCATCGCGCTGGGCGGCAACATCTACTTCCTGGCCCGCATCGGCGCCACCGACGGCAAAAGTTTCCAGCAGATGGCCGGCAGCATGACCGGCATGAGCGAGCAGGAGTATCGCGACATGATGTTCAACGGCGGACGCTCCCCCGAGGGTAACCGCTATCTCGGCGAGGATGGCGACGCCCAGCCCCACCGCCAACCCCAGGGCAAGTCCCATGGAGGCAAATGAGATGGCCCGTATCAGCGCAAGCGTCTACACCTCCCACGTACCCGCCATCGGCGCGGCGATCGACCTGGGGAAAACCGGGGAACCCTACTGGCAGCCCCTGTTCAAGGGTTATGAGCCTAGCAAGCAGTGGCTGGAAGAGAACCGCCCCGATGTCATCTTTCTGGTCTACAACGACCACGCCACCGCCTTCAACCTGGAGCTCATTCCCACCTTCGCCATCGGCACCGGTGGCGAGTTCGAGATCGCCGATGAGGGCTGGGGTCCACGACCTGTGCCCAAGGTGACAGGTCACCCGGAACTGGCCGCCCACATCGCCCAGAGCGTGATCCAGGACGATTTCGACCTTACCATTGCCAACAAGCTGGTGGTGGACCACGGCCTCACCGTGCCCCTCTCCCTGATGTGCGGCCAGCCTGAAAACTGGCCCTGTCCGGTGATACCCTTTGCCGTCAATGTGGTGCAGTATCCGCCTCCATCGGGGCGGCGCTGCTTCGAACTGGGCAAGGCGATCCGCAAGGCGGTGGAGTCCTTCGATCAGCCGCTGAAGGTACAGATCTGGGGCACCGGCGGCATGAGCCACCAGCTGCAGGGCGCCCGTGCCGGGTTGATCAACCGGGAGTGGGACAACGCCTTTCTCGACCGCTTGGTGGCCGATCCGGAGGGACTCTCCCGCATGCCCCATATCGACTATGTGCGGGAGGCGGGCTTCTATCACGTCCCGGCGTCCAACACGGCGGTGGGTCACCTGATTCTGGAGAATTCATAACATGAGTGACACGATCAAAGTCGCCCTCGCAGGGGCCGGCGCCTTCGGCATCAAACACCTGGACGGCATCAGGAACATCGACGGCGTGGAGGTGGTCTCGCTGATCAGCCGCGAGCTGGACAAAACCAAGGAGGTCGCCAAGCGCTACGCCATCCCCCATGCCGCCACCGAACTGCAAGAGGCGCTGGCAATTCCCGAGGTCGATGCAGTGATCCTCTGCACCCCGACCCAGATGCATGCCGCCCAGGCCATGCAGTGCATGAAGGCCGGCAAGCACGTTCAGGTGGAGATCCCATTGGCCGACAGCCTGGCCGATGCCGAGGCTGTGGTGGCGTTGCAGAGAGAGACGGGGCTGGTCGCCATGTGCGGCCATACCCGCCGCTTCAACCCGAGCCATCAATGGGTCCACAACCGAATCACCGACGGCGAGTTCAACATCCAGCAGATGGATGTGCAGACCTACTTCTTCCGCCGCAGCAACATGAACGCCCTGGGCGAACCCCGCAGTTGGACCGACCACCTGCTGTGGCACCACGCCGCCCATACGGTTGATCTCTTCGCCTACCAGTGCGGCAGCCCCATCGTACAGGCCAATGCCATCCAGGGTCCCAGGCACCCCGAGCTGGGCATCGCCATGGACATGAGCATCCAGCTCAAGGCGGCCAATGGCGCCATCTGCACCCTCTCGCTATCGTTCAACAACGACGGACCGCTGGGCACCTTCTTCCGCTACATCGGCGACAGCGGCACCTACATCGCCCGTTACGACGACCTGGTCAACGGCCGCGAGGAGCCGATCGACGTCTCCCAAGTCGACGTCTCCATGAACGGCATCGAACTGCAGGATCGTGAGTTCTTCGCCGCCATCCGCGAGGGGCGCGAGCCCAACGCCAGCGTGGCGAACGTGCT
>JARRNY010000087.1:0-14494 GCA_037384445.1 Candidatus Thiodiazotropha sp.
TACTCGGTTTAGATGCATATCAAGATTGACATCAGTTTCTTTTTTAAACTCCGTAATATTGAGTTCGTTCATGAATCGCTTATTGGATACCGTAAGTAGTATATTGGTTAGTGCGTAATCTTCAATCTCTGCATCTTGAGTGAACTCATACAGCCTGTACAAGTAGCCTGAGACAAATGCAGCTATTCCAAAGATTACTACGAGAATCAGTATCGAAGCCTGTTTCATTTCTAAGCCTAACAGCTTTATTAACGAGACCCCTTGTCACGTTATACATTTAAAGCAAGACATCTATATAACACCTTAACTGACACAATATCAATGACTTAGCTTCCTGCTGTCACATTATACATTCTCAGTAAGTCGTGACAGTGGCAAACTGTGGATTTCGCAGGAAAATCATGGGGTCAGCCCACTGAATCGCGTAAACCTTGCCTGCTTGATCAGGTACGAATCGCCTGTTGGCAGAGACGTTTCAGTCACAGAACTGATATGTCTTATGTCTACTGGATACGTCAGTTCATCCTGTTCAATGACAAGCGCCATCCCAACGATATGGGTAAGCAGGAAATCGAAGGCCACCTCAATCACCTGGCCACCCGTCGCAAGGTCTCTGCCAGTACCCAATCAGGTACTCTCAATGCGATTGTTTTCCTGTATCCTACTGATTTACAAACCGACCAACTCGCTGCTCAAATTCCCGCTATGAAGAAATCTGGATTGATGTCACCTGAACCTACAAGGATCAGCTTGTTGGCTGCAACCAGTCTACTGCCGCCATATTCTGAGGGTCTTTCAGGGCAGAATGTGACCGATTATAGTGACAGAGTTAATTGGTGAATTCGACAAAATCAGAGTTGTCAAAAAATCAATAAGTTACTTCCATTCCCAAGGTAGAGTTAATTATCACGGATCTCGGTCCCGTACTGCGACTTCTACAAAACCAACCGTATCGATCAGAGATTGGCGTCGATGATCCTGGGCTGAATGTTCAAGACCGCGTCTACTTTCAACCAGCGGATGTTCTCGGGGAACTCCTCATCGCAAGGGGGCCATAGGTATGTCAGGTGCGTGTTGTCTGCCAGCTGTAGGGTGCGGGTGTGCTCCAGCAAAAATGGTGTATGCTGGCCTCCTATGGATTTTGCAGAGTTAAACGGACGTGTCGCTTTGGGAATAGTCTGTTCAACGGACTACATCGCCTGGGCGACAGAAATACTTAAGCGGGGCGAGGATTCCGAGAGCCTCGCCATCCTCGCAGGATTGGATCTGGACGGCGATCCCGATGCGTCTGACGTCAATCGCTATTTCAACAGATCCCTGGACGAGCTTGGTCTGCGGTTACCCACGCGGGAGCGTGCGTTGCTCGATTACGCTCGTTACCTCTGTCGAGAGATCGTCCTGGGGAGGATAGCGCCCGTCAACGGTCTGAAGCGGCTCGATGGTCTCTATCCCGCTTCGGGTTATACCAGACTCTACAGCATCTGGGATGGCTTGAGCGAAGACCTGAGCTTTCTCAAAGAGGAGGGACGTTGTTACTTCAACAGCGGGCTGGGTTCGCATAACATTGAAAGCTATCTGCGCGGTGTGGCGGAACAGTTTCTGGTGCTGACATCGTATGCACTACCGGACAACTTTTTCGACCTCAGTGTCTGTCCGCGATGCGGATACATCGGCTTGCCCGGTTCTGCCAAGGTGCGTGATCCGCACTTTGAACAACGGCCCTTTCCGCGTCTGCATGGACCCATGCAACAGGTTACGGCCTGCGCCAATTGCGGCGCCATACACCCATTGGGCATGATCGACTACAAAGCGCGACAGCGCTATCTGGATGCAGAAGGATGACAGGATCGCCCGGGTTTAAGTGAGGAGTGAAGCGCCGGAGTCTGCAGGTATGGAGAGCTACGAACAACCCCTGAGTCGAAAACAGCGTCAATCGCTTGAGGATCAGCTGGGACTCACCCCCCATCTCGTTCGCGGGGCCATTTTCCTTGTGCCTGTCGTTCTGGTCGGCGCTGTTCTGCGTACGCTGCAACACCTGGTCTTAGCGTCGCCCCCGTTGTGGATGGCTGTGACTGCTGGGTTGGCGATCTGGCTCTACTACCGAGCTGAGCGCTGGACCGGCGGTAGCGCTCTGCGCCGTCTCATTCGCCGCGATCTGGAAGCCGGGCATGCGCTGGTCAAGGTAGTGGACACTGCATATGTGGAGAAGGTTGAGGAAGAGGAGGACGAAGGACCCTCCTACATCATCATGACGCCGGAGGGCGAAGCCTGTCTCTTTTGCGGCCAGTCGCTCTATGAGTACGAAGATCGCGGTTTTCCCTGGGTCCGTATCGGCGTAGTGCAGACGCCATACTCCGAGTCCCTGCTGGAGTTGCAACCCCTGGGGGATCCGATAGCGGTCAGCCAGTTGCTGCCCCCGTTCACCTACGCCGAGGCGCGTGACCTCGGTTGTCTGCAGGCGGAGTTCGTGCAGCTCGACAAAACAAAGCTAGCGCTGTTGGAGCAATACCGGAAGCGAGTCGCCGAATGACATTGAACCAATCTCTGGGGGCGGTGTTGGACGCCCTGTTGGCAAAACAGCCAGACGCTGAGGCGTTTACCCCGCAGCGAGCCAGCGCGTCTTTACTGCGACGCTATGTGGCGGCATCCGACTGGTATCAACGGGAGATCGTCTTCTACCGTGACAAACGCTGGAGCAAGCAGGGGGGTAAGCTCTATGCCGATCTCAACTGTCTGGTCAATGCGTTGCAACAGGCGTTGACCGGCTGCGCCCAGTCTCTGGCAGCGGTGGATTTCGCTATCCCTTTGAATCATTTTCAGTACCGGCTCACCGCCCGGGAAAAGGACTGCGTCTGGAGCATTCACTCGCAGCAGGATGTGGCTGACTTCGAACAGCAGGTGGGCGACTGGATGACAGCGTCTGCCTGGCCCTGGTTTGAGCAGTTCGCCTCCATGCCGGGGGTGATCCGTTTCATGCAGGAACAGGAAAGATGGCAGCAACTGGCTCTGTTGCAGAATAGTCTGGGTCAAGCCGTCGAGGCGAAAGCCTCAATGCAAGATTGGCTGGAGAGTCTGCCGCGCCAGATCGAACGACCACTCCAGGAACTGGCCGATGTTGGTCTCTTGTCGGCGGATGCGGCAAAGCACCTGATGCGCGCATCCTTGCAGGAGGAGTCACACTATCGCTCGCTGGTCGAGTCGTGGTTGTCCTCCTCTTCTTGAGACACTCGAGTCAGTCTCCTTGTCTGATCCGTGGGTAGGGTGCCATGCCGTCTGCGATCTGCTGGGTCGAATGGCGGGTAGTCGCTGTCTCGGAAACATCCACAGCGCCATAAGATAGATCGCCACCGCGGCGAGGATGAGCGAGGTGAAGCCGAAGTGGATGGCGATCAGGGTGGCCAGGCTGGCGCTGATCACCGAGGCATAGCCGTTGACGCCCCAGGCCCAGGGGATCAGCAGGGCGGCATCCCGCTTCACCGCTGTCAGCGCCAGGGGGAAGGGCAGACCCATGAGAAAGGCCAGTGGCGAGATCAACACTATTGAAAGCAGCAATTTCACCCCGAGCGGCAGGTTTCCGAGGGTTGTAAAAATCCATCCCAGGAACAGCAGGTAGAGCATGCTCAGAAGAGCGATACCGGCGATGGCGATCTTTGCTACAGCAAGCTCCCCCCAGCGGCGGCTCAGCTCCCGGCAGCTGTGGCTGCCGAGCCCGGCAAACACCAGAAAGGCGGTGAGGGAGATGGTGATGGCATAGATAGGGTGGTGCAGGAAGCGCAAAAAACGCTGGATGAAGGCAATCTCGATGAAGAGAAAGGCGAGCCCGATGCAGAAGAAGTAGAGCACCACCCGCCAGGGATCGATAGCGCCGGCTTTTGCCTCCCGGCTTGTTACAGATAAGGCCAGCGGGAGCAGTATCAAAAGGGCGCCGATCAGCAGCGTGACGGCCAGGGTGACCAGCAGGATCACATAGCCCCATTCGATCAGGGGCATACCGCCCTGGCCGCGCAGTTGGAGGGCTTCGAGGAAAACGGACCATTTGAAAAAGTGGTGAAAGTAGGGGCGGTCGTCGCTGGCAGGCCGGATGTTGAACTTGTAGCGGTCGAAAAATGCCTCGATGTCACCCGTCGCCATCGCCTGTGTGGCGGTGTAGAAATCGGGTTCGGCCAGCTGATTGTAGCGATTGCTCTGTTTTTCAGTGAGGCGTGGTGTATAGGCCAGATCGAAAAAGCGATCCTCGCTGAAGCGGGTTACGGCATCCAGCTCTTGCTCGCTGAAGGGGCTTTTTTTAATCAGCAGGGTGCCGGTCTGCCAGCTGCGGATCAGCACCAAGTGGAGCTCCGGCTGCGACACCCCCATCTTTCTTAGGGTCAGTAACGCGGTGGCGAAGAGTTTCAGTGTGTCGCGGGGCGGCAGTTTGATCCAGCGGGTGATGGAGAGATAGCCGTCGGGGGTCAGATGCGACAGGTAGAGCGCCATCGCCTCGCTGGTGTAGAGATAGCTCTCGTTGAGGGCATAGAGCCCGGAAGCCGAGGCGCCGGCGGCATCGATCAGGGCCATCTGAATCAGCATATAATGCTTATCAGTATGACTGAGAAAGTCGCGTGCCTCGGCGATGTGCAGCCGGGTTCCGGGGTGTCTGTACACAGGACCCGCGTAATCGGCGAAGCGCTCGTTCACCAGCGCGACGACCTGGGGATTGAGTTCGAGGGCATCAATCGAGTCCACTGCATGATAACGGGCCAGCAGGAGATCGCTGCCGGCACCGCTGCCGATGACCAGCAGCTTCTGTGGACGCTGCAGATGGTATGGCAGCGCCGCGGTGGTCCAGTCCAGATAGCCTAACGCCTGGGGGGAGTCGGGATAGGCGGTGATGGCGGAGAGGTTGTCGGCATCGCTGAAGAGTCCCAGTTGTGGGGGCGGCAGGATATCGGCGATCAGGCTCAATCCCGGGGCATGCCGCAGCGGCACCTCCTGGTTGGCTACGATGCTCAGGTAGCCCAACGGACTGGAGCGGGTCTCGACGATCTGGCTGCCCTTGATCTGCAGGGTCTGCGCCAGACCTTTATAAGGGGAGTAGCTGAGCTTGATCTGCGGCCCGATGCCCAGTAGCGCCAGGGCGATCAGGCCCAGGCATGCCTGGAGCAGGCGTGTTTTCGGCAGCTGCAGCTCCCGAGCCGCCAATCCGGTGGCGAGCAGGCCGACAAGGCTGAGCAGCACCAGTATCCGTTCAGGCAGCAGCAGGTACATCAGGCCGATGATGGCGAGAGAACCGGCGCCCGCTCCCAGCAGGTCGACGGCGTAGATGCTGGAGGTCTGCTCCTCCGGATAGGCCATGAATGTCATGCAGATGGCACCAGCGGCGAACAGGAAGGGGAGGGACAGCAGCAGGAAAAGCAGCATCAGTCTGGGAATCTGGCGGGGATTCCAAAGCAGCTCCTCGATGTTGAAATCGATCGCCTGGGCCAGCAGAAAGGCTACCAGCGCTGTGAGGGAAAACAGCAGGAGAGCGACGCTATAGCTCTGTCGGTAGTGGTGAACCAGCCGGTCTTCGAAGCGCCAGAGCAGGGTGCCGCTGAAGCCATATCCCAACAGGGCCAGGGCGATCACAAGATAGGCGAAATGGTGCCACTGGATGATGGAGAAGAGGCGCATCAGCAGGATTTCGTAACCCAATGCGGAGGCGGAGAGCAGCGCCAGGGAGAGATAGGGTGGGCGGGATGACATGGCAGGCGGGGTCTCTTGCCATCAGTGTTTGCCGGTCAACGGCACGAATCGCACCGGCAGGATCTGCCTCACCCTAAGCTGTTCCTGCTCATCCTTACTGACCAAGAGCAGTTGCTGGGTCATGAAGCGGCTGCCCACCGGGATGATCATGCGCCCGCCCGGCTTCAACTGTTTCACCAGTGGTGGCGGGATGTGGCTGGCGGCGGCGGTGACGATGATGATGTCGAAAGGGGCCTCTGTTTCCCAGCCGAAATAGCCATCGGCGATCCTCACCTCAATGTTGTCGTAGGCGAGCCGCCGTAGCCGTCCTTTCGCCTCATCGCCCAGGGGTTCGATGATCTCCATGCTATAGACCTGAGAGACCAGCCGGGAGAGCACGGCAGCCTGATAGCCTGAGCCGGTACCGATCTCCAGGGCGCGGTCGTCCGGTTGCGGGTCTAGCAGATCTGTCATGATCGCCACGATATAGGGCTGCGAGATGGTCTGGCCATGGCCGATGGGCAGAGGGCGGTTTTCGTAGGCATGGTTGCGCGACGTCTTGGGCACGAAGCGGTGGCGCGGTATCTCACCCATGACCCGCAGTACACCCGGGTTCAAACTCTCCCGCTGCAGATATTTGCTGGTCTGACGCACATCGGCCGTGATCTCATCGATCATCGCTTGCCGGGCGGCCTCATACTCTGTCGCCGGGAGCATGGTGGGCAGCAGGCAGAGCGTCACAAGCCCCAAAAGAGTGATTGGATGACGCATCGGCACCTCGAAAATGGTTTCCCGCCTCAAGGAACCTCCGATCAATCTATGAATCGGTGTGTGGCGGTTGACATGCGCCGGCTCTGCGTGGGAAAGCTGCGCAATATCCCGCTATTAGGTGCGCTTTCGCCTTGATCCGGGACACTTCATCTCACCGCCAGCTGCAAAACCAATCAGAGGTTCCCTGACTAAAATTGTAGTAGTTGATATGAGTGTTCGTGGATTCAGCGGGAGTGAATGGCTGGTCTGGGTTTTGTGCAGACGCCGCTTTACAAAACAACCCTGGTTAGTAACGAAGCCATGAAGCGACAGATCTCTCATGTGATCGGTATTGATGACGCCCCTTTTGCACCGGCCCATCGGGGCGATGTGCTCATCGTCGGCGCTGTTTATGGCGGGCAACGCCTGGAGGGGGTGGTAAACAGCCGGGTACGGCGAGATGGCGTGAACAGCACAAGACGTATCGCGGAGATGGTAAAGGGCTCGCGCTTCGCCGCCCATCTCCAACTGGTGATGTTGCAGGGTATAGCTTTCGCTGGCTTCAATGTGGTCGACATCCACCACCTCAACCGCCTGCTCGACCTGCCGGTGTTGGTCGTGATGCGTCGTCGTCCCGATTTTCAAGCAATCAGAGAAGCACTGACCGACCGGGTGGTTGGCGGTCTGCGCAAGTGGCGCCTGATCGAATCGGCGGGGGAGGTGGAGCCTCTGGATTCGCTGTTTGTGCAGCGTGTCGGCATCGAACTGGACCAGGCTGAGGCGGTGGTTCGGCAACTTGCCATCTCCGGTCATCTGCCGGAGCCCCTGCGCACGGCCCATCTCATTGCAGGCGGGGTGAGTCCGTTGGAGACACACCATCGGGCCTGAGCCGCCTTATATGGCCTGTTAGCAGATTTCGATTTCGCCACTAATAACCATGAATATACTGAGGAAAGCGGAAGCGTCTCACCCCCCCGCCATTTTTTAAACTTCCATTCCTTCACTCTATGATCCGGCACTATGACTCGATTCCCCAATAAGCTGCCATTCCTCCTGCTGGCGCTGCTGCTGGCTTTTTCGCCACTGCAAAACGTCTTCGACGGTCGAGGTAAAATATGGAACATGATGGCACAGAGCGATGGCACAATAACCTGCGCAGAAATGACTTGGTGCTATAGCAATTGACAGTCATATCCAATTCGCTACTGTATGCCGGGACACGCACCGCATAGGATGTGCCCGTGGAGGGCCTCATGTATCGCCATCTCAATGCCGATAGGACCATCTCAACCATCGAAACCCTCAATAGCCGGATAAACGAACGATTTCCAGCTTCCGGCTTGAGTCGTGTCTGTGGCGAGCTTCATGCCGTGTCTAAGGAGAGTAAGGCGCGGTCACTGCACATCTCCCGCCCCAACATCGGATTGCGCCTGGTGGTCGCTGTGGTGGTGATCTTGGGGCTACTCGGTCTCTTCTATAGTATTTCGCTGCTGGAGGTGTCCACCCGCCCCTTCACCCTTGGGGAGTTGGTGCAGATCACCGAGGCGGGCATCAACGATGTGGTTTTGATTGGAGCTGCGATCCTGTTCCTGATTACGGTGGAGAGTCGTGTCAAGCGAGCACGTGCTCTCGAGGCGTTGCACGAACTGCGCTCTGTTGCTCATGTCATCGATATGCATCAGTTGACCAAGGACCCAGGGCGTTATAGCCAGAGTATGATACTCACTGCCTCATCGCCGCCGTCGGAAATGACCGCCTACGAACTGACCCGCTATCTCGACTATTGCAGCGAGATGCTCTCTCTCACCGGCAAGGTGGGTGCGCTCTACGCGCAGAACTTCAAGGACCCTGTTGTACTCTCCGCAGTTAACGAACTGGAGAGCCTGACCACCGGCTTGAGCCGCAAGGTGTGGCAGAAGATCATGATTCTGCACAAGCTCGATGAGCGAGGGAGGGAAGGGGAGCTACTACCGGGAGGGTAAACCGGGTATTTAGGGAACCTCTGACTGACTCTGGTTCGGGGGCGTGGCAAAAGGATTATTACACATAAGAGTTTGCGCAATGCGCCCCAATGAACTCACAGAGTCAGGTAGAGGTTCCTCAAGCCCAAGGCGTACAGTAGTGCCGCCAAAGTAGCCGCTAACGTCCGGATATGGTTCCAGAGAGTCCAGCGATTCAGATAGAGCGACCAGGATCTTTCGGCATTGGCCCCCGTCGCTGACAGGGTGGCCAGCCGGTCATTTAAAGGGATATTGCCGATGACTGTGATGAGAAAGGTGCCAATCAGGTAGGCACCCGCTCCAGCCAGGAAGAAAATTGCAGAGCTATGGTGATGAACAAACAGAGAGAGCAGCATCAGCGATAGTGACAACACGGCGGTTCCCAGGAACACACCCAGAAATGATGGGTTGATCACGATGATGTTGATAGATTGCATTGCGGCGATTCCTCTTTCGGAGGGCAGGCGTGCAAGCGCCTTCATCACGAAACTGGAGAAGGCGAAAAAGACACCCCCCGTCAGTGCTGAGCCAAGCAGCGTGATCGTCGCGACCAAGGAAATCAATGTATTCATGTCGTCACTCCCATGTCCTGCGTGCAGAGGCGTTACAGCTGCCAAGGCGTGCCTGCAATGCGCTGATGCTGATCAATAGCCTGCCGGCAACTTGTTTATGTTCGTGCCTGTGTTGATGTCACAGGTCTAGTTCGCCAAGGCCCGGATGTCCGTCGGGACGCCGCCCCAAGGGCCAGTGGTAGAGACGTTGCGATTCGCTGATCGGTAGGTCATTGATGCTGGCGATGCGCAGTTGCATCAGGCCGTGCTCGTCGAATTCCCAGTTTTCGTTGCCGTATGAGCGGAACCAGTTGCCGCTGTCGTCGTGCCACTCGTAAGCGAAACGCACGGCGATACGGTTGTCGTTGAAGGCCCACAACTCCTTAATTAGCCGATAGTCGAGTTCCCTGATCCATTTACGTTGCAGAAACTGAACAATAGCTGCGCGTCCTTCGACAAACTCGGCGCGGTTGCGCCATTTGCTGTCGGGCGTATAGGCCAGGGAGATCTTTTGTGGATCACGGCTGTTCCAGGCGTCCTCGGCCAGGCGAACCTTTTGTGTCGCAGTTTCGGTGGTAAACGGTGGTATCGGGGGTCTAGCGTTTGTCATGGTGGATGCCTTTTTGTTCGGTGATTGGGGAACGGTCGGGGCGTTGATGGTTCGCCCCGACCGCACGGGTTGAAGGTTAGTGGGACGCTATTGCAGCCTGTTCCCGCAGCGCTGACAGATTTATCTTCGAGAGTTCGTCGAAGCCACCGATGGCCTCACCGTTGATGAAGACCTGTGGTACCGTGCGCTGGCCGGAGCGCTCGATCATCTCCAGCAGGAGCGTCTGGTCTGATGAGACATTGATCTCCTTGAATTCGAGTGCCTGGGCTCGTAGCAATGACTTTGCGTGTGCACACCAGGGGCAGTTGTCTGACGAGTAAATTTCGATATGGCTCATGGATGTTTCCTCCGTTGCGATAGTGGTGGGTGATCAGTGACCCTGCATGGCCTTGACGGCCTGCTTGGTGGTCCACACTGTGTTTGCTATGTAGCGGAAATTGACCAGGGCAGCGGCATAGCCATCACCTTCCTCGACCTGGGCCGCTGCTGTCGCGTCGGATACGACGGCTACCTCGAAGCCCTGTTCGACCAACTCCCGCATGTGGGATTCGGTGCACAGGTTGGCGGACATGCCGGCCAGCACCACTTTGTCTATGCCCTGTTTGCGTAGCTGCAGTACCAGGTCGTTGGTCTCCGGACCGTAGACCTTGTGTGGGCTGGTTACTGTGGTGCGACCGTCGTTGATGTAGGGTTTGTAGCGTGCCAACCAGTCCGCACCGGAACCCTCAAAGCCCTCCATATCCAATGCGTCCTTCCGGTCGAACATGCCGATCTTATGCATCAGGGCTTCGAGTGCGCCTTCGAACTTCCAACCATGGTCGTGCGGATAGTAGTAGTGTGGGGAGACGAAGACCGGGATGCCCTCGGCTTTCGCCGTCTTGAACAGGGCGTCGATATTCTCCACGGTGTGGTTGGCTACGACGCTCTTTCCCACCACGCCCCAGGTAACGCCCTTAGGGCTTAGGAAGTCGTTCTGCGGGTCGGTTACCACCAACGCCGTGCGACCTTTTTCGATCTGCATGCCAGGATCGGGCAGGGCGGCAATTGCAGTTGAGATAGTGGCAGACAGAAAGGCAACCAGGCCAAGTGTTTTAACGATAGATTTCATTGTTCTCTCCAAAATGTCAGTTGATCAATGGTTGAAGGAGGCTCCCGGAAGGGGATCGCCATCATTTCCGAGCAGCCCTTGGGAATGCTCGATTTCAATCCGGGTTAGGGCTGGACACAGCGGTGATCTGAAGTGTTTCCGGCGACGACGAGGTAGAGCGCAAGCAACGCCAGCGTGACCTGAAACTCCATCCCGCCGAGGGGGAAGTCTTCGTTCGGAACAAAGTTCCAGCGGCCCCAGTGGACCAGCGCAATGGCCCCGATCATGACCGGGATCTGCAGGGCGGCACCGACTCGCGTGGCATGATGGTGGATGGTGTGCAGATTTTTCATGGTTGACTCCTCTAGTGGCTCACGCCACGTATTGTTGGAATGGATGGAGAGTTCCCCATCGATCCGGCCGATCCCCATTTGCGCCTGACCCGGTACAGCAGTTGGGCCTCCAAACGGATGCAAAGCGGTAACCACAACCAGATAGCGAGGGCGATGGCACCGGGCAGATCGGAAAGATGAAGACCATCCAGTAACAGGCTGTGCAACGTCAGGGTGAAGATCGCTATCCGGTTAAGATGGTCGAGACGGCTCTGTTGTCTGGTGTTCATGGTGGATTCTCCAGTCTTGCACTTGGGTATCCGCAAAGGCCGTGCCAAAGTATAAAGTTCAATAAAAACAATAGGATGACAAAATCGAGAGACCTCAAATACTTGTGGTCCACAAATATTTGTGGCTCAATCATCAAAAAATTGAGGTGAGATTCATGATCGATACGCTGTTTCGAAGGGCGCCCATCCTGTTGGCTGTACTGGACCAGGCACTGCTTTGCCGCTGTCTCAGCCGGGGTTGGCAAACCCGGCTTGGGCTGATGCATGCTGATGAGGCACTGGGCTTATCGATCTCTTCCCTGTTTCTGCTTGAAGAGACAGTGTCACTGGGAGAGAAGCTTGGGGATGTCCTGGCTGAAGGAGAATCGCTACAGGACGCGCCTGTCTCCCTGCGAGGGCAAGAGACTACTACCCAAGGACTGCTCTCAGCCTGGCCGGTTGTATTGGATTCGGGGGCGAAGGGCCTTGCCTTGGCAGCCACATGCAATACCGATCTGGAACGGGCGCTGGATGAACTTCGGCATTTGCGCACCATGCACGAGCTGATCCTCAATGCTGCAGGGGAGGGGATCTATGGGCTAGACAGAGACGGCAAGGCCACTTTCGGGAATGCCGCCACCATGGAGATCCTCGGTTGGCAGCCGCAAAAGGTGATCGGTAAGCAGTCGCACGACATCCACCATCACTCGCACCCGGACGGTACGCCCTATCCGCACACTGATTGCCCGATCTACGCCGCACTGCGGGATGGTGAAGTGCATCGCGTGGATGACGAAGTGTTTTGGCACATCGATGGCTCCGCTGTTGCGGTCGAGTACACCAGCACACCGATCCTGCAGGACGGTGAGATCCAGGGGGCAGTGGTGGTGTTTCGTGATATCTCGGAGCGAAAGGAGATTGAGCGGCAGCGTGAAGAGGCGTTTCGGCAGATCAAACAGTTAAAGGAGCAGCTGGAACAAGAGCGTGACTATCTGCGCGATGAGATCAAAAGCGAATCCGACTTTGGCGAGATCATCGGTGCCAGCACGCCACTGAAACGGACCATGGCTCAGATCGAGGCGGTTGCCACGACACCGGCCAATGTACTGATCCTGGGTGAGTCGGGTGTCGGTAAGGAGATGGTTGCGCGAGCCATCCATGATCGTAGTCAACGAGCGGACAAGCCGCTGATCAAGGTCAACTGTGCTTCCATTCCAAAGGATCTGTTTGAGAGCGAGTTTTTTGGTCACATCAAAGGGGCATTTACCGGTGCCCATCGCGACCGAATCGGTAGGCTACAGCTGGCCGATGGTGGCACACTGTTTCTTGACGAGGTGGGAGAGATCCCGCTGGACTTGCAGGGCAAGCTCTTGCGTGCCTTGCAGGAGAGGGAGTTCGAGCGGGTGGGGGATGACCGCACCGTCAAGGTCGATGTGCGGGTTGTGGCGGCGACCAATCGCAATCTGGAAAACGAAGTGGCCGCCGGTAGATTTCGGGAGGACCTCTACTACAGGTTGGGCGTGTTCCCGGTCCGGGTGCCGGCTTTGCGTGAGCGCAAGGTTGATATCGGTCCTCTGGCTGAGCATTTTTTGGCGCGTATCTGTAAGGATTTGGGGCGTGATCCCATACGTCTATCGAAGCAACAGGTAAAACAGCTCATGACCCATAGTTGGCCTGGCAACATCCGTGAACTCAGGAATGTCATTGAGCGGGCGGTGATCCTCAGCAGCGGAGCACGGGTGCGACTCGATCTGGCGTTGCCAGAGAACAGCAGCGCTAATGACCTGCACGCGAGTGCTGTGCCGCTGGTGGACGGGGCCGATTTTATCACTGAAGCCGAGATGCGGGAGCGGGAAAAGGCCAATCTGATCGCCGCGCTGCGGCATACCAATTGGCAGGTGTGGGGCGAAGATGGGGCAGCTGGACTGTTGGGAATCAAGCCCTCAACCCTGACCTACCGAATGAAGGTGTTGGGTATAACCAGGCCAAGGCCCGATTGACACTCATCTTCGCGTGCCCCAGCCTCAATCAACTCTTGTATGAGTGGCCGCTGCGGAAGCTACCCCATCCTGCAGGAGCTTAATGAGAGGACTGAGGGGGCGGGGTCGGGTCTTGCGGAGCAGCACATGGGCGCCCTTATCTCTGACAAGACAAATTTTGAATGATAACTTCCAATATAAGGCGGTTGAAACTGTACGGCTGCACTACAATCTCGTTAGGCTCACGAAATTAGACTGAGGTGGGTATGAAGAAAATCAAGAATGAAGCCGAGCTGGTCAAAGGCGCCATAGTAGCTGGTGTGAAATATGCGGAGAAGCGCGGCGCTGCGGTGTTTGAGCCAACAGACTCGGCAAGCGAAAAGATTCTCTTCATCTACCGACTTCTGGTACACGATAAGCTTATTCAGCCCTTACCGGAAGATCAGGTCTCGCAACTCTCCATGAAGCACAAGCTTGCTATCTGGTACTCGAAACAGCTACCGAAAGATCATCCTCTGTTATAGTGGGCTGGCCCGGTTATTTCACCCGGCTGCTGTATTGACTCAATCGCCAATACGCATTTGAACAGCGATTTCGACACGATTATCGTGTTCGCGAGTGAAACATTCGGACTGGCCCGAATATTTCACTCGGCCGCTTAGCGATCTCTTTAATCTGATGGATAAGTCTTCAATATGAAAATCTTACTGCGTAATTTATCCCGTAACACGACAGAAGCTGAACTCGTTGATCTGCTCAGTGACTATGGAACAGTGCAGTACTGCAAAATTGTGATAGATAAGGTGACGGGCAAATCCAAAGGTTTCGGCTTTGCCGAAATGCCTCGAGCTGGTGAAGCGAAGGCGGCTATCAAAGGATTAAATGGGAAGGAGGTCGATGGCAATAGTATTCGTGTGAAGAAGGCTGAAACTCACGAAGAGAAATCGAATGAAAATACCGCAAAAGCCATGCCCAATAACAATCCATGGACGAACGGGCGCAAAAAGTGAAAAATGCTCAACCCAATAATCCCCTGCATGGAGTGACATTGGAGGCGATTCTCAACCATTTGGTGAATCACTTTGGTTGGGATGAGTTAGGGCAAGCTATCAAGATAAAATGTTTCACCCATCAACCCAGTATCAAATCCTGTCTGACTTTTTTACGTAAAACCCCTTGGGCCAGGGATAAGGTGGAAGCGCTCTATCTGCAG
>JARRNY010000088.1:0-15021 GCA_037384445.1 Candidatus Thiodiazotropha sp.
GCCTTCTGTTCATCGAGGGGAATACCGAGCTTCTCGTAGGTTGCCAACAGCTCCGGGTCGACCTCATCCAGACTCTCGAGCAGCGGCTTTTTCTTGGGTGACGAGTAGTAGGAGATCGCCTGAAAATCTATCGGAGGATGACGTATAGCCGCCCAGTTGGGCGCACTCATCGTCAGCCAGTGACGATAGGCGAGAAGGCGTTTCTCCAGCATCCATTCCGGTTCACCCTTGCGCTCGGAAATGGTTCGCACTACGGATTCGTCCAGACCCGGCGGTAAGGTATCCGACTCGATCTGGGTGATGAAGCCCTGTGCGTAATCAGACTTGATCAGTTCTTCCATCTGCGTATCAGGTAAACCCATGCTAAAACTCCGGTAAATACCTAGTGAATTACTTGGTTAATGAGGTAAAAAATTTTCAGCCCATCATTCGCTGTGCCTTAACTGGCGTTCTGCAGCGAGTACGGCTCAGGTAGAGACAGAGCGCCTCAGAGAGAGCGCCGATGGCGATGAAGACGAGTCCGAGCAGACTGGCGGACAGGAACAGGAAGAGGATGCCAAAACCACAACAGAGCAGCATCAATGTGAGCACGGGCCCACCGCAGCATCGTCTCGAGAAGTGTCGCGTCAGCCATTTCATCACTCCATCCAAGCCCGAACCGGGCAATCAATTTCAATAACATACTAATACGGTCAGGAATTAACTTTTTCAAGCGCTAAAGCCAAGAGAAAATCAGGGGATATGCGAAACGCAGATAGTGCTGTTTGTGACAATCAACTTGTGAAAACAGTAAGTTGCATCACTCTCAAACAAGGGAGCGCGAGTGATTCCCTTGTATCATGGATGGGCATGAGCGCCATTTCAGTGGCAATAACCGGGATCGATGGCGGAATCTCTGGAGAGGGACGATTCTGACTAGGAGCGCCCCATGACGAATTTGACTCCTTCCGAAATCAGCCGTTCGTAGCGAAACTTATTCTTTCCGTCCACCGCAATCCCTAACCCTTCCATGAGTTCGAAGAGCTCATCAATGATGGCGTCGGAGAGGTGATGCCACTCCTGGGCAAAGTCGACCCCCTTGTTGTGAGCAATCAGACTGGAGAGCCCACCGACCAGACACAGCAGGTCCACTTCCCGTTCGGGGTTGGAGCTTTGCAGACTCGAATCGCTCACCCAGTCGGAATCAACCTCGTTCGGGGTGAGGCCAAAACGGTCGCATAACTTCAGTAGTTCCGACTCCCGATAGTAGATGCTGGAGGGATAGGTCAGATCATCATGCGGCGATGCCTCGGTGCCGGCGCCGATCACCAACTCGTCGTCGAAGACGATAAACTTCTCAAGCAAATCTTTGTTATAGCTGCCGTTGATCGACATAAAACCATTGACCAGGGCACTATTGCAGCCAACCGGAATACCCTGCCGGAGATCCTTTACGTCCGCCGGATAGAGACGCAGGAAACCGTTTACATGGACCCGGTCATAGGACTTCTGCCCCATCTCCACCGAAGCGAAGCCGGTATAGCGAAAATAGAGTTCGTCCAACTCCTTGAGCACCCGTTTATCGCCCACCAGGGTGCACGCCTCGCGCCAGGGTAGGAATCGCTCGTTTTTGACCGTTTCTGCCATCGAATCAACATCCCTCGTCAGATTTCACTACTGCCAGCCGTTTAATTGCCCTATCCAGCAGAGCAGACATGGTGCTTATTCTAACCGTCCATTTCTGGCAGAAAAATACTCGATACTACCCATTTCGGTAATTTTCCCATAATTCAAAAACAAGACTTCTCAACACTCCACTAAATTGACCGCCAGACCGCCACGCGAGGTCTCTTTGTACTTGGTTTGCATATCAGCGCCTGTCTCCCGCATGGTTTTGATTACCTTATCGAGCGAGACAAAGTGGGAGCCATCACCACGCAGTGCCATGCGAGATGCATTGATCGCCTTCACGGCGCCCATGGCATTGCGCTCGATACAGGGCACCTGGACCAGCCCACCGACCGGGTCGCAGGTCAGCCCCAGATTGTGCTCCATGCCGATCTCAGCCGCATTTTCGACCTGTTGCGGCGTGCCACCGAGCACCTCGGTCAAGGCACCGGCGGCCATCGAGCAGGCTGCTCCGACTTCACCCTGACAACCGACCTCGGCACCGGAGATAGAGGCGTTCTCCTTGTAGAGCATCCCAATGGCGCCCGCCGTGAGCAGGAATCTCACTACCCCGTCTTCACTGGCGCCCGGCGAAAAGCGCCAATAGTAGTGCAACACCGAGGGAATGATGCCGGCCGCGCCATTGGTCGGCGCTGTCACCACACGTCCGCCAGCGGCGTTCTCCTCGTTGACCGCCAGGGCAAACAGATTGACCCAATCCATGGTGCCGAGCGGAACGGCATTCAGCTCCCCATCGCTGCTGAGCTGACGAAACAGTCGCGGAGCCCGCCGCTTGACCTTCAGTCCGCCGGGAAGCACCCCTTCGGTTTGGCAGCCCCGCTCCACACACCGCTGCATCACCCGCCAGATCTCCAGCAGACCGTCGCGGATCTTAGCTTCACTGCGCCAGGCCTGTTCGTTCTCCAGCATCAGGTGACTGATGGAGAGGCCCTGCTCCTCGCACTGAGCCATTAGCTCATCACCGCTGCTGAAGGGGTAGGGCAACTCAGTCTGGTCCTGTGCCAGCTCCGGTTCCCCAGCGGCGTTCTCCTGCACCACAAAACCGCCGCCAACCGAATAGAAGCGTGCTTCATGCAGGGTGGCGCCACTGGCATTGAGGGCCGTGAAGCGCATACCATTCGCGTGAAAATCGAGCTGGCTGTTGCGCAGAAAGAGGAGATCGCGCTCGGGATCGAAGTCGAGCCTCTCACCGCTGGCCAGGGTGATCCGACACTCATTACGAATGGTTTCGATACGGGACCGGATCCCCTCGACCTCCACCGTATCGGGAGCCTCACCCATGAGGCCCAGCATCAGCGCCTTGTCTGTGCCGTGCCCCTTACCGGTGGCGCCGAGTGAACCGTGGAGTTCGATATGCAGTCGCGCCACCTGCGGCAGCAGCGATAGTCCGGCAAGCTGATTGACGAATCGGCCAGCCGCCACCATCGGCCCCACGGTATGCGAACTGGAGGGACCGATACCGATCTTAAACAGGTCGAACACACTGACTGCCATCATCTACTCCCTGGATGCCACTGCGATGCAGCCACTTTCAGCGGCGAAAGGTGTATTGGGCTTGCTTGGCCACAGGCTCAACACCATCGAGTATATCGACTCATCAAGAGGAATATTCCCTGTTGGATGTGGGTGACTCGATAGCTTGGATCGACACAAACATGCCTGAAAAGTAGCCCAAAGCAGACTGGCTCGACGGGCCGGTCCCATCACGATCGTTCAAGAAAGCGGGCAAATGCCAGATCGACGTCGATCACATGGTTGATCAGCCAATGCTTCAAGGCGCTCCTCATCCTTGAAATGCTTCCGCGTCTCATCGAGCAATTGAACCACCAGCGGCAAGGACGAAGCTGTCACGCAACCGTTAACCGACGCCGAGTGCAGCGAATCGGCCAGCTGATTGAACAGTGCAGCCAACTCAAGATGTTGCCGATCGATCTCATGGATGCCGACATACCAGTCATCAAGCCACTCGAGAAAATGGTTCACAGGCCAACCCTGGCTTGTTAGCCCAACACCCAACAGGTCGAGCGCCGGGTCGATCAGATAAATGGCAGCGGCGCGACGCCGTGCTAACGTGAACTAAGAATAGACGATCCTGGACAATATCAACCGGCACCGGAATCCATCCTGCCACTAAAGTCTCAAACCCGAAGGCTTCTTAGCTAACAGTTTTTTTACTGGGGCTGGGCCCCGCCCTACCAATGGTCCGGAGTGTAGGGTGGGGCCCAGCCCCACCATAAGGTGTTGGCTATCCTCCGCCCTGAACTAAGTCGCCTTAGACTCAGACCGGGGAGTGCCTGCCAAGCTCGATCAGTTTTTGCAGATGGGGCTGAGACGACTCCTCGCGCCGAATCGCCGCATAGAGAGTACGCTGAATACCCTGCCCCCAGAGAAACTGGGTCAGGATATCGAGCCGCTCGGCGGCCACTGGAAAGGTGATCAGGGTCTCTTGCGCAAGCTGCGCCGCCTCCACCCGCTGCAGTCCGGCCAGTGGATGGGAGTCAGCCAGCAGCAGCACCAGTTCATAGTCGAAGAGCCCGGCATATTCCAGCTGAGGCTGCACCCCGGGATCGGGAGTAATCAACAGATCGATCTCGCGTTCGAGCAGACCCTCTACGCCGCTGAACTGAAACTGATGCACGATATCCAGCTCGATCTCCGGCATGCTGGCCAGGTAGTCGGCAATAACCCCGGTCAGCCACTCGTAGCAGGGATAACACTCGACGCCGACACGCAGTACCCCCCAGCGGCCCTCGGCATAAGACTTGAGTGTTCGCTCAGTCTGCTCCAGCAGAGGCAACACCCGCCGGGCAGTCTCCAGCAGATGTTCTCCGGCCACGGTCAGCTTCAGCCGCCGGCCCACCTTCTCCCAGACCGGCGTCCCCAGCTTGCGCTCCAGATGACGGATCTGGTGTGACAGCGCCGACTGGGTCAAGCAGAGTTGATTGGCTGCTTCAGTCAGGGTGCCGTGTTGCGCCAGTGCGGCAATGATGCGCAAGTGAATGGTGTCGATATTCAATGAATATTTCTCATGCTTAGCTATGCATTCATCATTATATTTTCATTGATTGCCTCTCTACAATCGGCCCCGTTCACACATCACGGAGAGAGCAATGGCAACCACCCACATCCTCGGGTTTCCCCGCATCGGAGACCGCCGGCAACTCAAATTTGCCCTCGAGTCCTACTGGCAGGGAGAGAGTCAACATCAGGCGCTGTTGCACACCGCGCAAGGGCTGCGGCTGCAAAACCTGCAACTGCAAAGTCGCTTCGACTGGCAGTGCGTTGGCGACTTTTCACTCTACGACCATGTGCTGGATACCAGCTTTCTGCTCGGTAACCTGCCGCCCCGCTTTAACGCCGCAGGTGAGAGCGAAAGCCTGGAAACCTACTTTCAGGTGGCCCGGGGGCGAGCGGTCTCGGATGCAGAACCTCTGGCTGCTGCCGAAATGACCAAGTGGTTCGATACCAACTATCACTACTTGGTCCCGGAGTTTCATACAGAGACCCATTTCCATCTCCACGCCGAACCCCTGCTCAAGCAGATGGACGAAGCCCTGGCCGCCGGCCATCGCGTCAAGCCGGTGATTCTGGGACCGGTCAGCTACCTCTGGCTGGGCAAGCAAAAAGGCGACGGTGATCGGCTGGATCATCTGGGGCGTCTGCTGCTGGTCTACGCCGAACTGCTGGACCAACTCCACAGAAAGGGCGCCAGCTGGGTCCAGATTGACGAACCGATTCTGGTCACCGACCTTTCGCCAGCCTGGCAACACGCCTTGCGCATGGCCTACTACCAGCTGCAGAGTGCGCCGGTCAAACTCCTGCTGACCACCTATTTCGGCGAACTACGCGACAATCTGCAGCTTGCCTGCGATCTCCCGGTCGCAGGACTCCATCTCGATGCCTGCCGGGCACGTAACGAGGTTGCTCAAGTGGTCGACTGGCTACCTCAACACAAGATCCTCTCCCTGGGGGTGATCGACGGGCGCAATATCTGGAAGAGCGATCTGAACACTCTGCTCGATTGGCTGGAACCGCTCGCCAGCCGACTCGGGGAGCGTCTCTGGCTGGCCCCCTCCTGCTCCCTGCTGCATGTGCCGATGGGACTCCAACACGAACAGGCGCTTGATCCGGAGATACGGTCCTGGCTCAGTTTCGCCACAGAGAAGCTCGACGAACTGGCGCTCATCGCCAGGGCACTCTCATCTGGCCGCGAAGCCGTCGCGGAGGCGTTGGCAGAGAACGCCCGGGCGGTGTCTTCGCGGCGACGTTCACAGCGGGTTCACAATCCATTGGTGGAGGCGCGTCTGGCACAGGTCACGCCTGAGATGTCACAACGCAACCGCCCCTATATTGAACGCAGCGAACTGCAGCAGCAGCGACTCTGCCTGCCAATCCTGGCGACCACCACCATCGGCTCCTTTCCGCAGACGCCTGAGATACGACAGGCACGGCGCCGCTATCGGCAGGGTTCAATCAGCGAAAGCGACTATATCGAGACGATGCGTCAGGAGATCGAGTCTGCAATTCGCGAACAGGAACGGATCGGCCTTGATCTGCTGGTACACGGCGAACCCGAGCGTAACGATATGGTGGAGTATTTCGCCTCCCAGCTCGATGGCTTTGCTATCTCCGAGTTCGGCTGGGTGCAGTCCTATGGCTCGCGCTGTGTGAAACCGCCAATCCTGTATGGGGATGTTACCCGGCTGAAGAATATGACGCTGGAGTGGATCGGCTTCGCCCAGTCGCTGACCGACAAGCCGGTCAAGGGCATGCTCACCGGACCGGTCACTATGCTGAACTGGTCCTTCGTGCGGGATGATCAGCCGCGCAAGCGCAGCTGCCTGCAACTGGCACTGGCGTTGCGCGACGAAGTGCTGGAGCTGGAAGCGGCCGGCATTGCCGCCATTCAAATCGACGAGGCGGCCCTGCGCGAAGGCTTGCCACTACGGCGCAACGACTGGCCGGCCTATCTGGCCTGGGCGGTGGAGGGTTTCCGTCTCAGCGCCAACGGTGTGCAGGATATAACCCAGATCCACACCCACATGTGCTACTCGGAATTTAACGACATCATGCCCGCCATCAGCGAGCTCGATGCGGATGTCATTACCATCGAAACCGCCCGCTCCGATATGGAGCTGTTAGCCTGTTTCGAGGAGTTCGACTACCCGAACGGGATAGGTCCGGGTGTCTATGACATTCACTCACCCGCTATCCCCCAGCAGGAGAGTATGACGCGCCTGATGCGCTTGGCGTTGACCCACCTGCCCGCCGAACGGCTGTGGATCAATCCCGATTGCGGGCTGAAGACCCGTCGCTGGGAGGAGGTGATTCCTGCTCTGGAAAATATGGTGGCGACTGCCTGGCAGCTGCGCAGTGAGTGCGGCGCCACGCCTGAGCCAAGCCATTTACAGAACATCGGCACTGACAGGGCGCCGGGCACGCTGCGGTGAGACTCACCAAACCTGCGGATTATCGCCTCTGCATCTGATGTTGAGGCGAGCGTTCGTCGGGTTTGGCGCTCATGGGGATTTCGCTGATCGGTCGCAACCTGCGCCTGAGATAGTCGGCGAACTCCCGATCACTGTTGATCACATGATCTATCTGCCAGTGTTTGAGCGCGGTCAAAGTGGCCAGGGTGAAGGGCTTGTGGCCGGTATCAATCTCCCGGATGCAATCATGAAGCTCCGCCACTAATAGAGCGTGCTCCCGATGATGCTCTTCTACGCCGGCATAGTCATGAGTCAGCATCAGCGCCTCCTCATCCTCAAAGTGTCGCCGCGTCATCTGCAAAAGATGTAACAACTTGCGACATAACTCACCCCTGTCCACATGCCGACTCACGCCGTCATGTACCAGGTATCGGTGTAACTCATTTAAGATCTCGACCAGCTCCAGATGTTGCCCATCAAGAGATTCGAACCCCAGCAGCCAGTCATCACGCCAAACCAGGAAAGGTCTCATTAACTCAATCTCCCTATCGATTTACAGCTATCCATTGGGATATTCGATGCCTACACTGCGAGCCTCCCACCGCTCGCCTTTAATACTGAACCGCAGAAAAAGGGTCATCCAATTTTTAACAAGAGGACTATGAACTATAGTTCAATTTCAGACAGAGGTAATTTGATTTACCACCCCAGAGAAGATATCCGAGCTAAAAAAACAGAAAACGTGGCCTATCTCACTTCTTATTGCTGCTCTCAGCTCGTCGGGAATGGCGTTCCTCTGATGCGAGCCACGCTCTGGAAGAGTGAACAACACGTTCGATGACCCGATGATTCCGCCACAGATCTCATACCTGCCAAGCCATACCCAACTGGTTGCTGAGCAGCAACTGGCGGAGGATTCGGCTTCACACAATTTTTCTCTGCTCCATTTCCGCCCGCTCCGGCGCACAGACCGCCTCACGCTGACCCTCTGCCTGCTGATCCT
Organism: Candidatus Thiodiazotropha sp.; assembly: GCA_037384445.1. Classification (GTDB taxonomy): domain Bacteria; phylum Pseudomonadota; class Gammaproteobacteria; order Chromatiales; family Chromatiaceae; genus Thiodiazotropha. The sequence goes on from JARRNY010000088.1 coordinate 8,101, forward strand.
TTTCGCGATGACCGGCTGCGGCACTTCCCCCTATGTCAGCCCCCAACACACCACCACCGCCTCACCGCCCATCGAAGCAACTCATAACGCGGTGAGAACCGCCCTCGCGCAACTGAACAAACCCTATCGATATGGGGGTAAAACCCCTCGCGGATTCGATTGCAGCGGCTTGATCTACTACGCCTATCAACGTAGCGGCCTTGCCATACCCCGAACCACGGCAGAACAACTCCGAAACAGCCACACGGTTGCGTTGGAGGAGATCGCACCGGGAGACCTGCTCTTTTTCCGCCAACGAAAAAAGCGCGCCTCACACGTCGGCCTCTATGTTGGCGACGGACGTTTTATCCACGCCTCCACCAGCGAGCAGGCAGTCATCCTCTCGCGCCTGGACAGCCCCTACTGGATAAACCACCTCGTCGCTGTCGGCCGCTATCTCGAGTAATCACTGCATGCCTCCGCCTTACCGGGAAATCCAACGCCTGGGACGGTGGTCTGCTCTGACGGCTTCAGGTAACATCTGGCGTTTAAACTTGAATCCGCGGAAATCACGCTAAAGCTGTCCTACGGCTGCCCGTCGTTCCCGCCTGATAGAGGAAGCCTCACGTGTACCGGAAAGAACTCAAGGTCCTGGATTGCACCATCCGCGACGGTGGCCTGATCAACAACTACCACTTCACAGATGAGTTCGTTAATGCGGTCTACCAATCAGCCTGCCATGCCGGTGTGGATATTATCGAATTGGGTAAAAAGCTGGCTGTCAGTGAAGAGTACACCCGAGAGAAGTACGGCAAGTGGAACTTCTGTGACGATGACGACCTGAAGCGGGTCATCGACTCCTGCGACAGTGAGTTCCGTCCCCTGGTGGCGGTGATGTTCGACATCGGTCGGGTTGACGTCAATGCCCTCAAGCCGCGTGACGAAAGCCCCTTTGATATGGCCCGGGTCGCCTGCTACGTTCCCGACATCGACAAGGGCCTGGACCTGGTGAAGCGCTCCAAGGATCTCGGCTATCAGACCACCATCAACATCATGGCCTGTTCCGCCGCCATCCGTACCGATCTGATCGAGGCCCTCAATCAGGTCGAGGAGACACCGGAGCTCGACTATCTCTATCTGGTTGACAGTTACGGCGCCTTCTACTCAGAGCAGGTGACAGACTACCTCAAGCTCTACAAGAAGCATGCCCCGAGCAAGGAGCTTGGCTTTCACGCCCACAACAACCAACAGCTCGCCTTCAGCAATACCCAGCAGGCGATCATCGATGGCGTCAACCTGCTCGATGCGACAGTCAACGGCATCGGCCGTGGCGCCGGCAACTGCAACCTGGAACTGCTACTCAACTTCTTAAAGAACCCGAAGTTCGATGTGCAGCCAATCTACAAGGTGATACAGGAACAATTCGTCCCCCTGCGCAAAGAGATCGAGTGGGGCTTCAACGACATCTACGGTATCAGCGGCCATCTCAATCAGCATCCCCGCGCGGCGATGAAGGTACGCAGCGACAAGAAACTGCGCGACCTCTGCTATGACTTTCTGCAGGAGTCGACCCGGCTGGATGACGGTACTATCTCCTGAACTGACTTAGGGTCTGCTTGCCCTGATTAAATCTGGCGCTTGAAAATCGACTCAGGCTCCAGGCAAATCAGCTACGCCAACACCTTGTTGATCGTTTCAACGACCTTCGCGCAGGCTTCCATACAATCCCTGCACTCCTGGTGATCGTCTTTGTGCTTTTCACACTCTCTCTCACAATCTGAGCAGACCGAACGGCAGACCTTCGCGTAATCTACCAGATAGATCGAGTTTGAGGTAACCAGGTATGAAAACCCTTTGCAGATGGCAAGCATCTCTTGCGCCTTCGAGGCACAATCCGCCAGTGTAAGATCCCCCTCTTTGAAGGCGACAAAGCAGTGTGAAACGCAGCGCTGCCCCTTGTCGACACAATGGTTCACATCATTTAAAAGTCCTGCATGCTTCGGCGCATGATCTTCATGGCGATGCCCCTCATGGTCACCATGCATATGTTCCATCGACTGAACGGTACCGCTCGCAAGCAATGCGGCGGCCGCGCCAGCGCCTAGCAAAAGATCTCGGCGGGAAAGATCATCGGGGTGGTTATTCTGATTTTGATTCATGACTCACTCCATATTCTCGATTGTTGTTTTTTTACATTGCCTGCCAGCAGCAGGAAACATCATGAAACTATCGAGTGAGTCACCACAGCATTCAACCCGAGAATAATATGGTAATAGCTTCGCTTGGTCGATCGAATAACGCATGCAGCGACTGAAGCGTTATAAAAAGCTTTCTAGCTGACCAATTGATTAGAGAATCATTACTCAACACTCTTCTACATCGCATTCGGATAGGTTATACATATTAAGCAGCCTAAATGCCCGATCTGACACCACGAGCCTAAAATCAGAGCCAATTGAAAAATCGCATTTTTCATCTTCTCCAGTGATTTTCAACCAACTGTATTGTGGCATAACGGCATTTGAGTATAACTCGAGGAACTCCTGCGACTTTGATATTTTCATTGACGATAATTCATAGCCAGTTAGATGCGATGATTGTATTGCCTTAGCCAGCCGCTCAGTGACTATATACACTGGGAAAGAGGTCAAGATGTCATCATCACTCAACCCCTCAAACCTGTATTCCAATTCTTGGATAACCGGCGGATGAGAGGAGGTATCAGCAATTGTCCCGTCTCCCCATCCTCCTGCCACATCAGGCTCTAAGATATAAGCCATACCCCCTCCAATTCTCTGCCAGCCTTTAAGAAACTTGCGGAGAGTCCGGGCTGGAACAGCTTTACTTTTCCATGATGCATGTTTAAAGCCATCTTCAAACGAGCACTCCATTAACAATAAACGCACTGTCCGTTTTAAACTCTGGACACATTATATAGTTATTACACTCAATCACTTTTGCTATATCAATAATATGGCGCAAGAACCTCGTGAAATTCTCTTCCGTATCTATCTCACATTTTTCTATGTCGATTGTTAGCTCCTTCTCTTCAATGATAGAAAGCGATAGTTCAAATTCATCGGAAGTTTTTATGTGGGCAATATAGAACATACTACCCTTCAAGAATTGATCCAGATCCAGCTCATCAACACCCAATCGGCCGAACTGACAATCCAGAAGAGATACCTTTCCACTAATCCATGTAAACAATCTTCCCCAGGAGCGAGGATCAAGATCGTAAAAGTAGACCTCGAATAAATCCGATGGATCGCCCTGAATATGCCGCTCAACCAAACTCCACTGCATATCGATTACTTATACCTTGTCAGATATGGCGCACAGTGCGTAGTAGTAAAGAACATCGCACACTCGTGTTTCGCTTACTTATTTTGCTTATATTTATTCAATTTATCTAAAAGCCCTGGAGCTATCCTGGTGACTGTTATTCCTGAATTCTCATCAGAATCCATCTCTTCTTTGCATAGAGAAGCAATAAACTCTTCTGTATCACTCCAGCTAAAGACAACTTCTCGGTCATCAGTCAGATAAACAACCTTACCCGTTTCCCGATCAAGGCAAAGGAGCTCATGCCAATCCCCTTGAAATGGGATTAAATTTAGTGGAACCCCCCACTCTTCTCGAAGCATCAGGCCACTATTGATTTGCTCCATAGACCAGAAAGGCAAAGTGATAGTTTCGAGCTGAGAGTTAATTCTGATCGAAGAGTACTCTTGATTAAATGATTCCACATTTGAAAGAAATTCGTTGCTCAAAACCCGCCCTCTTGATTCCCAACTTTGCACAAACAGGCTTGCGTCATCAGCCTCACCGAAACCGCACGAGGAGGAGAGTAATTGGCTCCACACATTTGTTAATCTCGTGGTAATGTTGCATAAAATTCATCTGTTGACTCTTGCCTGCTTTGAGTTCGCAAGGAATGTTAGTCATATTACCCACCAGAGGAATCAGAATGCCAGATAAGGGTTAACTTATTACCATTTGACAACCAATCGAACACGCCTACCCTCTTCAGCTCAACTAGATCCGCAAGTATTGCTCGATGTATTTTGCTCCCAATAAGACTCAGCTTCCTCCTTGCCGTATTCTCATATTCATTTACCACAACCCCCTTATGCAATACACGGGCATCCAGACAAACAACCACTCCGGTTTTACAATGACTGAGTTTTCATTACTCAACCCGACAGAAAACTTCTGAGAAATTTAAACCCGGTAATTTCATCGAGTAACAATTCTGCTCGATTACCACGGTTCTACATATCTCCTTTTCACGATCCAGATCGTAATAGCTTGCTGTAACTCTATTTCCTCTAACAACAACCTTTTCGAAGCTTACCTCTGAAACCTCACCATCGAAATACGATATAAATCCCTTGCAATCCATATCAAGAACCAATCTACCAAAAAATCCATTTCCCAGAATCTCCCATTGCCTATCAGTTAAGTTTGCCCTACGCATATTATCCAAGGTTTTTTCTTCATTCGATTTCCATCTCCCTTCAATTGGGCACGCGTCACTTGCAAGCAAATGAGAACTCAGAAATAGTGCGCAAAGCGCAAGAGATAATCCTAGCCGCACATCTCCTCTCCGTGTATCTCAGACCATCCCGAACATGCTGGTCCCTTTTCCGCTGCAGGCACTGGATCGCACAGGCGATCTGCGGGCAAACCTTCAATCCGGCACACTGAGTTGCCAGGTTGAGCCTATTCAGCAACACTCCTCTTCGAGCTTTACCAACAGTTCCATTGCCGCTTCGTCACCCCAGGTCTCGAACAACTCACGCACCTGGTTGATATTGGAGTGAATCAGAAACAGGGCATCCGGCTTGGGTCCCGAGCCCCCTTCGCGCTTTTTCATAAAATACTCCCAGAAGGCATTACTGCGCCCCGGTAGTTCCAACATGCGCTCGATCGATGCCATCAATGCTCTGGCGTCGCCGTCGCAGTCGATGCCTTCGAAGCTGATATAGCGATCGCTGGATTGGGGTGGAGTGTCTTGGGGCATGGACTTAACCTCAACTGAAAAATCGAATCGCGGGATAATAACAACCATGTCGAAGCCGGTCAGTCAACATGACTGACAGATTTGATCCGACGCTATAACAACCGGAGCGGGTACTCTCAAATTCCGCGATGGCAAAGAACAGCTCAGACACGCTGACACTATCGGCTCGTCAGCGCCTTGAGACTTTGATACTGAGACAGCACCTGATCCGCCTGTATCGGACGACTGAACAGAAAGCCCTGCAGAAAATCGCACCCATGGTGCACGAGAAAATCCCGCTGCTCTTCCGTCTCCACACCCTCGGCGACCACCCCAAGCCCAAGATTGTGCGCCAAAGCCACCGAGGCCGCACTGATCATCGCATCGTTTTCATCGTGAGCGATATCGTCAACAAAGGTGCGGTCCAGTTTCAGTATATGGATTGGCAGCCTCTTCAGGTAGGCCAGTGACGAATAGCCGGTGCCAAAGTCATCGATTGCCAGTTCAATCCCTTTGTCGCGCAGCTTATGCAATTGTTCAATCGCCAGCTCCGGGTTATCCATGGCGGCCGATTCGGTGACCTCAAACTTTAATCTCCCTGCGCCGATTTTGTATTCGTCCAACAGCTCACTCACCCGATCAACCAACCCCGCAGAGTAGAGCTGGTGCACCGAGAGATTGACCGAGATCGGCAAACTAAGGCCGCAAGACTCCTGCCAGACAGCACTCTGCCGACATGCCTCTTCGATCACCCACTGGCCGATGGGCAGGATTAATCTCGACTCTTCCGCAATCGGGATAAACATCCCCGGCGCAATCAAGCCCTTCTTCGGATGCTGCCATCGCAGTAGCGCTTCAAGACCACGCCACTCTCCTTGCGCATCACAAATTGGCTGGTAGTAAAGTTCGAACTCTCCACGCTCAAGGGCAGTGCGCATCTCACTCTCCACCACCATGCGCTCTTCGATAGCCAGATTCATCGCAGCGGTAAAGAACTGGAAGTTGTTACGGCCCTTATCTTTGGCGTGATACATGGCCGCATCAGCGTGCTTCATCAACGTCTCCGCATCCTCACCATCGATCGGAAACATACTGATGCCTATGCTGGCCGTGATGTGCAGGAGCTTCTCCTCGATTTGATAACCCTTACCAAGATGCGCGACCAGCTGAGCGGCTACCCCGCCAACGGCCATATCGGAGTCCACATCGCTCAACACAACAATAAATTCGTCCCCGCCAAGGCGGGCCACGATATCATTGCTTCTCACCACGCTCTCGATACGCTTGCCAATCTCCACCAGCAGCGCATCGCCCGTATGGTGTCCCAGGGAATCGTTGATATTCTTGAAACGATCCATGTCGATGAACATGACCGCCACCTGCTCCGTCTTACGCTGGGCATTCAGTAGAGTCTGCTCCAACCGCTCTTCCAGGCTATAGCGGTTAAACAAGCTCGTCAGCACGTCATGATGGGCGATGAACTCAATCTGCTCTTCCGCCGCCTTGCGCTCGCTGATGTCGGTATAGCCGGCGATATAGTGCGTCACCTCGCCACTGGTGTTACGTATGGCCGAGATAGCGGTCCATTTGGGATAGACTCCGCCATCCTTGTTACGGTCCCACAACTCCCCTTGCCAATAACCCGACTCATTCAGGGCGGCCCACATCTGCCGATAGGTATCCCGGGAGGCATATCCGGAGGCGAGAATGCGCGGATTCTTTCCAATCAACTCATGGTAATCGAAGCCGGTGTGCCGCTGCAGAGCAGGATTGACAGCGACGATCCGATTCTCGTGATCGGTTATCATGATCGCCTCTCCGCTGTGCTTGAAGGCATTGGCGAACAGGTAGAGGCTCTCCTCGGTCAGCTTGCGATCGGTGATATCCCTTGCCAACACAATGAAGCGGGAGCGTTCATGTTGCCATCGCTGTTTGCG
>JARRNY010000089.1:0-15232 GCA_037384445.1 Candidatus Thiodiazotropha sp.
TGATTGGAATTGGTGGAGACGAGGAGGATCGAACTCCCGACCTTCGCATTGCGAACGCGACGCTCTCCCAGCTGAGCTACGTCCCCGGAATCTGGACTTTTATAGGCAATCTTTCGGCCGCTTAGCCATAGAATAGTACGACATCACAGGTTAAAAAACCCCCGCTGACAGCGGGGCAGCCGCTGTCTATTAGCGGGGGGTGCATCGACGCTGAAACAGGTCGGCCAGGCAGACGCCGCTACCAGCCGCCGCCGCCACCGCCTCCGCCGCCGCCACCCGATGAGCCGCCGCTGCTCGAGAAGCCACCGCTGCTGCTGCCGGAGCTGGAGCCGGGTGCGGTGGAGGAGGAGGAGATGACGCTGCTCATGGAGTCGCCCAGGCTGCCGGCAAAGTCGCCGATGGCGTGGCTGTTGAAGTGGCGCTTTCCAGATTGGCGAAGACGGCGGTAAAGCGTTCTGCCCAACGTTGTTCAACGTCGAGCGCCATGGCATAGGGGAAGAGCCGTTCGAACAGCTCCGGTGTCTTTTCCGGCGGGTGCTTGAATTGCAACTCATCCTTTTCCGCTACTTCGAGATAGAGCTTCAGCCCTTCCAGTTTGTCGAGCACGGCGCGGCCGGCGCGGGTCGGTGCTTTGAGCCACTGATAGAACGCCGCGTTGACGCTAAAGAGGGCGGCAAGAATGATAATCAAGGAGAACGAAGTGGCGTAGACGAGTACGCCAAGTCCGAACAACTCTCCCACCAGGAAGGGCAGGGCAAACAGGGTGGAGGCGATTGCCGATCCGTAGCCCATGATGCCGTCGGAGTAGCGCCAGACGTTATAGGCCATGCGTAGCAGAAAAAACACGCCTACCGACCAACCTGACAGCCACACACTCATGAACACGGCAACTAAGACATCGCCATCGGGATTGAACAATACTGCGGCCACCACCGTGACCAGTGTGATCAGGATGCCGGGGGTCAGCCAGGAGCTGTTGGTCAAAAAGTAGACTTTGTCGTAGTTGTTCAGTAGCGCCGATCGATTCGCATTGATGGCCTCCTTGATGCGCTTATGGTGCTTCTGTTTGAACGCTACGCTCTTCTTCATGTCGCTGAAGAGTGCTTTGAGTAAGGCCTTTTCGCCCGGCCCGAGATCATTGCCAGCGGGTTTATCGGTACGCTGTGCGGTGTAGTCGTCGTCATCCTGCAGTAGTTTGACATAGCCCTTAACGGCCAGACTCACCAGCGCGGCGGTGAAGTTCTTGTCGTCATGCCCCATCTGAGTAATGAAGCGTACGGCACCGGGTGAGAGACCGGCTGGGGCTTCGTATTGGGGGATGATCACGCCGGGTTTCGGGTCGCGCCCTACACGCACCCAAACCAGCAGATAGAAACAGAACAGCAGCAACAGACCCGCAAGGCCGATCGCCAGATCGGTGTTGTCTTTGAGTAGCCAGACGAGGCGCTCCTGACGCGTCGGTTCGTGCACAATTCCTTTGGGCCAACCGACGACGATGGTCAGGCCCTGTTGGGCGCCAAGCGGTTCAGTGGTTTCGAAATAGGCGCCGTCACTCAGGGTCTCGTCAAGGTAGTTCCGGCCCTTGTCACCGGTGGCGCCGGTGTAGGCCTCTGTTGTGATCTGGTGACTCTGCATGTCGGTCGGCAGGTGGACCCTGGCACTGGCATGATCGATGGGAAACTCCCAGCCGTTGCCGGTAACGTTCCAGTAGAGTTCGTCATGCTCGGCAAAGAAACCGAGTTGGCGGCTGGTGAGGTAGCTGAGGGTATAGGTGTATTCGCCGACAGCGAGGAAATGATCCGCACTGCCGATATAGACGCGTACACCGTTGTCCAGGCGTTCGGTGTGATAATCCTCCTCGTATCCGTCGCGCTTCACGCTGACGATGTCAAAGGTCACGTGATAGCGGTTGCCGTTGGCATCGTGGTAATCGGTGGGGAAGTCACGATAGATGCCGCGCTTGATCTGCTGACCCTCGGCACGAACCTTGATGGTCTCGGTCACCCCCATGGTGCCATCGCCGAAGACAGTAATGTCACTGTTGAAGTCGAGGATACGTTCCTCAGCCTGGGCGGTTAAGGCGGTCAGGGAGAGTAGTAGCAACAGCAACAGACGCTTCATGTCATTCCTTATGGGCGAAGTAGTCGGCAAAACGATAGCCAAACGCCTGAGCGATCAGCAGGTCGGGAAAGGAGTCGATACGGGTATTGAGATTGCGCACTGAGCCGTTGTAGTAGCGGCGGGCGTACTGGATATGATTCTCCACCTCAGTGATATTGTGCTGCAGATCGAGAAAGTGTTGATTGGCCTTGAGGTCCGGATAGGCCTCTGCGAGAGCCAGCAGGTGTTGAATACCTGAGCCCAGTTCCGTTTCCAGATCACCCCGTTCGCCAATCTTAGTGGCAGCGGCTGCGCGAGTGCGCAGTTCGACAATCGCACTCAGGGTGGCCTGCTCGTAACCCGCGTACTGCTTGACCGCCTCCACCAGCTTGGGCAGCAGGTCGTGACGCCGTTTGAGCTGAACATCGATATCACTCCACGCGGCGAGCACGCGGTTGCGGTCACGTACCAAGCGGTTGTAGATGATGATGGCCCAGATCAGCAGGGCGGCGGGGATCAGTGCGAGAATGATGTCCATACAGCTCTTTGCGATTTTCGCCACATAATGCCAGCGGGCCAAGGCAAAGGCAAAGCGGAATGGCGAGGGCAAGGGGTAGGTTTTTTATCGCCAAAAAGCGTTGTCATGAGCTGCTCGAAGAGAGCGAATCAAGTCGTGATTTGAAGCATTAGAAGAAAAAATCCCGCCACCATTGTTGCCTGTTTGATTTTTGGGGGGGTATTCCCGGATGGCATCGACTTAACAGATGTTGGTGGGGCAGGGCCCCACCCTACACCTTGAATGGAGCGGTAGGGTGGGGCCCTGCCCCACCATAAGGTGTTGGATATGATCCCAAACGCGCTTAACTCAGTAGCATTCGCCCATACCCCTGTCTCCACTTAATTGCCGATGGCACTGCCAGGGTTGAGATTGGGCAGGTTGGTATGACTCTGCGGCTTTTTGTCTGATGATCGGCGAGGCCAGAGTCTGATGCTGGGTCTGATCTCATGCTTGAAGGCCTCTTTCCAGCGCTCGAAATCGAGGGGCTGGTGACCGTAGATCGACTCCTCCAGCTCATGGATCAGACTGCGGATCTGCTGCGGTTGCGCTTTCGGGTGGAAATCCAGAATGTGTTTGCCGATGACGATGTAGGGCGCGTTGAGCGGCAGCCCCATGTGTTTGTTGGCGAGAAAGCGCAGGGTATAACCCCAGACCTCGGGATCGTTCTCTTCGTCGACAAAGCGGACACAGAAATAGAAACGCACCGACAGCGGTAGCATGCCGACCAGATGCCGTCGCCAGCGATGCCAGCGGGTGATCGGATTGAGGATGCGGCCGGTGGTACGCAGCCGCTCTTTCAAGGGCGAGAAGGCGGGCGCCATCTCTCGCATCGGGCGCTGCAGGAAAGCGACCAGGGGTTGCAGCGGAGAGCTCGCGCCGCTCTCGCCTTTACGCCGGTGGGAGATCCAAATCGCCAGCCAGTAGCCGAAGATCACGCCGAAGACAATGGAGAGGGGAACCCAGAAGGCTGAGGATGCGCCGGAAAGAAACAGCGTGCTCTCTTCGTCGCTGTTAAAGAAGCTGCCTGGCCGGCGGGCACCGGTCACGGCAATGGGCTGCATCGGGAATGAGGTGCGTTGAGGTGAATTGCTGCGGGTGTTCCACCAGTTGATCGAGAGCTGCGGCAGGCTCAGGTCTCCGCCGTACTGGGGCACCAGGGTGAACTGCTCGCTACGCCGGCCGACGATCTTGTGGTTGTTGCGGTTGAGACTGGTCTCCACCTGACTACGGTCCCGGTAGACCCGGAAGGCGTCGCTCTTGAGCTGCGATTCCAGGCTGGGAAGCTGGTTGCCGTCCATACCGCTCGCGGTGAGCTCCACACTCAAGCGTAGTGGCTTGCCCGCTGCCGCTTCCAGTTGCCTCGGCAGCGTCACCTGCAGATCGAGCTGCTCCAGCGGCAACCAGGGGCTGGATGCGGGATTGGCCGGGCGAACCTGCAACGCCTGCAGTTGCGATACGGCCAGGTCGAAATGCCGGCTGCTGTGTGTGTAACCGGAGGTCTGATCCTCTTCGCCGCTGAAGCTGATGGCCGGCAGTTGCAGGGTGCCGGGACGCAGCGGAATCACTTCATAGAAGTAGTCGTTGACGATCTCCTGCTTGCCCTTGCGGGTTCGGGAGTAGGTGCTGGGGCCTTCCAGCAGCTGCAGAGTCAGCTGATCGCTCTCGGCGATCTGCGGTACGGCGGTCAACAGGTTATTTTGGCTCACCAGGCTCAGTTTGAGGATGACTCCCTGTTGCACATAGGGGGTCAGCTGAGAGAGTTCGGCTTCAATGCGGGGTGGTTCTGACTGGCTCGGTTGGTAACCCTGCTGGGCATAGCCGGGGGGCTGCATGCCCGGCCAGCGGCCATAGGCGGGCTGTTGTTGGGCTGGCGCCGGCGAGGGGGTTCCGTTGTTTGATTGCCGATAGTCGGCAGGGGGGTAGGTCCACTGGCCTTGTGGCAGTGCTTGCCAGGGTGCGCGGTTATAGGGATTGGCCGTTAGGGGGGATATCCAGGCAAGCAGCAGTAAGCCGATACAAAGACGCCGGACGTTGAGCGGTGCTGTTGCCATACTGCCTCCCATTGACGGGGGTATGCTTCCCCCTGTTATTGCCGTTCCAGTGGACTGTGGGTGTCGGCTTTGTTGTACCGGTTACTGACGCCTTACCTGCGAGGTGTTTGGTGCCGGATGCTCGTGTTCGGTGGGGCAAGCCCCACCCTACCGTATGTTGCGAGATGGATGTTTTTAGCTCACCAGGGACGGGTCTCCCGGTCCTGGCCGCCTTTCGCGCGCAGGTATTTGTTCTCTTCCAGGCGGAACTGTCGTTGCATCAGCTGAGCGGGATCGCCCTCGATCTGCTCCAGCCACTGCTCCATCAGGGCCTGCCCTCCACTGAAGGGCAGCCGCGCTTCACTGCCGCCACTGGTGAGTGAGTCACCACCCTGTTCCGGGGAGGGCTCTTCACCGCTCTGGTCGACCTGATCCACGGCGCCGGTCTGTTTTGCATCCTGCGGTGGGAGGGGCATTTCACCCGGCTCCTGGCCAGGCTTTTTACCGCCGCCCATCGGGCTCTCGGCCTGCTCTCTTTTCTCCTGAGGTGTTTCGAGGTTAGCAGAGTTTTCGTCGGTCTGTTGTCCAGGTTTCTCTTCGGGTGTTGGCTGCTGCTCCGTCTGGCCCTGATCCCGATTCTTATCCTCTTGCCGGCCGCCGTTCAGTGCTTCCTGCTTTTGTTCTTCACCCGTTTGTCCCTCTTGTGGCGAGTTCTGGTCGCCCCCCTGAGCAGACTCTTTCTGCTCTTTGCCGCCGCTCTGCTTTTGCTCGCCTTCGGGCTCGCCCTGGTTTTGCTGCTCTTCCTGCTGCTCTTTACCGGCGCCCTGATCCTGCGGCTGATCTTGTTCACCTTGCTGGGATGACTCGTCGCCGCTGTCGCCCGAACCCTGCTGCTGATCTTTTTCCTGTTCGCCAGAGTCGGATTCCTGCTCCTGTTTCTGACTGCCGGACTGGCTCTCCTGATCCTGCTGCTGGTCACCCGAGCTCTGCTGCTCCGACTCGGATTCTCCCGACTGCTGCTTTTCCTGTTCCTTGTCGCCGGATTGGGATTCCTGCTCCTGTTCCTGATCGCCGCTCTGCTGTTCCTGCTGTTGTTGCTCCTGGCCGGACTCCTGATCCTCCTTTTTCTCCTGTTTTTTCTTCTCCTTCTCCTTCTCTTTTTCTTTTTCTTTTTCCTTCTCAGTCTGTTGCTGCTCTTCCTCAGGTTTCTGCTTATCCTGCTCCTGCGCCAGTTTTTCCTGAGCCAGGGCCCGGTTGAAGCGTGCATCCTCGTAGTCCGGGTTCTGTTCCAGCACCGAGTCATAGGCATCGATGGCGCCTTGGTAGTCTTCCATCCGATAGCGGCTGTTGCCCAGGTTGTAGAGGGCGTCCTGTTTGACTTCGGGTCGTTCTACCTGGCTGAAATCCCTGGCTGCCGCCTCGTAGTCGCCGGTGCGGTAGTGGGCTACGCCGCGGCGGTAGGGATCCTGAAAATCCTTGGCCGCATCTTCATAGTGACCCTGCTGGTAGGCATCAGCGGCCTGTTGTTCCTGGTTGAGGAACAGTTTTGGCGCCGCCTGGGAGGCCAGGGGCAGTAGCAGCAGGATCAGTATCGACAGGCGTCTCATGATACGGACTCCCGGGACTTGCGCCGGAAGTGGGGCAGGAGGAGCAGCATCAGCGGCAGTAACAGCCAGTAGAAGTGTTCGTTCCAGACCCGGGTCTTCTGCTGGGTTGGTGTCGGCTGGCCCACATCGCCGGTGGTCAACTCAAGGATGGCTTCACTGTCCTGATCACGGAAGTCGGCCTTGATGTAGCGGCCGCCGCCTGCTTCTGCCAGCCGTTTCAGCAGCCGCTCGTTGAGGCGGGATTCGATAATGCGGCCGCTGCGGTCGCGCAGCAGGTCACCCTGCCCCGATTGGGCCGGGATCGGGCCGCCACCCGCTGTGCCGATGCCGAGCACATGGAGGTTGATGCCTTCGCGCTTGAGCTCGCCGATCTTGCTGCTCAGATCGGGTTCGTCGAAATCACCGTCACTGATGAGTAGGATGCTGCGGCCGTTTCCACCCTTGCCAAGCAGCTGTTTCGCCCGTTCCAGAGCGGCATCGAGGCGACTGCCCTGGAGACGGGCCAGATCGGTGCTCACTGCCGGCAGGGCGTTGAGCAGGCTCTGGCTGTCTTCGGTGATGGGGGAGATCACCAGCGGTACCGAGGCGAAGGCGATGAGGCCGATGCGCAACTCCTTGTTCATCTGCACCAGGTCCTGCACTTCCTGACGCGCCCGCGCCAGCCGCGAGGGGGCCTCATCGGCCACATTCATGGAGCGGGAGATATCGAGCAGGATCACGAGTTCATTGACGGGTGAAAAGGCCTCGATGTCGGTGTAGTCCCAGTGCGGGCCGGCCAGTGCCAGTACCAGAAGAATCCACAGTAGCGACCAGCGGGAGAAGCGGCTCCAGCGTTCGTTGACGTCGAGTTCCCGCACCCCGGTGAGGTGGGGCAGCAGATGTTCGTCAGCGTAGCGATGGATCGGCCCCTTGCTCGGGCGCACCACACTGAAGACCAGCCAGGCCAGCACCGGAATCAGTCCCAGCAGGGCAAACAGCCACTCGGGGCGGGCGAAGTGGAAACCGGCCTCAGGCATAGCCGCCCCCCTTCAGCCGGCGGGCGCGGCCCTCCGGGTAGAGCCCCAGTACCAGCAGGCAGAGCAGGGCAAAGGCCAGTGGCCACTGATAGAGGGGGCGTGGGATGTAGAGGGTACGCGACTCGGCCTCGGTCTTCTCCAGTTCGCCGATGCGCTGGTAGATCTTCTCCAGGGCCTCGGTGTCGGTGGCGCGGAAGTAGGCGCCGTTGGTGATGCGGGCGATCTCTTTTAGCGTCTCCTCATCGAAGCCCAGCCCCTCGGCCCAGACGTAGCTGCGCATGTCGGCATCGAGCATGCGTACCCGCTTCTCGTTGCTGCCGACACCGATGGTGTAGATCTTGATGCCCTCCTGTTTGGCCAGCTGGGCTGCCTTCAGGGGTGGGATGATACCGCCCTCGTTCTTGCCGTCGGTGACCAGGATCAGCACCCGCGAGCCCTCGGGCCGTTCACGCAGTTTCTTCACCCCCAGACCGATGGCGTCGCCCATGGCGGTGGCCGGCCCGGCGATCGCCGGTACCAGCTCCTTGAGCAGCTTGTCGACCGCATCCAGATCGAAGGTGAGCGGGGAGAGCACATAGGCCCGGCTGCCGAAGATCACCAATCCGACCCGGTCGCCCTGACGCCCCTGGATGAACTGGCTGACCACCCCCTTGACCACCTGCATGCGGCTCACCTGCTCGCCGTCGAGGGTGAAGTCCAGCGCGGTCATGGAACGGGAGGTGTCGACCGCCAGCATCAGGTCGTAACCGGCGGTGCGGTTCTCGGTATGGGGCTCCAGCCACTGCGGCCGCATCAGTGCAACCACCAGCGCCGCCCACAACAGATAGAGCAGCCAGGCATGCAAATGGACGCTGAGGGGGGCGCGTGGTTTGCGGCTCTCGAAGGCGCTCTGCAGATGGCCGAGCATGGGGTGGAGCAGGGTGGTCTGGTTGCCTTCCACCGTGTCGTGTTGCTCGCTTGCCGGCCGCAGCCAGAAGAGGCGCACCAGCAGTGGCAGGAGCAGCAGGAGCCCCATCCAGGGCCAGTGAAACTCAAACATGGCACGCCTCCTCGCTGACCCAGTGCAGAGCGGCTTCGATCAGCTCACTCAGGGTCGCCTTGTCGGCAGTGCGATCGGGTGGGGCGTAGGGGAGCTCCAGTAGCAAGCGCCCCTTCTCGCGCCAGGGGAAGCCGGTGGTGTCATTGCTCTGCAGCCAGTCGAGCCACATCTCTCCGGTGAGGGCTGCAGTCTGCTCACGGCCGCAGCGGGCGATGGCGATGCGGCGCAGCAACTCTGAGAGCTCTCCCGCCACCTTTTTCGCCGGCTCCCGTTTCATGCTTCGTCGCAGTGCCAGTAGCCGACGGCGGGCGTCCTGTTGCCAGCGGCCCAGGGGGTAGAGACGTCTGCGACGCAGCAGCCAGACCACCAGCAGGACCATCAGCAACAGACCCAGCAACACCAGCCACCAGCCGGGAGCCGGGGGCCA
The DNA here is from genome assembly GCA_037384445.1 of Candidatus Thiodiazotropha sp. Taxonomy (GTDB): domain Bacteria; phylum Pseudomonadota; class Gammaproteobacteria; order Chromatiales; family Chromatiaceae; genus Thiodiazotropha. The sequence goes on from JARRNY010000089.1 coordinate 8,779, forward strand.
CCAGGGGGCGGGGTCGATACCGTGGATGTCGCGTAACGGGTCCACAGCCTGCTACTTTCTCCCGTAGTGTTTGGCCAAGCCGCGGCTCAGCACCATGTGTATCTCTTCGTGGGTGGCCACCGGCATCAGGGTGATGCCGAGCCGATTGCTCAAACCCTGCAGCCGCTGGCGGCGTTCCTCCCACTCCCGGGTGTAGCGCTCCCGCGCCTGCCGGTTTGCGGTGTCGATCTCCATCGCCTGGCCGTCGGGGCCGACAAAGGTGACCCGGCCCATCTCCGGCAGCTCCCGGTCGGCTGGGTCGTCGATGGGCAGCAGCATCAGGGTGTGGTGCTGGGTGAGGCGGCCCAGGGTCTGCTCAAGGTGCTGGATCTCCCGGTTCATGTCGGCGATGACGAAGATGAGAGAGCCGGTGACGGTGCCCCGGTCGGCTCTCTGCAGCGCCTCGGCCAGGCAGTCGTTGGAGGGGTACTCGGTAGTCCCTTCCACGGTCAGGGCGTGAAGCAGACGCCAGAGCGCCCGGCGATCCTTGGTCGGACGGAAATACTGCATGCCCTGCTCAGTGTCGCCGAAGAGCATGCCGCCGACCCGATCATGCAGCCGGGAGGCAGCCCAGCCGAGCAGGGCCGCGGCCTTGGCGGCCTGTACCGACTTGAAGGTGCCACGGGTGCCGAAGCTCATGTGGGGGCCGCGGTCGATGCAGAGTACGACGCTACGCTCCCGCTCTTCGCGGAAGATCTTCAGGTGGGGCAGATTGGTGCGGGCGGTGACGTTCCACTCCATATTGCGGATGTCGTCGCCCTCCCGGTATTCGCGCACCTCTTCGAAGTCGAGGCCGGTGCCGCGAAAGACCGAGGCATAGAGTCCGCTGAAGCTGGAGTTGACCAGATGATGCGAGGCCAGTCCCAGGGTATGGGCCTGGTGCCGAAGCTCCAGCAGGTCGTCGATTTGTGGATAGAGGCTCATGGCTGCTTTCTGACTCAGCCCTAGGGTATCGCCACCATGTCCAGCAGACGGGAGAGGAAGTCGTCGGTGGTGACCCCCTCGGCCTCCGCCTCGAAGGTGAGGAGGATACGGTGTCGCAGAATCGGGGGGGCCACGGCCTGGATATGGTGCGGGGCAACGAACTCGTCACCATCGAGCCAGGCACGGGCACGCGCGCAGCGGGCCAGGGCGATACTGGCGCGAGGCGAAGCACCGAAGCGGCACCAGCGGGCCAGGTCTTTATCGTAAGCCGACGGATTGCGGCTGGCCTGCACCAGGTCAACGATATAGCTGTTGAGTTTGGGGTCGAGGTAGAGCTCGGCGATCTGCTGGCGGATGGCGAACAGCTCCTTTTGTGTCAGGGGCTTGTCGGACGGGGTCGGTTTCTCCTTCTGCTGAGCGCTGTCGAGCTCCAGGATCTGCAACTCCTCACTACGATTGGGATAGTCCACATTGGCCTGCATCAGAAAACGGTCGAGTTGCGCCTCAGGCAGATGGTATGTGCCCTCCTGCTCCACCGGGTTCTGCGTTGCCAGTACCATGAAAAAGGGGGGCAGCTGGTAGGTGGTCTGGCCGACGGTGATCTGCTTTTCACCCATCGACTCTAGCAGCGCCGACTGTACCTTGGCCGGCGCCCGGTTGACCTCGTCGGCCAGTAGAATGTTGTGGAACAGGGGGCCGGGGCGGAATTCGAACTCTCCCTTCTCATGGCGGTAGATATCGGTGCCGATGAGGTCGGAGGGCAACAGGTCCGGGGTGAACTGGACGCGATGGAAATCTCCCTCGATGGCCTCGGCCAGTGCTTTCACCGCTGTGGTCTTAGCCAGTCCGGGCAGCCCCTCGATGAGCAGATGGCCGTCGCTCAAGAGGCAGATCAGTATGCTGTCGATAAAATCGGTCTGGCCGATGACACGCGAGGAGAGATGTTGGCGCAGGGGATCAAGGACGGAAGGATTCATAGACTTCTTCACTTCTTTAGCATGACTTTGTGTGATCGTGGCTATGGGTGTTCGCCCGTTGGGTGAACCCCGGCTTTATAAGGTGCACTGGCCGCGAGTTGGTGCCTATCCTGTGCGTAAACCCTTGGCAGTGCAAGCTCTAGAAGTAGACCGGTGTATTTGATTATTACCGTTTTGCGGTATGCCGATCATGCAGAAAATTTACACAGGCAAGGGAGCCGCTTAATAACTCTGGGCCGCGCAGATTCGATCAAAATGTGCCGATTCAAGGGTTATTGCAGAAGATCTGCAACGCCGAACAGCGCATATTGGCTGCAAGTTTTTGGACCATGACTTGCGCAGAGGTTCCCTGGGGCCGAATAAACGACAATTTTTGCTATCTTTTCGGCCGCTTGGCGCATGGGCTATGCACAATCTCAGCGCCCAGTCACTAATAGCTTGGATAGAGTCAGGCTCAATCTTGTTCACGCCAGGCAATAATGCCTAACAGACTGTTTAATAACGAAAATTAGGAATTGTTCATGACACACTTCTTATTATCAAAGGCGGTTGTCGATTGTATTTCTTAATATTTCTTAAAAGGCTCTGTAAGTAACTGAAATCATTAGGCTTCCAAATTTTACACAGACATTCCGCCATATATAGGTATAATCCGCCCTCTTTTTCTTGCAGGAAAGCCTTCGTGATTCAGTCACTCAGAAACATCGCCATCATCGCCCACGTTGACCATGGTAAGACCACCCTCGTGGACGAATTGCTCAAGCAATCCGGGACCTTGGGAGAGCGCTTTGGCGTAGTGGAACGGGTGATGGATTCCAACGACCAGGAGAAGGAGCGAGGTATCACCATCCTCTCCAAGAACACCGCTATCCGCTGGAACGGCTACCGCATCAATGTGGTGGATACCCCCGGACACGCCGATTTCGGTGGTGAGGTGGAGCGGGTATTGTCGATGGTCGATTCAGTACTGTTGCTGGTGGATGCCCAGGAAGGCCCCATGCCGCAGACCCGCTTCGTAACCCAGAAGGCGTTCAAGCACGGCCTGCGTCCCATTGTGGTGGTGAACAAGATCGACAAGCCCGGTGCTCGCCCGGACTGGGTGATTGACCAGGTATTCGAGCTCTTCGACCAGTTGGGGGCGACCGACGAACAGCTCGATTTCCCTATCGTCTACGCCTCAGCGATCAATGGTTATGCCGGACTCGACAACGATGTGCGTTCCGGAGACATGACGCCCCTGTTCGAGACCGTCGTCCAGCACTGTCCCGTACCAGAGGTGGACCCGGAAGGTCCTTTCCAGATGCAGATTTCAAATCTCGACTACAACAGTTACGTCGGCGCCATCGCCGTCGGCCGCGTGACCCGCGGCCGGGTCAAGCCCAACCAGCAGGTGGTCGTGGTGAAGTACGATGGCGAGCAGTACCGGGCCAAGATCGGCCTGGTCTACGGTTATCTGGGGCTGGATCGCTTCGAGGTCGATTCTGCTGCTGCCGGCGACATCATCGCCGTTACCGGCCTGGAGGCGCCTAACGTCTCCGATACCCTGTGTCATCCGGAACATGTGGAGGCGATGCCTAATCTCAGCGTGGATGAGCCCACTGTCTCCATGACCTTTCAGGTCAACACCTCTCCATTTGCCGGCCGCGAGGGAAAATATCTGACCTCGCGCCAGCTCAAGGACCGCTTGGAGCGGGAGCTGATCCACAACGTGGCGTTGCGGGTCGAGGAGGGTACCGACCCGGAGAAGTTCAAGGTCTCCGGTCGTGGCGAGCTCCATCTCTCTGTGCTCATCGAGTCGATGCGGCGTGAAGGCTTTGAGCTGGCGGTGTCACGCCCTGAGGTCATCTTCCGTGAAGTTGACGGCGAAGTCTGTGAACCCTACGAGCAGCTCACCGTCGATGTGGAGGAGGCCCATCAGGGCACCATCATGGAGGCGCTGGGTGCGCGTAAGGGTGAGCTCAAGGATATGATGCCGGATGGCAAGGGCCGCGTCCGCCTCGACTACATCATCCCTTCACGGGGTCTGATCGGTTTCCAGACCGAGTTCATGACCAGTACCTCAGGTACTGGCTTGATCTACCACGTCTTCGACCACTACGGCCCGGCCACTCACGGTGGCATCGCGCCGCGCAAGAACGGAGTCATGATCTCCAACGGTCAGGGCAAGGTACTCGGGTTCGCCCTGTTCAACCTGCAGGAGCGGGGACGTCTCTTCTCGAAGCCGAGTGACGAGGTCTACGAGGGACAGATCGTCGGTATCCACTCGCGGGAGAACGACCTGGTGGTCAATCCTCTGAAGGGTAAGCAGCTGACCAATGTCCGTGCTTCCGGCAAGGATGACGCCATCATGCTCACGCCGCCATTGCGCTATAGTCTGGAGCAGGCCCTGGAGTTCATCGAGGACGACGAGCTGGTAGAGGTTACGCCGAACGCGATCCGCATCCGTAAGAAACATCTGAAGGAGCATGAGCGCAAGCGCGCCTCACGGGATTGATCAGGCTGGGGTACACTCGGGTATTTTAAGCAGGCAAGAAAAAGCCCGACGCATTCCATGCAGTCGGGCTTGTGGTCGTCGGCTTGGTTGGCAAAGCTTAATCTTCCCTGAAGCCCTCCTGAGCATAAGACACTATTGATGTAGGAATTATCCTACATAGTATTTTACTCAATTAAATGAAAGACTTATACCCGGCAATCAAACCCTATACCTCTCAGCACCTTGAGGTCAGTGGTGGCCATCAGCTCTATATTGAGCAAATCGGCAATCCGGAGGGGATACCTGTGCTCTTCCTTCACGGGGGGCCGGGGGCTGGTTGCGAACCTTACCACAGACGTTTTTTTGATCCGCAAGCCTATCGTGTGGTGCTGTTTGATCAGCGTGGCTGCGGTCGCTCCACGCCCCATGCCGGATTGACGCACAATACCACCTGGGATCTGGTGGCGGATATTGAAGCGATCCGGCAGACGCTGGGTATCGAGCGTTGGTTGCTGTTTGGTGGCTCATGGGGTTCCACCCTGGCCCTGGCCTATGCCGAGACCCATCCCGAGCAGGTACTCGGTCTGATATTGCGAGGTATCTTTCTCTGTCGTGAGGAAGAGATCTCCTGGTTCTATCAGTCGGGTGCGAGCAAGATCTTTCCCGATTACTGGGAGGATTTCGTCGCCCCAATTCCACAAGCCGAACGGGCTGACCTGTTGCAGGCCTACCACCGGCAGCTGACCGGTGAGAATGAGATCAAGCGTATGGCTGCGGCCAAGGCCTGGTCGGTGTGGGAGGGACGTACCGCCAGCCTGAAGCCGAATCCGGCGGTGGTCGATTTCTTCTCACACCCGCATACCGCTTTGAGTCTGGCCCGGATCGAGTGCCACTACTTCGTTAACCACGCTTTTCTGCGGCCCAACCAACTGCTCGAAGATGCCCCCAAGCTGGCCGGGATTCCCGGGGTGATCGTACAGGGCCGATACGACCTGATCTGTCCCATGACCTCTGCCTGGGAGTTGCACCGCGCCTGGGAGGGGAGTGAGCTGAGGGTGATTCCCGATGCAGGGCACTCCGCCGCCGAGCCGGGCATTCGTAGCGTGCTCATCGAGACCACTGACCGCTTTGCCCGGGAGATGGGGTGATCGGGCTGCTGCAGCGGGTCAGCGAGGGCCGGGTCGAGATAGACGGCGCCTGTGTCGGCGAGATTGAACGAGGGCTGCTGGTGCTGGTCGGCGTAGAGCGGGGCGATGACGAGGCAAAGGCGGAACGCCTGCTGCAACGGTTGCTCGGCTATCGGGTCTTTCCTGACCAGAGTGGACGCATGAATCTCAGCCTGCTGGATATCGATGGCGGTCTGCTGCTGGTGCCCCAATTCACTCTGGCGGCCGATACCCGCAAGGGGACCCGGGCCGGTTTCTCCTCTGCGGCCGATCCTGCGCTCGGCGAACATCTCTTCAATCATCTGTTGCAACAGGCGAAACAGGCGCATCACCGGGTGGCCAGTGGTCTCTTCGGTGCCGATATGCAGGTGAGCCTGGTCAACGACGGTCCTGTCACCTTCTGGCTGGAAAGCTGAATATTCCCTGTTTGTTTAAGGCTTTTTGCTGCCAGTGGCTTACGTCAGAATGTGGTAGCAACAACTCAACCGCCTCCCCGATGACGACATACAAGACTCAACAGGACTGCCGACATGCCCATGCGCTATCTATCCATTCGACTGATTTTCACCCTTTGGCTGTGGTTTGCCCTCACGCCAGCGTTTGCACAGAGAGGTCCTGATATCCCCGACTACACCGCCGACAAGGTGGCTGAGGGTGTCTATGTCATTCACGGTCCCCTGGGTGTGCCTTCGGTGGAGAACCGGGGGTTCATCAATAATCCCGCCTTTGTGGTTGGTGAGAGCGGTGTGCTGGTGATCGATCCGGGTTCCAGTGTACAGATTGGCGAGATGGTGTTGCGGCAGATTCGCCAGGTGACCGACCTGCCGGTCGTGGCGATCTTCAATACCCACATCCATGGCGATCACTGGCTGGCC
>JARRNY010000090.1:0-10911 GCA_037384445.1 Candidatus Thiodiazotropha sp.
GTCACCCCGCGACGCTGGCTCGCCGCCTGCAATCCCGGATTGCGCGCCCTGCTCGACGAGACCATCGGCGATGGCTGGATCTCCAATCTGCCCAACCTGGCCAAGCTGGAGAAAATGGCGAACGACCTCTCTTTCCACAAGCGCTGGGCGCAGATCAAAAAGGAGAACAAGCAGCGGCTGGCTCGCATGATCAAACTCGAGTGCAACGTGGATTTCGATACCGACGCCCTCTTCGACGTCCAGGTTAAACGCATCCATGAGTACAAACGCCAGCTGCTCAATATTCTGCATGTCATCCACCTCTACAACCGCATCAAACACGGCGACACGGACAACTGGACCAAACGCTGTGTGCTGATCGGCGGTAAGGCGGCACCCGGCTACCAGATGGCGAAACTGATCATCAAACTGATCAACAACGTCGCCCTGGTGGTCAACAAGGACCGTCAGGTTGGCAATCTGCTGAAGGTCGCCTTCATCCCCAACTATCGGGTCTCTGCCATGGAGGTCATCGCCCCCGGCACTGACCTCTCCGAGCAGATATCCACGGCGGGCAAGGAGGCATCCGGCACCGGAAACATGAAGTTCATGATGAACGGCGCAGTGACCATCGGTACCCTCGACGGCGCCAACATCGAGATCATGGAAGAGGTGGGCGAGGCTAACTTCTTTCTGTTCGGCCTCACCACGGAAGAGGTGGAGGCGGAGCGCAGCCACTATGCGCCCAACTCCCTTATTGAGCAGGATCAGGCCCTGAAGCATGTGATGCAGCTGCTCGAGAGCGGTCACTTCAACCAGTTCGAACCGGGCATCTTCGATCCCATCATCGAGGCGATCCGTAGTCCTTACGACCCCTGGATGACCGCCGCCGATTTCCGCAGCTACATCGATGCCCAGGAGCAGGCCGCCATGGCCTATCAGGACCAGGAGCACTGGACCCGCATGAGCATCATCAACAGCGCCAAGAGCGGCCGCTTCTCCACAGACCGCACCATGCAGGAGTACAACCGTGATATCTGGCAGCTCGAGCAGGTCAGCCCCAACGCATGAATCAGGCTCAAGACCTCCCCTGCTGGATCTATCGCAGCCCGCGCAAGCCTGAGATGTACCTCTACCTGCGAGAGGAAGACGACTTCTCCTGCGTACCCGACGCACTACTCAGCCGCTTCGGAGCGCCGGCCAAGGTGATGGAGTTGACCCTCACCCCCGAGCGCAAGCTCGCCCGGGAGGATATCAACAACGTGATGGAGAACCTACGCAGCCAGGGCTTTCACCTGCAGCTGCCACCGAAACTTCAGGTGGATCTCTACGAAGGGGATTGATTCAGTTGGAATGCAAATGGCGCCATGATTTTTTCTCGGCCCGAAGGCCAGCAAATCTGGGCCTTAACCCGAATGCTTCACCCGGGAAGGCGATGGTCTCATTTCTAAGCGGCCGGGTGAAATATGCGGGTTCACCACATCGACAGATCCATCGCGATCTTAGTGCTTCACTGTTGTGCGCTTGGCATACACAAAAACTCAGTAGTGCGGTGGCGGTGGCTCTGGTTGATCACCTTCCAGCGGTGACAGGGAGAGACCCTGCAACCGCTCTTTGAGCTGCTCCACCATCTTGCTCAGAACATCGATCTGACGTTGCTGGTCAGCTACGGTCTGGTTCAGGTGGTGGATAGCGTCCTCCTGGAAAGCCAGGCGGGTCTCGAGTTCGACAACGCGTGTTTCCATGCCGTCAGGAGCCCGGGGGATAACGGTCGTCGAGGTTGGCCGGGCAGAGCACGTTGCGCATGATGCCGATCAGATCCAGTAGTTGGTCGTTGCGTATACGGTAGTAGATACGGTTGGCCTCTTTTCGCGAAACCACAATGTTCTTATTGCGCAGCTGCTCCAGGTGCTGGGAGATATTGCTCTGTGAGGTGCCTGTGCGCTCTACGATCTCCCCGACCGAGAGTTCGTTATCGCCGAGAGAGCAGAGGATTTTCCAGCGCAACGGGTGCGCCATCGCCTTCAGCGCATTGGCGGTGAGAGAGGTATTTTCCTCGACCGGCTTGGTGGGATCGTCGTCTGGCTGATTCATTGGATAACTCCTCTGGAGGCGGCTTCAGCGGCCTCGATCTCGCGGATATAGCCCGTCATATCCTTGGCAATACAGATGATATGGATAATCTCGCCATCTGGGTCTTTGACCGCGGTACGTGAAAAAAGTATCGGCACACGACGTCCATCCTTGGCAATGAAGCGCGCTTCGATGCGGCTCAGGGCACCGGTGCGGATCAGTGCTTCGAGCCAAGTGCCGAAAAAGGCACCGGCCTGCTCCTCCTCCTCTTCCTCGAACACATCCCCGATTGAGAGCGCGAGCAGGTCCTGTTCGCTGTAATCGAGCATACTGCAGGCTGCCGGGTTGGCCGATTCGATACACCCCTCCGGATCGAGCACCAGCAGCGCCTCACCCATGTGAGTGATGATGTTTTCCAGATGCTGTTTAGCGGAAGCCAGTTCAATGGTCCGCTCCGCCACCTTCTGCTCCAGCACCTTGTTGAGCTCACGCTCTTTCTCTATCAGACGAAAGTAGGTGCTGATTTTGTTCAGCAGCTGATTATCGTCGATGGGTTTCAGCAGGTAGTCCACACCACCCACCTCATAGCCCTTTTGCTGGAACTCTTCGGTCTTGAAGGCTGCGGTGAGAAAGATGATCGGGATGTCCTGGGTCTTCTTGCGGATTTTCAGCATGGAGGCGGTCTGGAAGCCATCCATCTCAGGCATCTGTACATCGAGGATAATGAGATCGATACCCGCTTCCTTGACGGCGATATCGAGCGCCTGCTGGCCCGAAGTCGCTTCGATGATCTCCACATCCATGTAGCGTTGGATCAGGCTGCGCAGGGTAAAGAGATTGTGCTCGTGGTCGTCCACGATCAGCAGTTTGAAGCCGGCGTATCGTTTCATGCGTCTGTTTCGCGATCCCTAATACCGTGCAAGCAATAACGCCTGCACGTTGGTTCATGCTTCGCCAAGATACCTGTCGAGGATCCGTTTCAGTGCCAGTGTATCATTGCGCTCAAGCAGGCAGTCATCTGCTCCGGCGGCCAGGCAACGGTCACGTTCATCGATAGCATCATCCGCGCCCATGGCGATAATGGTCAGTGCAGTCAGCTGCATCTTGTCGCGGATCTCTTTGATCGTATCATAGCCGTCCTGCTCGGGCATCACGAGGTCCATCAGCACCAGCGAAAAGGCATTGTCCTCGCGCAGAGTCTCCAGCGCCTCCTGGGCGTCACCGGCAGCAACGACCTGCAACCCCCAGCTCTCCAGTTGCGGCGTCAGGCTCAGCAGATTGCGCAGATCGTCATCCACCACCAGCACCCGATGACCGGCAAAGGGTGGCGCGGCAATGGCGTTGGGCAACGCATCCTCTGCTGTCGGTTGTCGCAACAGCCTGTCCTGGGGGGGCATATCCTCCAACTCGGTGAAATCCACCTGCTGTTGGGTCGGTAGACTCTGATAATCGAAGGTCAGCGGCAGGCAGAGGGTGAAGTCGGCACCCCTTCCCTCCTCGCTGTTGAGGGTGATCTCGCCGCCGAGCAGACGGGCTAACTCCCGACTGATACTCAGCCCCAGACCGGTACCGCCATAACGCCGACTGGTGGAACCATCGGCCTGCTTAAAGGCCTCGAAAATCAGATGATGTTTGTCCGCAGGGATACCGACACCCGTATCCCGCACGCTGAAGCAGAGCGGCATATCGGCGTTTTCCGGCCGATGCGCCAAATACAGCGTGACCCCACCCTCATGGGTGAACTTGAGCGCATTGGAGAGGAAATTCTTCAGGATCTGCCGCACTTTCTCCTGATCAGAGACAAATTGTGCCGGCAGTTCCTGGTCCTGCTCCAGGCTCAGGCGCAAGCCCTTGGCATCGAATTGGGGCTGCACCAGCTCAATCAGCTCATTGGCCAGTTGAACGGGATCGATTGGCTGCAGGCTGAAGCTGGCTTTGCCCGCCTCGATACGGGAAAGATCGAGAATATTGTCGATAAGAGCCCGCAGATCGCGGCCTGCATCATGAATCACCTGTAGCTGCTGACACTGCTCCTGACTCAGGTTGCCCCCGCTCTCATTGAGCAGTTTCGATAGCAGGAGAATCGAGTTGAGGGGGGTTCGTAACTCATGGCTGACATTGGTCAGAAACTCCGACTTGTAGCGATTCGACTCCTCCAGTTGCCGGGCATGCTGACGCTCCGACTCAGCCTGATGGGCATGGGTCTCCGCCAGCGCGGAGAGCTGGTCACCCAGCGCCTTGAACTCCACCGGGCCACGCCACTGGAATCGCACCGGGGCATCTTCACTCAATACCTTACCGACTCCGTCGCGCAACTTCTTGCCGAACTGTTCCGCTCGCAGCGCAAGCCATCGCGCCACCAGCAGCAGGATCACCAACGAGATCACCACAATGGTCATGACCCGGCTGATCAGCACGTTGCGGAACTGGTCGAGCGGAGAAGGGTCGACCCGACGACCGACCCACAACGGACCGGAACCCTCGGTGGCAAACAAGGGAACCCAGATGACCTGCTGTCCCTGCCCTTCCCACAGAGCAAGCTTGCCTGAGTTGAAGATCTCCTCAAGCCCGGCAAAATCCTCGAAGGCTTTGGGCTTGTCGATGCCTTCCAGACGCTCCTGCAGGTAGGCCCCGTCCGTGGTAACCCAAAGGGTGTTGCGGTAGGCCCGCGCCATGCCGCCCACGTCGATGTTGATCACCACCGCGCCCAAGGGGCGAATGCGCTCTTTCTGATCCGGTCCGATGACGGGACTGATCATGCGCAGTGTCATAAAGCGCCGTGGATCGCTCATCGCAGCTTGGGGGTTGAGGCTGATCTTGCTCACCGCGACCCGCCCATACTCCAGATGCAGACTGTTGCGGAAAAATGCCGGACTTGGCATATCGGGCTTCTTCAGGGTCGGTTCCCACTGTTGGGTACGCGGGTTGAGTTCGAGCCAGAAGCGCGGTTTACCCTGCATGTCGAGAAAGAGAATCTGGAAGATATCCTGATGGTCACGCAGGATGCTGTTGATCCACTCGGTGTAGCGGACCCGCGCCTGGTCGATCTCCTGCGTCTTCGTCTTCCCCTCTTCGCCTAATATCAGTCCCGGCTCGGGGAGCTTTGCCAACAGACGCAGCATCTCATTACGGCTCGCCAGATGCTCATCCAGATCGCGAAAATCGGCGCGCAGATTCTGCAGATGCGCCTTGTGGTAGAAAAACTCCAGCCGATCCAGCACGAAAGGCAGGTTACTGAGGACCATCGCCGTCAGCGGCGCGAAGCCGAAGAGAAACAACAGGATGATTATCTGGGTGCGGAGTTTCACGGGAACCGGTTAAGAATCGACTACTTACGGATGCAACATACCATAGTATAGATCCCGCCCCGGGCCGAATCTCCCTGAGCCGATAAAGCCTCTATATCAGGCAGACTAGCGGGAGTTCACGCCATTCTGTCTGGTGGATGGACTCAGCTCAGCTTCCTGACCAGCTCCAGAACCTCGGCCGCATGACCTTTGGGCTTTACGTCGTAGATCGCCTCACGCATCACCCCGGCCTTGTCGATGACGAAGGTTGAACGCAGAATCCCCATGCGCTTCTCCCCATTCTTCTCCTTCTCCCGCCAGACGTCATAGGCGAAACAGACCTCACCATCTGTATCTGCCAGCAGGGTGACGGTCAGCCCATGTTTGTCGCGAAACGCAGCGTGGCTGACGCAATTGTCCCGGCTGATGCCGATTACCTGGGTATCGAGCGCGGCAAACTCATCCATCAAATCCGATAGCTCTACCGCCTCGATGGTACATCCGGTCGTGTCATCCTTGGGGTAGAAATAGAGCACCAGATTACTGTTGCCAAGATATCGGTCGGAACTCACCATATGCATATCCGCATCCGGCAGCTCGAAAGCGGGTGCCTTGTCGCCAGGCTTCAGCATGTCATCTCCTCGAAATTTATCGTTATCGTTCAGGGTCGTCTTTGAGGGGGAAGATAGATGACTCCAACAAAAAAGGTCAACCTTCACTCTACGATGGATATGACTTGCGGAAGCAAATTCCGGCGACTCGACCACAAGGTAGGCAGCCCAGCCGATAAGATGCATAATAGTAAAGATGGGATGGCACAGGGACAGACTGCGTAAAGCCGCCAACGAGCACCGCCGCAAATGCGGCGGTCGTCGTCTCAGCCGACATCTCAGATCGCGAAGCAAAGGCTAATCACCATGTACGATGACTTCTACAAACTCACCGGGAAACCGTTCCAGCTAACGCCCGACCACAAGTTCTTCTTCAACAGCAAGGGCCACAACCGGGCTATGGCCTATCTGCGCTACGGTCTGGAGCAGGGTGAAGGGTTCATCGTCATCACCGGCGGCATCGGAACGGGTAAAACAACCCTGGTGCGCAATCTCTTCGACGAGCTCAATGGCCTGAACGTGATGGCCGCTCAGCTGGTCACCACCCAGGTCGATCCCGACGACATGTTGCGCATGGTCTGCGCCTCTTTCGGTCTCGCCCATGAAGGCCTCAACAAGGCCACCCTGCTGCACAACCTGGAGGCTATCGCTCGCGCACGCCACACTGAGGGCAAGCAGATGCTGCTGGTGGTTGATGAGGCGCAAAACCTGCCTGCCCGCTCCGTTGAGGAGCTGCGCATGCTCTCCAACTTCCAGGTGGACAACAAGGCGCTGGTTCAGACTTTTCTGCTCGGCCAGGAGGAGTTCAAGCGCACCCTGCAGAGTCCAGGCATGGAACAGGTGCGCCAGCGCATCATCGCCTCCTACCACCTCGAGCCGTTGACTCCCGACGAGACCGAAAAGTACATCCTGCATCGCCTGCAGCTGGTCGGCTGGAAAGAGGACCCCACCTTCGCGGAGGGGACATTCCGCATGATTTATGAATTTACCGGCGGCGTACCAAGGCGCATCAATGCCATGTGCGACCGCTTGATGCTTTTCGGATGTCTTGAGGAGCTGCATCACCTGGAGAAAGACGCCGTCCTGTCTGTGATGCAGGAACTGGAGCAGGAGGTGAGTTTTGATCCACCACCTGGTGAAGCGGACCAGTCGAGCAGTCAGCACTCTGAACAGCCAAAGGCCTCTGTCTCACCACTGAGGCCGAACGGCAAAAGCAGTGGCGGCCAGGCTGCGGCGGCTCGCCCCGCTTCCTCCCCCATGCCCCATGCAGACGAACTGATCTACCGTATCCAGGAACTGGAGAAAGAGCTGGACGACCTGCGCCAAACCATGCGCAATGAGCAGAAACTCCTGCGAAAGGCGATTCTGCTGCAGATGGACCTGGACGAGTTCGAAGACTTCAAATAGATTTTGACCGGTTTCCGGCGCTCAATCGAGCGCCGGCCCGATGATTGCGTCGACCGGCTCGAAACCTCGTGACTCAAGCGCCTCGGAGATATCCTCCCAGCGGCAATTCTCGGTACACTCCTCAGCCTGCGCGATGATGCCGGTAGCAAACCGGTAGGCCTCGTTCTTATCCAGGTCGTAAGGTATCCGCACCAGCCGGATACGTTCGAATTTCGAGCTCGGCAACACCATCAGCTTATCGTTCATGTTCTCTCCAGACCAACCTATGTGTAATCGAATAGCGACTCTGCTGATGATAGTCGAAAAGCGGCTCCCGCTCATTGACCTATGCAGGGTCGCAGGCAGGTTGCCAGCCAAGAGGCTCAGCCCGAGCGAAGCATAACATCCATCACTTCGGAATATAGCTGATCTGCCAACAGGTCAGGTATCTGCTCTGCGGGACAAGGCGGAGACAACAGATAGCCCTGTGCTTCGTCGCATCCCATCTGACGCAGCAGAGCCAGCTGGCTTGTCTGTTCCACCCCTTCAGCCAGCACCCGCACACCAAGGCTCTTGCCCATTGCCACCATGGTACGGATTATCGTCCGATCATCCTCATCCGTCTCGATATCCCGCACAAAGGATTTATCGACCTTCAACGTGGTCACCGGCAGGTGTTTGAGACGCAGCAGTGAGGATTCACCAATGCCAAAATCATCGATCGAGAGTTCAAATCCCATATCGACCAACAGCTTCCAGAACTCATCGTCGAAGCTCTTCTCCAACAGGCCGCTCTCAGGGATCTCCAACTCAACCCGGTGGGGGGAGATGCCGCTGACCTCCACGGTGCGGCCGATCTGGTCGTAGGCGTCACGACTGTTGAAGGTATGCGAATCGATGTTGATTGCGATGCGGCCTGGCTCAAGTCCGGCATCCAACCAATCCTGCAGCTGGCGACAGGACTCGGTAATCACCCAATGGGTAATGTCGCGCATGACACCGGCTTCATGCGCCACAGGCAGAAAATCTGCCGGGTTCAGCAGGCCTCGCTTCGGATGCTGCCAGCGTAGCAGTGCTTCCAGGCCGGTGACCCTGCCACTGACCAGATCGATCTTCGGCTGATAGTGGAGCAGGAACTCCTCGTTCAGCAGCGCAGTGTGCAGATCGATTTCAAGCGCGAAGCGGTCCTCCTCCCGTTGCGCCATCGCCTGGGTAAAATAGTGATAACCGTTGCGACCCTCCCGCTTTGCCATATACATCGCCGAATCGGCGTTCTTCAGCAGACTGGTTGCATCCTCTCCGTCTTCCGGATAGACCGCGATGCCGATGCTGGTTGTCACATGCAGCACATGGTGTTCGATCAGGATTGGCTGTCCCAAGAGGCTGTTGACCTTGCGTGCCACACGCGCCGGGCTCTCCTCGTGCGCAAAATCCTCCAGCATGATGATGAACTCGTCACCACCCAGGCGGGCTACCTCGTCATCACTTCGCACAGCCTCCTGCAGCCGCTTCGCGGCCTCCTCAAGCACCCTGTCGCCGATCACATGCCCCAGCGTATCGTTGATCTTCTTGAAACGATCGAGATCCAGATAGAGCAGCGCCAGTTGCTGGCCCCGCCGCTCCGAGTGGCCGAGAGCGCGCTCAAACATCTCCAGAAAGGCGGCCCGGTTATGCAGGCCGGTGAGGGGGTCGTGATAGGCCAGCTTGCGCAAAGCCTTTTCCTGCCGCAATTTTTCGGTGATATCGCTGAAAGTGGCCACATAGCCGGTGATGATGCCGTCCTGTTGTTTTACGGCGGCAATCCGCAGATGTTCAGGATAGATCTCACCGCTTTTTCTACGATTCCAGATCTCTCCCTCCCAGGATCCAATCTGGCTGATCTGCTGCCACAACTGTTCATAGAAAGCGGAATCGTGTCGTCCCGATTTGAGCATCCTGGGTGTCTCGCCGACCACCTCCTCCTCGCTATAGCCGGTGATCTGCGTAAAGGCCCGGTTTACCGCCTGAATCTCACCTGCGGGCCCCGTTACCATGACCGCTTCGGCCAGGCTGCTGAAAGCGACATCACTGCGTTGCAATCGAGATTTATCCTCATACTCAGTCGTGATATCACGAAACAGAACTACAGCACCTGAAAAGGTATTGTCCGACCAAAACGGAGAGCTCACCACACTCACCCGGATGACCTCTCCATCGCCGTTGCGAAAGTGCTCCTCGTTGCTGCGGTAGATCTCCCCGGACAGGGCCTGCAGCCGGATGGGGCATAATTGGGTAACCGGCGGATGTGTCTCTTCATGAGCATGAAACAGCGTATGCGCTTCGGCACCGATCAGCGCGTCAGCGTCATAGCGAAGAATTTCACAGGCCGTTGGATTGACATAGATGATCTTTCCCGCCTCATCCATCACATACATACCCTCAGCCATGTGGTCGCTGATGGCGCGCAGTCTGCGCGTAGAACTGATCCAGCGCCGCACAGCTATTGCGGACAACATAATCAGCAGAGCGCCCACCAGAAAGGCAATCAGATGCGAACGTCGCAGGTACTCCACATCTGTCACAGGGATGGCAGTGAAGATATAACCCGCAGTGCGATACTGGCTGTCGTGAACGGGTCGCAATATCGCCACCTGACAATCTCCGAGCCCATGACAGCGCACCCGACTCAGCGTCTCTCCCTGCTTCAGGGCCTGCTCAACCCGGGCATCCCGGCGCAACTCATCGATCAACTCATGGAAACTGGCAGGTGGGTCATCTATCCCACTCTTTCCCCGCTCCACAATAAAATCGCCACTGAGATCGGCAGCGCGGAAAAGGGCATGGGAACTGGGATGGCTCACCGATGTGAACAGCTCTTTTTGCACCATGAACTGGGTATAGCTGCCCGCCTGCCCTTTTAAATTACCCAAGGCCTGGCGAATCGCTTCGAATGAGAGGCAAAAGTCGACCACGCCCACCACGCCTTCATGCTGATGTAGCGGAAAGGCGAAACGGAAGCCAGGATAGACCCGGCCAATCTCCAGCACACCACTTTGTACTTCGCCTTTCAGTACACGCTTGAGCAAGGGGCGTTTGCGAATGATGGGGTCGTTGTAGAGATCGGGACGATTGAAACGCAGAAACGAGCGGCCATCGGCCAGAACAAACTGTAACTCGCGAAAGTCATTTCGTTTCAATTGTTGAAAGGTTGGGTAAAACTCACGGTAGAGTTGCCCACGCAAGCGCGCCTGTTCATCCTCTTCAGCCTGAATCGCGCGCGACAACGTAGCGGCAACTTTCGGCTGTTTAAACACATTTTCATAGAGCACCTCCAGCATACGTTGGTAACTGCTCAGGCGACTGTCGATAGCCGCCTCCTGGGCGCGCTCGATAAATCGCAGACGCGTGTTCACCTCACGGCCATAGTTGGTCAACAACACCATGCCCAACAGTGCCATCAGACCGGTGACGATCAATGGATAGCGCAGCCCCTTCACGGCGTCGCTTCCAGCAGGGGAGGCAGCTCGTCAATCGCATCAAGCAGCTCCCGATCGTTACAGTTGGAGGGAGCTACCGCACCATTACGCAAACTCCCC
>JARRNY010000090.1:10947-11940 GCA_037384445.1 Candidatus Thiodiazotropha sp.
GACGCATCCGCTCAATCAAGTCGGCGTCCAACTGTCTTCGATTGGCATAGAGTCCTAATCCGGGAAATGGGCGACTGACCGCCAAGGTCTGCAGATCCAGATGACGATACCGTTCAGCCACCGATGTCTTCACACCCGCCAAATCGTAAACGCCTTGTAGCACGCCTAAGGTGGCTGCCGTATGGCTGCCGGCATAACTGTAGCGGATGCCAGGGTCATCCAAATGACGGCCCATCGTCTGCAACATTCGCGAAACGCCCAGATAACCACAGGTGGAAAGGGGTTGGGTCAAACCGATATGTAGACCCTGATCGGTTGCCAGGTTTATCCGACTACTCCCTGCGGCAACCAGCGAACAGGTATAGAGGCTCTGGCCGTCCGCCTCCCTGAAACAGACCACAGGCTCTACATCTTCATCGGATTTCGCCAGCAGCGCGTAAGGAAGGGGGCCTAGATAAGCGAGATCGACATCACCGTCACGAAAGGCTTGTAACAGCTCACCATAGTCATCGAAATCAACCAGTTCGATAGGGCGGTCGACGGCCTGCTGTAGATAGCGGATCAGACCAAAAAACTGCTCGTGGAGGATTTTTCTTCCCTCCATCGGCAACGGGGCAAAGCGGATTGGCTTCTCTAACCGATCTTCGGCAGCAAGCAATAGCCATGGCAGACAGATCAGTAGACCTATAATCCCAATGCGGCGAATAGACATTGACTCTGTTCCTTCGAGCGCTCCATTGTCTGACGACCCTCAAGTAACTGGGGGCGCAGGTGTCTGAGGGAGACACGCCATCTCATCTTCGCTAAGCGATTGATAACAGTAAGAAGCGAAAGCTATTATTCGTTATCCCTACAGACCGATAGCCATCGAAGCTCTGTCGATGCTCCCCTGAGCCGGATTTCCAAGCAGTCAGTAAACCCTGGCTCAGGTGAGGTTATCGGCCATCTGAGCCACTTCTTGATGCCCTGGAGCCAGTGAGAGAGTGGGCGAAA
>JARRNY010000091.1:0-10837 GCA_037384445.1 Candidatus Thiodiazotropha sp.
GAATGCAATCATTCTTACATGTGTGAATCTTTTTCACCTCCAAATCCAACCGACAGATTATTTTTTACCTCATAAACGGTCTTGGACTGCGTTGCATTAGGGTAACATATCCTTAAGGAGTGTCAACAAGTCCTTAAAACTATCATCAATCCATCTGTTGCTCACGTAATCAGAGACACGCTAATAGAACACGCGTCTCACTTTACTCGCGTAATCAGAGACGCACTAACATGTCCTTTTAGGAACATGTGTCTCCCTTTACTCGCATAATTAGATACGCGCTAACAGAGCACGTGTCTCACTTTTGTCATAAAAGTAGGTGCATCTCC
Source organism: Candidatus Thiodiazotropha sp. (assembly GCA_037384445.1). Classification (GTDB taxonomy): domain Bacteria; phylum Pseudomonadota; class Gammaproteobacteria; order Chromatiales; family Chromatiaceae; genus Thiodiazotropha. The sequence goes on from JARRNY010000091.1 coordinate 330, forward strand.
AATCTTAAATAAACTGAGACATGCCGCAAAATTGTCTCCTTTTTATCCTCCCTCGAACCAGGTCTGAGCCTCACTGATGCGGGCGTGTCTCATTTTACCATATCGGAGACGATTGCCTATGAGTGCGTCTCCGATCCATGTCTCTGATTTTAGTTTCTTATGTAGTGTTTGGAAGCGGCCAGCCAGTCCAAAACCGCCATGGGTACCATGCTGACCTACGGTCTGGCCCGGGCGCGCACCGCTCGCCGGCGTGACGATGTGGAGGTGGCGATGGAAGAGGGACTGATGGAGGCCATTCCACGCATGGAGAAGCGCACCCACTACCTCAGCACCCTGGCCAACATCGCCACCCTGCTGGGTCTACTGGGTACCATCATCGGTCTGATCCAGGCCTTTACCGCGGTCTCCAACGCCGATCCCGCCGAGAAGGCCGATATGCTCTCAGCCAGTATCTCGGTAGCCATGAACACCACGGCCTTCGGCCTCATGGCAGCCATCCCGCTGCTGCTGGTCTACGCCGTACTGCAGAGCAAAACCACCTCCCTGGTCGACAGCCTGGAGATGGCCTCGGTCAAATTTCTCAACATCTTCAATGAGAAAGCCTATTCCGCACGGAGCAACGCATGAGAAAACGTCTGCGTCACCATAATCACGAGGAAGGGCTGAATATCACAGCCTTTCTGAACCTGATGGTGATTCTGATCCCTTTTCTGCTGATCACGGCGGCTTTCAACCGCTTCTCCATTCTCGAGCTTTACCTGCCGCCGGCCAGTGAAGGCGCCCTGAAGGCAATCAAGGAGCTCCAGCTCGAGGTCATCATCCGCAAGGAGAGCCTGGAGGTGGCGGATCAGCGGGGTGGCCTGATCAAGCGCATCCACAACAACGCCGAGGGCTATGACTACAAGGCGCTCAATGAGCTGCTGGTGCAGATCAAGATTCGCTTCCCGGAGAAACGCAACGTCTTCATCCTCTCCGAACCGCAAACCCATTACGACACCATGGTTCAGGTGATGGATGCGGTGCGAATGACCGAGCAGGTAGAAGCCGGCTCCCTGGTGCAGGCAGAACTGTTTCCCGAGATCTCGCTGGGTGATGCGCCACCTCAAGCCTCGGCTGAAGGTAACCCCTCATGAAGATGTCACGCCGGGCGAAACGTATGGATCGCCATCACAAACGAAACAAGAGTGGCGCGCTGCTCAACCTTGTCTCGTTGATGGATATCTTCACCATCCTGGTCTTCTTTCTGCTGGTCAACTCAGGCGAAGTGCAGGTACTGCCAAATGCCAAGGCGCTCAGTCTGCCCGAAGCAAAGGCCGAGCAGAAACCGAAAGAGACTCTGGTGGTAATGGTCAACCATGATGAGATCCTGGTGCAGGGTCACCGCATTCTGGATCTCAGCCAACCTCTGCCGGAAGGCACCCTGCTGCCTGCCTTGAAAAAGGAGCTGCTGCTTCGCGCAGAACATGCCAAATCGAGCAGTCTGGAACCCTTCAAGGGCGATATCACTATCATGGGCGACAAGCAGATCCCCTACGATCTGCTGAAGCGGGTCATGGCCACCTGCGCCGACTCTGAATACCCCCATGTCTCCCTCGCCGTGCTGCAGACCGCTGCCAAGAAGGAAGGAGGGCAGCCCCTGTGAGCCTATCCTACCGCCACTCCGGCCAGCTGCCCTGGAGCACGCTGGATGCGGATGAACGCCGCTTCTATCTGATCACCACCACGGTCCTGCTGATAGCCCTGCTGTTCGCGCTTATCGTGCCGATCATCAACCTTCCCGAGAAGGAGCGGTTCAAAAAGCAGTCGCTACCGCCACGCTTGGCGCGCCTGATTCTGGAACAGAAAAAGACCCCGCCTCCCAAACCGAAGCCAAAGCCCAAGATCGTGGAGGAGAAGAAGCCGAAGAAGGAAAAACCCAAAGAGGTGAAGAAACCTGAACCGGAAAAGAAACCGGAGAAACAGATAGCGAAAAAGCCTCCACCACCCTCCTCCACCGAACAGGCTCGGAAGAAGGCTGCCAATTCCGGCCTGCTGGCGTTTGCCGATCAACTGGCCGATCTGCGCGAAGAGCCGGCGATTCCTTCCACAGCCGGCATCCAGAAGCGGGCCGTAACCGGTCAGAAGGCAACCGGTGCTCAGCGCTCTATCATCACCTCCGGCGCTGCCCAAGGCAGTGGTGGCATCAACACCGCCGCCCTCAGCCGTGACACCGGCGGCCAGGGACTGGGGGGGCGCTCCACCACGCAGGTGAGCAGTCGTGCTGCGGATGCCAAACGGGCAGCGAATGCGACCAGCAGCGGCAAGCGCAACGGCAAAAACGTCAAAGGCAACCGCACCCGTGAGGAGATACAGACCGTCTTCGACCAGAACAAGGGGGCCGTCTATGCCCTCTACAATCGGGCTCTACGCAAGGACCCGACTCTGCGTGGCAAGGTGGTGCTGGAACTGACGATCGCGGCCAACGGCAGCGTTACCAAGTGCCGTATCATCTCCTCAGAGCTGAACGACAAGAGTCTTGAGCGCAAACTGGTCTCGCGTATCAAACTGTTCAAGTTCACCGCCAAGGATGTGGATACTGCGGTCGTCTCTTACCCGATCGATTTTCTACCCTCCTAGGCCGACGACAGAGACCCCATGCGGTTTCGACTTATCATCCTCACCTGGCTATTGATGACGGCGTCGTTCTCGACGCCGTCATCAGCCGATTGGTTCAGCCGACAGGCGGCCATCATGGGCACCCGGATCAGCGTGGAAGTCTGGCATCAAAACAAGGCCGAGGCTGAACAGGCCATCGACGATGTTCTGGCTGAGTTTCACCGTCTCGATCAAGCACTGAGTCCCTACATCGAAAGCAGCGAACTCTATCGCGTGAACCGGGATGCAGCCACACACCCGGTAGCCATCTCTGAAGAGTTCTTCGATCTACTCAAGACATCACTGGAGTATTCGCGGCTGACCGGCGGTGCTTTTGACATCACATTCGCCTCCATCGGCTATCAGTATGACTATCGCAAACAGATCGCGCCCAGCGAGCAGGCAATTGCCGAAGCCCTGCCGCTGATCAACTATCAGCTCATCGAGCTCGATGCGCAGGCCCTGACTGTCGCCTTTGGCCAACCGGGGGTGCACATCGATCTGGGCGGTATCGCCAAAGGATATGCGGTCGATCGTGGGATCACCATCCTGCATCAGCGAGGCATTGAAAACGCCCTGGTCAGTGCCGGTGGCGACAGCCGCCTGTTGGGTGATCATCGCGACCGCCCATGGAGTATAGGCATCCAGGCACCGCGCAACAAAAAAAGCATGGCAGCCGTATTGCCACTGTCAAACACAGCCATCTCCACATCAGGCGATTATGAGCGTTACTTCGAACGTGATGGGGTGAGATACCATCACATCATCAACCCCAAGACGGGCCAATCGGCAGGAGAGTTACGCAGCGTCACCATTCTCGGCCCCAATGCCACCCGCACCGATGCCCTATCGACAAGCGTCTTTGTACTGGGTTTGAAACAGGGATTGGCACTCATCGACCAATTGGATGACGTGGACGCGGTGATCATCACCAACCAGGGGAAAATGTACGTCTCCTCAGGTATGGAAAAACAGTAGCCAGTGATCGGCCCGGATTCCTTCTAAAGCAACCTTTGTACTGCATCCGCAGCTCTATTCTGCAGCCGCCTTTTGCGCATGACTCAACCCGCATGAAACATGCCTTATCGCCAAGGCATCACTCACCAGAACGCAAAGCGTAAAACTCACGGACAAACGAAGTCAGCCGTCCCTCTTCGATCGCCTGACGAATATCCCGCATCAGTTTCTGGTAGTAAAAGAGATTGTGGATGGTGTTGAGCCGGGCACCGAGGATCTCGTTGCACTTATCCAGATGGCGCAGATAGGCGCGACTGTAGTTGCGGCAGGTGTAACACTCACATAGTGGATCGAGGGGACCTTCATCGTACTGGTGAGCAGCATGGCGTATCTTCACCACCCCCTGATGGGTAAAAAGGTGACCATTGCGGGCATTGCGGGTTGGCATCACGCAATCGAACATGTCGATACCCCGCTGTACCGACTCGACGATATCTTCGGGTGTACCAACACCCATCAGATAGTGGGGCTTGTCATCCGGCAGTTCATGGCTGAGATAGTCGAGCACACGCCAGCGATCGACAGGCGGTTCACCGACCGAGAGGCCGCCCACGGCGTAGCCGTCAAAGCCGATCGCCTTGAGACCATCCAGCGAAGCCCCACGCAATGATTCGTACATGCCTCCCTGCACGATGCCGAACAGGGCTGAAGGGTTGTCGCCATGGGCCTGCTTACTGCGAGCAGCCCAGCGCAGGGAGAGCTCCATGGAGTCCCTGGCTTCCTGTTCCGTTGCCGGATAGGGGGTGCATTCGTCGAAGATCATGACGATGTCGGAACCCAGCTCGCGCTGAACCTGCATCGACTCCTCCGGCCCCATGAAGACCTTACTGCCATCAATGGGCGAGCGGAAGGTAACGCCGGCCTCGCTGATCTTACGCATCTTGCCCAGGCTGAAGACCTGAAAACCACCGGAGTCGGTCAGAATCGGCCGTTCCCAATGGGTAAAGCCATGCAGGTCACCGTGACGTTGGATCACCTCAGTGCCGGGACGTAGCATCAGATGGAAGGTATTGCCAAGAATAATCTCGGCACCAAGATCAACCAACTCCTCCGGGGTCATGGCCTTGACTGTGCCGTAGGTCCCCACGGGCATAAAGGCCGGCGTCTCCACCGTACCCCGCGGAAAACTCAGCTGACCCCGCCTGGCTGATCCATCTGTTTGAAAAACCTCAAATTTCATTTAGTTCTCTCGATCTGGTCATCATCCGACAGTCGATAATCCGTTCCATCAAGATCAGTAACACTTCTGATAAATGTGAACCGGTTATTAGGGTTATCCCTAAAAAATAGTTGACACACAGCTCAGTATATTAGAAGCTGTTTATGTGCTGATTCGCCAGAAACGAATTGGCACAACACTCCTCCATCCTCCTTTGGTGGAATATTTCAGCGCGGCACCCCAGCCGCGCTTTTTTATTTGACTCTCATTCAGCCACCCGCAAAGGAGTCAAAAACATCGCATCACCATAGCTGAAGAAACGGTATTTCTGTTCGACGGCATGCTGATAGGCGGCCATCACCCGCTCATACCCCGCGAACGCTGAGACCAGCATCAGCAGGGTCGATTTCGGCAGGTGGAAATTGGTGATCATGGCGTCGACGCTATGGAAGCGATAACCCGGCCGGATGAACAGGCGAGTCTCCCCGGAAAAAGGCATCAACTCACCCGTTGCAGAGGCGGCCTCCAGACTGCGCACACTGGTAGTGCCTACTGCGATCACCCGCCCACCCGCTGCCCGGGTCTCGCGAACTTTACGACAGACAGTCTCATCGACCTGCAGCCACTCGCTGTGCATCTGATGTTCGTCGAGATTGTCGCTCCTTACCGGCTGGAAGGTACCCGCCCCCACATGCAGGGTCAGATGTACCTGATCGATACCCAGGGAAGTCAGCTGTTCGAGCATCGTCTGGTCAAAATGGAGGCCCGCCGTCGGTGCCGCCACCGCTCCCGGATGTCTGGCATAGACTGTCTGATAGCGCTCCTGATCGAAGGGCTGATCGCCGCGCTGAATATAGGGCGGCAACGGCATATGGCCATCACTGGCCATCAACTCGTGGAAATCCCCTTGCTCGAGACTCAAAACAAACAGTTCATCCCGCCTATCCTCCACCACGACAATTCGATCATTGACCCCGACCAGCAGCCTGGTACCGGGTTTGGGGCTCTTGCTCGCACGCACATGGGCCAGGGCATGCCGTGCCGAGAGCACCCTTTCGATCAGCAGCTCTACCTTGCCGCCAGTCTCTTTGCGGCCGAAGAGTCGGGCCGGCATTACCCGCGTATTGTTGAAAACCAGCAGATCGCCTGCACGCAGCAGCGAGGGGAGTTCCCTGAATCCCAGATCTCTCGGTTGCAGCTCACCATCGAGGAGTGCCAACAAACGACTCTCGCTACGCTCCCCTTCGGGATATTGAGCAATCAGAGAGTCAGGCAGGTCGTAGTCGAAGTCGGACAATTGCATAGGGCGCGGATGGTACCATGCCGCCGCAGCAGGAGTGAATCTGGCCTCGCCCACATGCAGAATGTGACTGGAGGTTCAAATTCACAAACTATCACATTGCTCATCTTGTAGATTTCTTAACAACAGATTAAACCTAATAACAACAGATACCCGGCATAACGAATAAAATTCATCAAAACCGGAGCCGGCCACTACATACCGTTGCAGGAATAGCATGAAAGATTGGATCTACTCACGCTCATGGATTGGAACGCTTTTTTTCCTCTGCTTGTCGCTGACATCCGGCCCGCTCCGAAGTGAAATCGTAGAACTCCAGTTACCCTCAGGCATGCAGGCTACGGCCCAACTGCTCAAAGGCGAAGAGGACAAGCAGGCGGTCATGATTCTTCACGGCTTCCTACAGACACGTGACTTCTTCACCGTCAGAAGGCTGGGGGAAGCCCTGCATGACATGGGATACACGGTCCTCATCCCCAATCTCAGTCTGGGTATCGACAACCGCCGACAAAGCCTCGCCTGTGAAGCCATTCACACCCACTCTCTGACCGGGGATATCAAGGAGATTGGCTTCTGGGTCGATTGGTTGCACCAGCAAAGCGGCAAAGCAGTCACCCTACTCGGGCACAGTGTCGGCAGTCTGGAGCTGCTTGCCTACCTATCAGATGAGCCAGCTCCGCACGTCGGGCAGGTCATCCTGATCAGCCTGATTGCCTTTGCCCAAGGCCCGATTGCCAAAGAGGACGAAGCGGAACGTCAGCGGGCCCTGCAACAGCTGAGTGATGGCTCCAAAGAGCTCTCCCACTTTCGATTGGCCTTCTGCGACAACTACACCACCACGCCGGAGAATTATCTCTCCTACCTTGAGTGGAATGGTAATAAAACGCTTGAAAATCTAAATAATCTGCCGGTCGAGCCGACAATTCTATTAGGTGGCGAAGATCAACGCCTGGGTGACGACTGGCTGCCGTTATTGAGACAGGCCGGCGCCAAGGTCATTGAGATTCCAGGAGCCAACCACTTCTTCGACCATGAGTACGAATTCGACCTTATGGACAAGGTACAAGAAAGACTAGAACGTTAGAATGAACTCACAGGCAAGATGAAAAACCCGATCCGGCCGATATCCATCAGTCTCTTTACGGCATTTTTCGTCGCCCTGTTCCTGTTCCTACTCTTCGTTTTCGGCCGTTTCACCTTCCAGCAGATCAATCAACTCGACAGTCGGTTTCAGCAGGCCAGTCAGACCCGGGCAGCGAAGGAGATCGATCGCGCCGTAGATCGAAGTATTGAGAAGGTCCAGCACCAGACAGCGCAGCTGGCCGCTTGGGAGGAGGTACGGCAACAGCTACACAATCCTACTTTTTACGGCTACTGGTACCGCCATCGGGCCAACACCAACAGCCTGATCTCCGACTACATTATCGACGTCGCGATATACGACGAAAATGGCAGCATTCTGAGCCAGATCGACACGGCGCTACTGCCACACAAAATCGATACCCAATCCGATCAGGAGTATATCCTGATGAATCAGTTCGAACCCCTGCTGGTAACCATCGAACCGGTGACAAATGAAAGCCCTGGCCCAGTCTTTGGCTATGTAGCCACGCTCAGCCGTATCATTCCCCTATTTCTCTCCAGCGGACAGTTCAATCAGGTCGACGTGGAAACCTTGAACGTCGATACCAATGGTGCCGATAAGATCGACGCAGAGACCCTGAAATCCCTGATTCGCTATCAACTCAACAGTGATGACTATGCCGATGATCTTCGCCAGGTAATGACCGAAACCGTGATCTGGCTGGCCAGCCTGGCTGCTCTCCTCAGCTTGATCATCTTCCCCTTGGCGGCACACATCATAAGCCATCCTATTTTACGCATCGCGCAACATGTCGATTCACTGAAGCGCCATCCACGGGAACCTGTCGACCAGGAGTTCCAACAGCCTCTGCTGATAATGGAGCTGGACAAGATCCGTCAATCATTGAATGACTACCACAACCAGCTGAACCACGTCAGCAGCACCCTCAATGAAAAGACCCGCCAGCTTCAAGACCTGACCCACCACGACCCACTTACCGGCGCCAGAAGCCGTAGCGCATTCGATGAATACTGGCACGAGATCAACGACGTGTTTCACAACGGACGCGGGCGCGTCAGCCTGATCCTGTTCGATGTCGATCACTTCCGAGCCATCAACGACACCTACGGGCACGAAGTGGGGGACGAGTTGCTGATCACCGTCTCCCAGCTGATCAGAAGTATCCTGCCCAGTCGCGACCAGTTATTCCGCCTGGGTGGCGATGAATTTTCTGCAGTGCTTATCGGCTGTCATCCGCGCAAGGCCATGCAGATTGCCAAGCAGGTGCAATTGGCGATCAGTCGTTACCCGTTCGACAAACTGGGCATTCGTGAACCGGTGCGTCTGAGCATGGGGGTCGCCCATACCCAACCCACCGACGCAAGCAGTCTGGCATCACTCCAGTGGCAGGCCAATACGGCCGTCTACTACGCCAAACGTCCCGGTCAACCCAGTATCATGCTGTTCACGGAGGAGATGGCGGAGAACACCCAGGGACTCTTCTCCAATCGCACCCACAGCGCCGTCTACGATGCAGTCGCACACGGAACCGGCTTGGTCATGCACTATCAACCCATCGTCGATCTGCGCAATGGTGAGCCACACTACTTCGAAGCCCTGGCGCGTATCGTTCATGAGGGTCAGCTGATTATGCCGTCGCATATCTTTCCCCTGATCGAAGCAAAGGGGCTGGAAGTCGACCTGGATCGGGCGGTTTTCCAGCGCATCCACGCCGACCTGAGCAACGGTGTGATCCCACTGGGTACCGGCGTCTCGATCAACATCTCGGCACCGACCCTGATCGAAAGTGATCTGTTCGAGTGGCTCGAGAACCTGCGCCCCTTCATGCACGACTACAAGCTGCTGCTGGAGATCACCGAAACCGCCCTTATCACCCAGATGCAGACCGCCCGCAGCCATTTAAGCCGTCTGCAGTCGATGGGCTTCCGGGTCGCTCTGGACGACTTCGGCAGCGGTTACTCCTCGCTGCGCTACCTCGGCACCATGCCAGTGGACGTGGTCAAGTTCGACATCAACCTCACCCGCCTGATCGACACCAAGAGCAACTCCATCCTGACTCACCTGGCGCAGATGATTGTCGATTGCGGCCACCTGCTGGTGGCGGAGGGAATCGAGAGCGCCAGCTCAGCCAAACAACTGGCCAACCTCGGATTTCGTTATGGTCAGGGCTACTATTTCGGTAAACCGGCCAGTGTCATCGAGCTGCCGCCGGCCGTCGAAGAACTCAACCACACCGCCTGATCCTGGCGGGTCTGAACTGCCCACTGAGACCGGCTCTGGAAGGAAAACCGGGCACGATAACGCTAAGGGTATGCTGAAGTGCTTCGAAACTGGTGCTAACCCCCTTCCAATGATGAATATTTAGGGTTATTCTCCCCCCCTCCCACGCCGGGGTGGCGGAATTGGTAGACGCAGTGGATTCAAAATCCACCGGTAGCAATGCCTTGCGGGTTCGAGTCCCGCCCCCGGTACCAAATTTGAAGCCTGACCTGGCTGTGCAGCCCTTCCCTCATCTGTTCTCACCTCAGTCCGCCCGTCCCAGCATGATGAAGCTCAGCTGAGCACCGAAGCGCTGCAGATAGGTGACAGCGGATTTGTCGTTGGGAAGAAGAGATGGGTAGTGAGGGCTGCCAGCAGGGACCAGGGCCGTGCATGTCTGGTGTCACCGCCTCGTGATGAGCTGGCCAGCATCCATCACCCGAAGAGACTCATCCCGGTAGTGGCATTCTCCGCCATATACCGCCCTGCCCCCAGGAAAAACATGGATCATTCAAGCCGACAGATGTCCTGGTCAGTATGTGCCATTTAGCTAAGGCATCTTAAATTTAAACCATGCCTTATCGCCGCTGACTTTTCCCTCAGCGCCCCCTTTAACGCACTATTTTCCAGACACCATTAATTTTTGAAACAAAAACAGGAACCTCAATCGACAAATCGCTGGACTCTATCTGCAAAACCTCTTCTCCTGCAGACTTTGTCAGCTTAACCACTCTATTGTTAGCCATTAGTGAATATACAATTTCACGCGGGTTATAAGTGCGCAGTTCAATCCCTTCCTGATCTTTCAGCCATGCATAGTTAGCTCTTAGCGCCTGTTCAATATCTTCAGATGAATTTCCTTCGACCAAAGCATCATCCTTGATTTTATATTTCTGAAGCTCGATTGCTTTGTCTATATCACCCTTGACAATAGCCTTGCCCAACCCATCAACCAGAGAAAGAATCTCGGATTTATCACTTTCAGTAATTACAGAGAGAGTTTCAGCTTCACGCCATAACTCCGCTTTTAACTC
>JARRNY010000092.1:0-25463 GCA_037384445.1 Candidatus Thiodiazotropha sp.
GCAGGCGCCGGCCTGGATTGCTGGGGTGCAGACACCGGCTTGGATTGCTGGGGTGCAGGCTCCGGCTTGGATTGCTGCACGGTGCGGATAACTGTGGTCTTGTCTGCGTCATCGGCCACTAGCCCCTGGGGCGCCTCCTCGAGAAAGCGCAGATGGTAGTTACCGATTTCGATAAGATCCCGATGTTTGAGAAACTGTTTGGCGATCACGCGGCCGTTGACCCGGGTGCCATTGGTGCTCCCCTCGTCCTGAATAGTGAAACCGCTGAACACCCGCTGTAGCGTAGCGTGGTGCCGGCTCACGGATTTATCGCTGAGACAGATGACGTTACTATCTTCACGGCCAATTGAAATTCGCTGCTCTGTCAGAGGAAACTCCTCAGAGACGCCATCCTCCGAGAGTACGATCAGTTTTTCCATCAAACGATTTCCAGTCAATTCTCGTTAATCGTCATTGTCTATGACGCAAGCCAGTATAACCGAAATATTATCAACTCCACCCCTGCCGCAGGCCAACTCGATTAATTCGTCAGTCTTCTGCATCAGATCGCTACCATCTTGCAGCAGGACAGCCTGAATCTCCTGATCGGATAGCATGCCGGTTAGCCCATCGCTACAGAAGAGGTAGATATCACCCTCGGCAATCTCACACTCTGCTATATCTACCGCCACTTCGGGCTCTGCCCCAAAAGCGCGGGTCAGCACATTCGGCGGCACACCGGCCAGGCGAGCCTCTTCCAGAGTCGCGAAGTCCCCCATATAGACCATCTCCTGAATCATGGTGTGGTCTGAGGTCAGGCACTCCAATACCTGGTTACGCAGGCGATAGAGTCGGGAATCACCCACATGGGCGTGGATCAGGGCGTGCTCGCGAAACAGTCCCACCACCAGGGTCGTTCCCATGCCCTGGTATTCGGGCACCTCCCGGGAGAGTTCCAGGATAGCCTGGTTGACACCCTGCATCGCTTCCAGCAGCAGGCCGCAGCTGGGCGGCTGCTTGTCGTCGTCTGCCTCGGGTATCAGCTGGTTCACCAGCAGATCCACCGCCAGCTGACTGGCCACTTCGCCAGCATTGGCCCCACCCATACCATCTGCCAGGATGAGCAATCCAGCACTGGGATCACCGCCGACCGCATCCTCATTCTGTTCGCGCACCATCCCCTTGTCGGTGCGCATGGCGACGTCGATGATCACACTAAGCCCTATATTGGTGATGGGTAGTAGCCGTTGCAGCCATGATGCGATGGCACTCGCACCACAGCCCAGCTTGGCGCTTGTCTACTTGGCGTCGATCTCTTTGAGCATGGCGGCCATGCGATCGGCCGGTACGTAACCGGGCACCAACTCGCCATTCTCCAGGAAGATGGCCGGCGTGCCGGTCACCCCAAGCTTCTGTCCCAGAGCATACTCTTTGGCCACCGGGTTTTCACACTGCTTGTGTTCGATGTCCTTTCCCGCTTTGGCAAGCGTCATGGCTTCGTTGCGATCATCCGCACACAAGACATTGACCGCCTTGTCATAGGAGGGACTACCAATTCCGGCGCGTGGGAACATGAGGTAGCGGACCCGGATGCCGCGATCGTTGTACTGCTGAATCTCAGAATGGAGTTTACGGCAGTAGCCGCAGTCGATGTCGGTGAAGACGGTCACTGTGTGGTCATACTTTTCCGGCGCGAAGATGACCATGTTCTCCTCGCCAACCTTTTCGATCATCTCCGCCTTGACCTTAGCCAGCTTGGGAGTGGTGAGATCTTCCCGCTTGTCGACGTCGTAAAGCTTACCGGTGAAGAGGTATTTGCCATCGGCGGATACATAGTAGATCTCAGCTCCGACCAGAACCTCATAGAGGCCGGGAATGGGCGAAGGGTTAATGGAGCTTGCCTGATGGCCGGAGAGCAGTTTGCTCATGGCCTGGCGCACTTGCTCGATCTCGGCGTTCTCTTTCGTCGGCGCGGCCATGGCAGCAGCAGCCAGGACCAGGGAGAGTGCCCCCAGCATGAGGCGCGACGCAGAGCCGGCCCGATTGATTGTCTGTTTCATCGATTAATCCCGAAAGTTCTGAAATTGCAGTGGAAGGTCGTACTTGGACTCCCGCAAGAGAGTGATGACCTGCTGTAGATCATCCCGTTTTTTGCCCGTCACCCGGACCTGTTCGCCCTGGATCTGAGCCTGAACCTTAAGTTTACTGGCCTTGATATCCTTGACCATCTTCTTAGCCAGATCGCTCTCGATACCTTGCCGGATAGTGACGGTCTGACGGCTGGCATTGAGGCTGTTCTCGGCTTCGCCGATCTCCATACAGGCGATATCAACACTGCGTTTGACCAGTTTCTGACGCAGAATATCCATCATCTGCCCAAGTTGGAACTCCTGTTCGGCACGCAGTAGGACCTGACTCTCCTTTAGCTCAAAACTGGCTTCCACACCCTTGAAGTCAAAACGGGTGCCGATCTCACGACTGGCCTGATCCACCGCGTTCCGGACCTCCTGGATATCCACCTCGGAGACGATATCGAATGATGGCATGTTCCCCCCCGGCTACCTTAAAAAACTGGAACGGGACTCTACCACAAACCCACCCGTTAACTCATGCCAGACTCCACGTTTTGTGAAGATTCGCAGCGATCAGCGTAACCCCACAATATGCCTGGGCAAGCGCAGCAGACTATCCCCGGGGGTGGTGCATGGCGTGCAACTGCTGCAGTCGCTCCCGGGCCACATGAGTGTAGATCTGGGTGGTGGAGAGATCGCTGTGTCCCAGCAGCAGTTGCACCACCCGCAGATCGGCCCCGTGATTGAGCAGATGAGTGGCGAAGGCGTGGCGCAGTGTATGGGGTGAGATAGCCTTGGAAATACCGGCCGTCTGAGCATGCTTCTTGATGCGGTACCAGAAGGCCTGACGGGTCATGCCATGCCCCCGCCGGGTGGGAAAGAGATGCTGGCAGAGCCTGGCGCCGAGCAGAGAGGTACGCCCCTCCCGGTTGAACCGTTCGAGCCAGCTTTGGGCCTCGTCACCCATCGGCACCAGGCGCTCTTTACCGCCCTTGCCCGTCACCCGAATCACACCCTGGGTCAGGCTCACCTGCTCCGGTTGCAGGCCTACCAGTTCGGAGACGCGTAAGCCGGTGGCGTAGAGCAGTTCGAGCATGGCTCGATCACGCAGCCCTTCCGGATCATCCAGCTCCGGCGCCTCAAGCAGCGACTCCACCTCTGTCTCGGTCAGCGATTTGGGTAGCGGACGGCCGATCTTTGGGGCGTCGATTCTGGCCGAGGGGTCGGCGCCTAGCCAACCTTCCCGCAGGCAGAATTGATAGAACTGGCGCAGACAGGAGAGTAGTCGGGCCGAGGAGCGGGGTTTACGCCCAGCCTGAGTCAGATCTGCCAGGTAGCTGAGCAGGTCTGCCCGCTGCGCCTGTAGCAGCCCGTAACCCCGGTTACTGCGCAGCCAGTCGGCCAGCTTGCGTAGATCCGACTGGTAGGCGGCAAGGGTGTTGCGACTAAGCCCCCGTTCCAGCCAGAGGGCGTCAGCAAAGCGTTCAAGAGTGGACTGGTCTTCCAAGTCCTGCGTCACAGCCACCCCTCATGCTGCAACAACCAACGTTTGACCTCCAGTTTTCTGCCCGAGCGCTGACCGGCGAAACCGCCGAGACCGCTGGCTGCCACTACCCGGTGGCAGGGTATCACCAGTGGACAGGGATTGGCCCGGCAGGCATTACCCACCGCCCGCGCACCGCTACCGATGCGCTCGGCCAGCTGGCCATAGGTCAGCGTCTGGCCAGCGGGGATTGCCTGCAGCTCACGCCAGACCTGCTGCTGGAAAGGGGTCCCTGTCAGCTCGATGTCGACATCGAAATCGCTCTGCGCATCTTTCATATAGTGCTCGATCCCTTTAAGAACAGGCTCCAGCCCTTTCGCCTGACTACGGTAGGGAGGGATAGGGTCATCCAGATAGTCGACACCCACCAACCGGCCCTGGTGCATGGAGATCCCAACCCGACCGAAGGGTAGATTGAGAACCGCCTGAAATTTTTCTGCTGTCTCGCTCATGATTGAGTACCTCCGCCCAGTTGCCTGGCATTGTGAGAGAGCTCGATTGTCTCGGAACTATTTCCACAAATCTTGTGGATAACTTTGTTCATAAACTGAACGAATAGAGCGGAACCCCCTGCTACCACTACGATCCGTTTAAATTGTGTAATTTCTATACAATAAATAATTACACTGAAATTACAATATGTTACGAGAGTATCCGCATAATCAGCACGAGGAGTTCCCACTAAAGTTATGTCGATCAACTCCAACGCTCACACATGTGTATAAAAACATTGACACCGGTCAGTTGTTTCGTTCTAAACACCCTTGCTATTGAACTCTAAAGACTGCTAAGCAAGCTTGCCGTTGCACCCAGCCTACTATAGATGTTCAAATCCTCCCACGCTTGGATGGGCCACACGACATGCCGCAGAAATCACCCCCCTTTTGGAACACCACACCGCTCTCTCGCATGACCCGATCCGAATGGGAATCGCTCTGCGATGGTTGCGCCAAGTGCTGCCTGCAGAAGCTGGAGGACGAGGACACTAAGGCGATCTTCTACACCAACATCGCCTGCGATCTGCTCGATCCGGAGACCTGCCGCTGCACCCAATATACGGAGCGCTCTGTGCTGGTCCCCACCTGCGTGACCCTCACGCTGGAGCACTTGGAAGACCCCTACTGGCTCCCCCCCACCTGTGCCTATCGCCTGCTCGCCGAAGGCAAGGATCTGCCCGATTGGCATCCCCTGGTCTCCGGTGACCCTCACAGCGTTGAGCTGGCCGGCCACTCCATTCGCGGTCGTTACGTACCCGAGTCGGAGGCGGACGACTGGGAGCACCACCTCATCGACTGGATTTGAATCGTGACCACACCCCGGATCGACACCCTGACCGAATTTCTCGAAACGGGCGGCCTTGCGCCCCGTTTCTATGACATGGGCCGGCGTATCCGAGCCTGGCCACGGGAGGTGTTTCTCGATTTTGAACGTACCGAGACCCCCTACCCGCAGCCGCTTCAGCAACAGGCCTGGCTGGCGCTGACCCTGCAAACCGGCGCAGACCCGCAGATCTGGTTTCTGCGCTTCCCGCTGGATGAACAGGGCAAACTGTTACAGGCGGCGCGTGATGACTTCCTGTTTCAGTTGATGGAGCGCCTGGGAAGTGCCGCCATGGAGAAGGGCGCGCAACCGGAGCAGATGGAATCGGCCATAGAGCAGAGCCCCTACGCCTTCCAGCCGAAACAGGAGCGACTGGCCGCCTTCCATGCACGCCTGACGGTTGAGCTGGAACAACCCCCTTCCCGCTACTACGAGCACGCCCAACGCTATTTCAGCGGTGAACTGGGTTGGGACCAGTGGTCCTTCATCGGCTACCAGGGGATTGCCGACATCGCTGCCCGCCATGCCGAGGGGAGAAACGAACACTGTCTCGCCACAGCGATCCCCCATCTGCCAGCAACACCGCTGGAAGCCCTCTGTCACCTGCTGGAAAACGAATCCATCCCCGACACCTTGGCCCAGGAGCTGCTGAATCGGGCACAGGATACGCTGGCATCAGCAAACCCCGACCCGCAAGTGATCACTGCCGTACTCAGAGGAGTCTCCCGCTGCGTCTCGAACCCCATGGCCCAACGCAGCGATGTGCTGGCCGCTATTGCGGGCCGACTCTGGCTCGATCTGGATGACGCCTCACTGCGTAGTCAGTTCCTCGAGCAGTTGGCGGCCAACGACCAGGGCCAGGGATTCTTCGACCAGCTACTCAGCGATCTGCTCTACCTCGCCGATTGTCGTCCCGGCCTGCTGGAGAGCCTGCGAAATCCGAATCGCTCGGATCGGCTCAGCGAAGCGATCGGCGCTTTCTTTTCCCGCATCAAAGGGGCCTGATTCGAATGCTACTTAGTTAAGGGCGTTTGGGATGATATCAAACACCTTACGCTGGGACTGGGCCCCACCCTACCTGTGATCCGGAGTGTAGGGTGGGGCCCTGCCCCACCATTAAATCCCTTAACTAAGTAGCATTCGGGTCTGATTTCACCAGGCCATAGCGGGCGGGCAATGTGCCAAAGTGGCATAAAATCCTGAAGCCATCTCAGCTCACTCTTGGCCAGAAATAGTCTTTCCGCATGCCTGATCGGGCGGGATGCCGCACTCTAACAGCCCATTGATATACACACCTTGAATAGGGGCCTTCGTCCCTGCCCATTCACTGACGATGTTTGACGCGCGGACTATACTTACTCGAGAGGCGAATTCCGTTCATTTGCCGGAATATCCAAGTCAGGCGGCAGCCACAGCCACCAGAACAACAATAGATATATGTCGAGCCAGCCCGCCATCGATACCATCTCCCCAGCCGATCTGCCGATCCCCCCGGAAGGCGCTTTTCGTATCATCAACGCCTGCAACCAGAAGAATGTGGATGCACACCAGCTCGGCAAGCTGCTGGAGCGGGACCCGGTACTCTCGATCGAGATACTGCGCATCGCCAACTCGGCCTACTTTGGCTTCAGTGGCAAGATCACTTCTGTCGCGCGCGCCATCACCATCATTGGCCAGCGTACTCTGCGTCATATTGTCCTCTGCGTCGCCATGCGCGACGCCCTGAAACCGGAACAACTGCCGGCGCTGTCAGTCGAGGCGTTCTGGACATCCGCCCTGCGTCGCGCGGTCTGTGCCCGTGCACTGGCGGCGCAGACCGGACTGGATGCCGATATCGCCTTCACCGTCGGCCTGTTACAGGACTTCGGTCTGCTGGTGCTCTTTTTTCTCTACCCCAACCGTATCGCAGAGTGGCCGGAGCTCTCCGAACTGGCGCCGGACGACCGCTATGCCATGGAGCGCCAGCTCTTCGATACCACCCATGACAAAGTCGGCCGGCAGCTGGCGGAGAACTGGAATCTACCTCAGGCACTCACTCTCTCCATGGGGCATCACCACTACCTGCCAGCCACCCAGGAAGATGAAACCGACATCGCCTTCTGTCGTCTGGCCCAATGCGCCGACTGGATGGCGGCTGTCTTCACCAGCGCCGATAAGCGCCACACCCTGAGCAACTGCCGCGCGCTGTTGTCGCAGCACTTTGACTTCGATAGCGAGCACAGCGACCAGCTGATGTCACAGATCAGTGAGGAGCTCGCCCAGGCCGCCGAAGCCTTCGGTTTCGAGATCGCACAACAACCCCCGTTCGATGATCTTATGCAGCAAGCCAACCTGCGCCTGGTGGAAGATAACCTGAGCATCCAGGAGATTAACTGGCAGCTGGAACAGGTATTGAAAGAGCGCGACCAGGTCGCCAGCGAACTGAGACAGGAGCTTGATCTGGCCAGAGAGGTACAGCGCAGCCTGCTGCCGGCAGAGGACAGCGAGGGTTTCTGCGCACATGGTCTCAACCTCTCGGCCAAAGCGGTCTCTGGCGATTTCTACGACTTCTACCGTCTGCACAACGGGCGCATCGCCTTTTGCATTGCTGATGTCTCCGGCAAAGGCATGCACGCCGCCCTGTTGATGGCCAAAGCGAGCAGCCTCTTCCACTGCCTGGGCAAAAGCATTCACGATCCCGCCAAACTGCTGACCATGATCAACCGGGAGCTG
Organism: Candidatus Thiodiazotropha sp.; assembly: GCA_037384445.1. GTDB lineage: Bacteria > Pseudomonadota > Gammaproteobacteria > Chromatiales > Chromatiaceae > Thiodiazotropha. The sequence goes on from JARRNY010000092.1 coordinate 7,627, forward strand.
ATGGAGACAGCCATCCGCGGCATGTTCATCACCCTGGTGGCCGGGGTGATCGACCCCGAGAGTTCCGCAGTCACCCTCAGCAATGCCGGTCACCTGCCGGTTATCCGCATGCGCCATAAACGGGTGGTGGAAACCTATCCCGCCAACGCTCCGCCGCTCGGCATCCTGGCGCAGAGCCAATTTGAAAACGTGAGTTTCCAACTGGGCACAGACAGCCTCTATCTCTACACCGACGGATTGCTGGAAGCCAAACTGGCGGACGGACGACGCCAGGACCAAGCCGGCCTGGAAACCCTCTTTGCCCGCCATGCGGACAAAGCACCGGTTGAGCGACTGCAACACATTGTCGCCGACTCCCGTCCCGCGAACGGTGATATCGAGGATGATATGACCCTGCTGATGATCGAGGCCGGTCAATGACCCTCACCGGTGAGCATGCGGTCTATCATTTCCCCGCCGATGCCAAAGCGCTGCAGAAGATGCGTCAATGGCTCGATGAGACACTGACCCGCTTCGACATCGCACCCGAACAGCGGGAACAACTGGTTCTTGCCGTCAACGAAGCCTGCATGAACGTCATCCAGCATGCTTATGGGGAGCAGGCAACAGGAGAGATCCGCCTGCATATCACTGCCGCTGCGCAGCGTCTGACCATCGAGCTGGAGGACGATGCCCCCGCTATCGATACCACCAAGGTGAAACCCCGTGCACTCAGCGATGTGCGCCCGGGCGGGCTTGGCGTACACTTTATTCGTGAGATTATGGACGAGATGGAATTTCTCCCCTGTGGGGGAAAGGGTAACCGGCTGAGGCTGGTGAAACATCTGCATGAAGCAGGATGACACTTGCCATGCAGGGAAGCGCAAAACAACAATGAAACAGATAAAAAAAGACAGGATCCCCGGATCTCGGTGGAGTGAACCCCACCGGATAGCTTTGCAGACAAGGAAGCATCGATCAAACACCCTATGGGAAAACCTCTGACAGACAACGCTTCATGAACTATCCGATCGAAGAGAACAACGGCTATACCATCGTCCATCTGACAGGAGAGGTTGACCTGAGCCGCTCACCCTCGGCACGAAAGGCGATCCTTGATTGCCTGCTGGAGGGACGTGACCTGATGGTCGATCTCTCCGAGGTCACCTACATCGACAGCTCCGGCGTCGCGACCCTGGTCGAGGGGTATCAGGTCTCAAGGCAGAAGGCCCTCGATTTTTCCCTCATCGGCGTCAGCAGTGCGGCCATGAATGTGCTCCAGCTGGCACGTCTCGATCAGGTCTTCCCCATCTTCGCCTCGCAACAGGCGCGGCTGGCTGACAAGGCATGACCAGCCTGGTGCGCTTCATCGAGCAGACCGGACGCTCATCTCTGACCGCCCTGGAAGAGATCGGCTACCACGCCGCCCTCTTCTCCGAGAGCCTCTACTGGCTGCTGGCTGGCCCCTTCCTCGGCCAGCCGGTCCGTCTGCCGACCATCGCGGCAGAGATGATGAAGATCGGCGTATTGGCGCTGCCGGTGGTCGCCCTGCTCTCCTTCTCCAACGGGGTGATGATGGCGATCCAGGGTATCGCCACCCTGCAGGAGTTCGATGCTGAATCTCAGGTGGTGCCGGGCATCGCCTATTCGGTGACCCGCGAGTTCGGCGTGTTGATCGCCGCCATCGTGGTTGCCGGCCGCTCCGGTTCCGCCATCGCTGCACGCATCGGCTCCATGCAGATGTCGCAGGAGGTCGACGCCCTGCGCGTCATGGGTATTGAGCCGGTACGCCACCTGGTAGCGCCGATCCTCTTCGCCATGCTGCTGATGATGCCGGTGCTGACCCTGTTCGCCGACACCGCAGCGCTGATCGGCGGCGGACTCTATACCGGCATCGTATTGAAGCTGAGCCTGTCGACCTTCATCGACCGCTGCTTCGATACCCTGGCGCTCTACGATCTGATGCAGGGATTGTTGAAAAGCCTGGTCTTCGGCGTGCTGATCTCCCTGATCGCCTGCGCCAACGGATTCTCCGTCAGCGGTGGCGCCGAGGGACTCGGTCGCGCCACCACCCGTTCGGTGGTGCTCTCCATCGCCGCCATCGTGGTAGCGGATATGATTTTCACCTACTTTCTGAATCGATGAACCAAGCCGCTCTCAACCCTGCTGCCGCCCCCGTCATCGAGGTCACCAATCTGGTGACCTACTATGGCGATCGCCGCATACTGGACGAGATCGATCTGCAGGTGGAGAGGGGCGAAATCCATGTCGTAATGGGCGGCAGCGGTTCCGGCAAATCGACGCTGCTGCGCCATCTGCTATCGCTGAACCGGCCAGCCAGTGGCGAAATCCGTCTCTTTGGCGAAGCGGTCAACCACCTCTCGGCACGCGCCCTGCATCGTCTGCGCCAGCGTATCGGTGTCTCCTTTCAGGGCGGCGCCCTGTTCAACTCACTCAACGTGGAAGAGAACGTTGCCTTTCCTCTGCGCGAACACACCCGACTGGACGACAACACCATCCGCATCATGGCGCGCATGAAGCTTGAAGTCGTCAACCTGGCAGGCTTTGGTCAGCTGATGCCGGCACAACTCTCCGGCGGCATGATCAAGCGGGCGGCGCTGGCCCGCGCTATCGTCATGGACCCGCAGCTGCTCTTTTTCGACGAACCCTCCGCCGGCCTCGACCCCGTGGTCTCCGCCGATCTCGACGAACTTATCCTGCGTCTGCGCGACGCCATGGGTGTTACCATCGTGGTGGTGACCCATGAACTGGAGAGCGCCTTTCGCATCGCCGACCGTATCACTGTGCTGGACAAGGGGAAGATCCTGATCACCGCCACCACCGACGAGGTCAAACAGTGCGACAACCCGCGGGTACAGAACCTGCTCAACCGGCGGACTGAAGAGATCACCGTGGATGCCGATGAGTATCTGCAACGACTGACCGACGACCTGAACGGACTATGAGACGAGACAACATCAACTATCTGGCCGTGGGCAGCCTGGTACTGGTTGCCTTCGTACTGCTGATCTATGTCCTCTACCGCCTCACCGGCGGCGTCGACGAGAATGATCGCTACCTTATCTACTACCCCAACGTGGGCGGGCTGGGAGAAGGCACTCCGGTCACCTATGAAGGTTACAAGATCGGTTCGGTCACCAGAATTGAGCCGGAGCGCGCACAACAACAGACCCGTTACCGGGTCGAACTGCAGGTCCGCGACGGTTGGCGCATACCCGAGGACAGCGTGGCGCGGATCTTTTCAGAGGGTCTGCTGGCGCAGACGGTCATCAACATCGATGAAGGCTCAAGTGAGAACTATCTGAAGCCGGGAGACCAATTACAGGGGGAACTTGGCAGCGACATCTTTGCCGCCATGAACGACGTTGCCTCCAACGTCAACCGCCTGCTGAAACGCGATGTCCGACCACTGCTCGACAACCTCAACGGCCGCATCTCGCACCTTGGTGAGCAGGTCGATGAGCGACTGCCCGCGATCCTCGATGGGCTGCAAGCACTGGTCGATACGCTACAACGCGCCGCCGGCACTCTCCCGAGGATACTCAACAGCACCACCGAATCACAGATCACCCGGGTGGTGGCCAATAGCGAGGCGATCTCGGACAACCTGCTGAAGTTGACCCAGGAGCTGCGGGAGACTCGCAAAGCCACCGACGCCCTACTGCATCAGTCTGAGGGTACTGTGAGCGAAAACCGGCAGGATATCCGGCGCGCCGTCACCGCTCTGCGGGTCACCCTGGAGGAGCTCTCCGCCAACACCGAGACCATCCTGCGCAACCTGGAAGGCACCTCCCATAACATGAATGAATTCAGCCGCCAGATCCGACAGAACCCAGCCTCGTTGTTAAGCGGCAAGCCCCCTCAAGAGAGTGGAGTGAACCATGAATAGATCGGCTCTCTACAGAGGCCTGTTTCTTCTGCTGCTTCTGTTGCTGAGCGCCTGCGCGGCCACCCCGCCGGCACCGGAGGATCACTACTATCGGCTGATCGTCAACGACATGCCGGCAGCCAACGCCACCGTCACCATTCCCGGCGTGCTGAAGATTGATGCGATAAAGGCCTACGGTATCTATCGGGAACGTGCCCTCCTCTATTCCGAGGAAACACATCCGGAAGCGCTACAGCAGCATCGCTACCACTACTGGATCGATACCCCCACGCGTCTCATTCGCGATCAGCTGGTCGATTTTCTTCGCGCCAGCCATGTGGCGGAGCAGGTCGCAGGCGCCCAGGTCACGCTCTCTGGCGATCTGCGGCTCAGACTGACGCTGAAACAGTTCGAGCGGGTAGTGTCAGACGCCGGAGGTGCCGGTGTCCGGGTAGCACTGGATGGGGTCATCAGCAGCGCCGATGGAAAACCCGTCAAGATCGTCAGCTACTCTCGGGAGCTACCGATCAAGGAAAACTCAATCGCCGCTTCTGTAACGGCCTTCAGTCAGGCGCTCAACGAGATCTACTTTGAGGTACTGAAGGATCTGCGTAGTCACTAGTGACCGACCATCTCTTTCTCCCTATCGCCTCTGCTACCAGCAAATAAACTTCTGACAGGGCATACAGTTTGCCGGCATGGTGCCGACATGGAGAAGTATCTGCTGGAAAAACCCAAGCGCGATGTATTGTGTCTGAGATACAGTAAGTTACCCTTCACAATATCGACCATCGCCAACATCGCAGGAAACCTTGGATGTATCTAAAGACTGGCCCACTCGAAGGCAAAGCCTATCTGGTTGTGGATGATTTCGGTGATATGCGCAGTATGATGCGAAATCTGCTCATCAGCTGCGGTGTCAGCGACATCGCGCTTGCCTCCAACGGCACTGAAGCCATCTCCAGCATGAAAAGCCGCCGCTTCGACGTGGTTTTGTGCGATTACAACCTGGGCCACGGCAAAGACGGCCAGCAGGTACTCGAGGAGGCCCGCCATCACAACCTGATTGGACTGGGTTGCGTGTTTCTGATGGTCACCGCAGAAAATGCCCGCGATATGGTGATGGGCGCGGTGGAGTATGAACCCGATTCCTATCTCACAAAACCCTTCAACAAGGAGTTGCTGAAATCCCGGCTTGAGAAGTTGATTGCCCGCAAAGAGAATCTGCGGCCGGTGGAAGAGGCCTTGCACAGCCATGACCACACCGCCGCAATAGCCATCCTCGACAATATGCTTGCGGAAAAGTCAGCCAACAGCAGCGAACTGCGCAAACTCAAAGGGGAGATACTGCTGAATGCGGGTGAAACCTCTCTCGCCCGCGAGGTCTATGAAAGCATGCTTGCGATTAGAGACATGCCCTGGGCGCGACTGGGACTGGGCAAGACGCTCTACCACGACAAACGTTTTTCCGAGGCACAACAAGTATTCCAGGCGCTGATCGACAGCCAGGCCAACTATACCCCCGCCTATGATTGGCTGGCCAAAAGCCACAAGTCGCTGGATCAACTGCAAGCAGCACAGGATACACTCAAGGCCGCTGCGGAGATATCACCAAAAGCGGTACGCCGGCAACAACTGCTCGGCGAGATCGCGCTACAGAACAAGGACCATGAAACCGCCCTTTTCGCCTTCGGCAATGCGGTAAAACATGGCCGTCACTCAGTCTACAAACACCCTGCCGCTTACGCCAATCTGGCCAAGATCACCGCAGTCACCAAACAGGGAGACGCCGGGCTCAAGGTATTGCGGGATATGAAACGCGAATTCATTAAGGACCCCCATGCCGATTTCTATCTGGCCACCGCCGAGAGCGAGATTCACCAAGGCATGGGCAACAGCGATGCAGCGAAGGCCTCACTCGACCGTGCAGCTGAGATCCATAAGGAACTGGACACCCAAAAACATACTGATTGCGCTTTGGAGATGGCAAAAGCCTATGGCCGTTTCGGCATGCAGGATAAAGCGGTTGATCTGATGCAAAACGCCGTACTGAACAACCATACCGATGATGAATTGCTGAATGAAGTTAAGCAGACCATGCAGTCGATGGGTCTTCAGCAGGAGACTCTCAGCTCGGTCGACAAGATTCGTCGTGAAGTGGCGGAACTCAACAACCGGGGTGTCGATCTGGCAAAGAGCGGACAAATGAAAGAAGCGATTGAGCTTCTTGAACAGACGGCTGAACGCATGCCTGGAAACAAAGTCGTCAACCTGAACACAGCCTTGGTGTTATTACTGGAGGTAGAGAGCCGTTCACCCAGCCCTCAAGATGCGGCAAAGATCGCTCGCTATCTGCAACGGGTTGAGTCGATCGATCCGGAGAACCGCACGCTGAACAAACTGAAGCAAAGACTAAAAACAATGAACAAAGCAATCGACGGGGAGATGTGACATGAAGTTTTCCGACATTCTGGCCTCGACCATCCACGACATGAAAAACTCGCTGAGCATGGTGATCAACACCCTCGACGAGCTGTCGGCGGAAAACGACTATCGGGAGGACAAGCGGCTCTCCACTTTGCAGCACGAATCGAAACGACTCAATAATAATTTGATTGCTCTGCTCTCGCTCTACAAGATCGACAATGAACGTTTAACCACCAATATCGAAGAGAACCATGTGGCCGACTTTCTTGAAGAGGTGGTGATCGACAACCGCACGCTGGCAACCGCAAAAGGCATCGCGCTGGACTACGAGTGTGATGAGATGTTGGTTGGCTATTTCGACGAATGGCTGATCCGAGGCGTGCTCAACAACCTGATCGGCAACGGCCTGCGCTATACCTCGTCACGCATTCTCATCCGTGCCGAGATGGCCGATGACTATCTGGTACTGCATATCGAAGACGATGGCGCCGGTTTTCCCCAACGCATGATCGATGCCCAGGCCGCCTTCAACCGAAACGAGACATTGGGTGAGGGCCAGACTCAGCTCGGCATCTACTTTGCCGCCATGGTCGCCCGCGCACACAGGAACGGTGACAAGACAGGCCACATCGAACTCTCCAATGGCGCACAACTGAGCGGCGGGTGTTCATCGATCTGGCTGCCATAACATCGTTGCAACTCTTCCCCCATCGGCACAGTTCTGCACCACCTGATCCACTTACCCTTCCGTGCCCGTATAAACCCTGCACCTGACAAACCGGGCCCTGACCAATGCGCTTGAATCAGACCGCAAGCTGGATAGCCATCTGTGTTCTGACGCCGCCTTCATGTTACCATCCGCCGACCCAGCATGGAGGTCATAGTCAATGAAATCGAGTCTGCAAAGAGCCAAGGAATTCATCAAAGCATTGCCGCCAGTCAATGCCTATCTAAAACACGCTTATAAAAAACATTTTCTGACGGCGAGGCGCTGCAACCTCTTTTTCGGTGTCTATCCCGATATGCAGACTGCTTCTTTGCAGGCGCCGTCCGGCACGCATCTGGGCTACGACAACCAGGATGCGGCGAACATGTATGACGAACGAACGGAACAAGTCCATAGCACTGACTATCCCGTATTATTCTGGCTCTCGCAGCTCAGCAGCAGCGTAAATAAAATCTTCGAGATTGGCGGCCATATCGGCGTATCTTTCTATGCTTATCGGAAGTTACTGCCAAGCGTTAAGGATATGCAATGGAGAATTCTGGACGTGCCGGCAGTCACTGAGAGAGGCATGAAGATTGCTGCTGCAAAAGGCGAAACCCGGCTGACTTTCACCACTCGCTATGAAGACAGCGACACCGCCGATTTATTACTCGCGATCGGCTCGCTGCAGTATATCGACACCCCGCTGTCTGACCTCATCGGCTCCATGGCTGGGGTACCCGATCACATCATCCTGAATATGCTGCCGGTGAATAACATTGAAACCTATTATACGGTCCAGAACATAGGCACAGCCTACTGCCCTTATAAAATCATCAACCGAGAGGAACTGATCAACGACCTGGCAACATTGGGTTATCGGCTGGTCGACGAATGGATCAATCCGGAAAAGCATTGTTGGATAGGGTACTCGGATAACCGCTACTCACTGGACCATTACTGCGGCTTTTACTTTTCACGAGTATAAGAAGACTTAGAGCCTAATGGTACTGACTTAAACACTGCTTCGGTGCGGCTTGCCACACCGCTATTCTTTGACCAACCCGGGATATTTCGCTTAAGTAAGTGCCATTCGACTTCGAGCCCATGATCTCTGCTTACAGCGGCCGGCGCGGATGGCTGCTGGAACTGAGTGACATGCACTGCAGATAGCTGACCAGACTTCCGCAGGACGGGGCATGAGTTGCGTCCCTGCAACTCATTGTTCCCGCTCCAAAGGCGGCTTACATCTTGGCGATCATGGCATCGCCGAAGGCAGAACAGCTCAGCTCCGTTGGATCGTCCATCAGACGCGCCAGATCGTAAGTCACGGTCTTGGAGGAGATGGCGGCGCCCAGACTTTCGATGATCAGGTCTGCGGCTTCGAACCAACCCATGTGGCGCAACATCATCTCAGCAGAGAGGATCAGCGAACCGGGGTTGACCTTGTCCTGACCGGCATACTTGGGGGCGGTGCCGTGGGTCGCCTCGAACATGGCGACCGTATCGGAGAGGTTAGCCCCCGGGGCGATACCGATACCACCCACCTGAGCCGCCAGGGCATCGGAGATGTAGTCACCGTTAAGGTTCAGCGTGGCGATGACACTGTACTCAGCAGGACGCAACAGGATCTGTTGCAGGAAGGCGTCGGCGATCACGTCCTTGACGATGATCTCCTTGCCGCTCTTGGGATTCTTGAAGCTGCACCAGGGACCGCCGTCGATCTCCACCGCACCGAACTCCTCTTTCGCCAGCTCGTAACCCCAGTTCTTGAAGGCACCCTCGGTGAACTTCTTTGTTCTGCAGGATCTCGATCAGCTCCTTGGCTTCTGCTGATCCAGCCTCCCACTCGACACCGGCGTAGATGTCCTCCGAGTTCTCGCGGAAGATCACCATATCGACCAGATCAGGCGCCTTCAGGGGGCTAGGGGTGCCGGGGAAGTAGCGTACCGGGCGCAGACAGACGTAGAGATCGAGCATCTGGCGCAGGGCCACGTTGAGGGAGCGGATACCGCCACCCACCGGGGTGGTCAGCGGGCCCTTGATGGAGACCACGAACTCCTTCACCGCCTCCATGGTCTCGTCGGGCAGCCAGACATCGCTACCGTAGACCCGGGTCGACTTCTCGCCGGCAAAGATCTCCATCCAGGCGATCTTGCGCTCACCGCTGTAGGCCTTGGCAACTGCCGCGTCGATGACCTTGATCATCACCGGCGTGATATCCACGCCGATGCCATCGCCCTCGATGTAGGGAATGATGGGGTTGTTGGGGACAGTCAGCGCACCGCCGGCGTCTACCGAAATCTTCTCACCTTCTGAGGGGACCACAATCTTGTCATATGCCATGAATGATTCCTGTTTGTTCGTATCTGTCGCAGGGAACGGCTGGTGCAGACGCAAACGCCGCAAAGCAGCCGGTCAAACCCAACGGTTGCTGACCACAGGGGCCGGGAGCGGCTATTTTGCCGGGTTTTTGCCCAGGTTTATAGTGAGTGGTGGGGCAGGGCCCCACCCTACCGTCTATTTCAGGGTGCAGGGTGGGGCCCTGCCCCACCGAGTGCTATCCGATCTTAAGCCCAACTCTTCAATAATCCCTATGTTTAACCAAGACACGACCACAACCAGCAACAAACCACAGAAAAAGCCCACTGCATGCACCTCGGGCACACTCGACCAGGCGGTAGCCGTCAGCAGGGCTTCACCGGCGGCCATCTCCCAGGCGATCTTCAGCACTGCCCCCAGCCCCGTCATCAGAATCAATGGGTGTCTATCCTCCCGCCACCACTGCATCAGCCCCAGGGCCAGTAGGCCATTGAGTATGCCGGAGAGGCCACAGTAGTAGGTCAGTGACGGCTCTACCCGCCAGAGCCAGAGATCGATACCCAGGGTAGCCAGGCCCAGAACACTGAACAGCTTTCCTTGCAGACGGGACTCGAAAAGCAGTCCCAACAGAAACAGCGCACCGATATCCCACACCGCGTGCTGCAGATCGCTGTGCACCCAGTGGCCGCTGATCAGCCGCCACCATTCACCCTGCGAAATAGCCAACCGATCATAGACCCACAGCTCAGGTGCGGCTCCAGCCCCCAGGTAGAGGGCCAGAGCCACCGCCGTCAACAACAGGGTACGCCACGGCAGTGCGATAGTGCCGAGACGTACCCTTGGCAGCGCGTGCACGCTCATGCGACCTTCCTGCTCCGTGCACTGAGGCTCAGCCAGACCAGCGGCAGAAGCAGCAGCAGGCTCCAGCCATCCAGGGCACCGCCACCGTGACTGCCGCCACCGAAATGGGGTCGGGGGGAGCTGTACATCGGCTGTTGCGTATCGACCCGCCGCGAAGGCGCCGGCTGACTGGCGCGCTGTTGGCGAGCCGCCGCTTCCACCGCCAGGCGCTGCTGGTTAGTGCGCTTGATGCCCCGTTGATCGAAGATCTCGTCACGCACCACCACCATGGAGGTGTAGTCGGTAACCAGACCATACTCCACGCCCAGGTCGGTGACGGCCTGCTTCAGATCGGCCTTCTCACCGAAGTCGGCCATCTCGGCCATGGCGTCCTCGATGGTGGCGTAGGCCCAAAGCCGCTCGATCTCCGGATTGTCGGTGGCCTTGGCGGGGAAGGCGAAGCGGGTCTGGTAGCTCTTGGGCTGACCCGAGATAAGCCCCTTCAGCGTCACATCGGCCATGCCGTCACCCCAGTAGTGACCAAAGAGCACCAGCTGCTGACCACGGTAGAGGCTGCCGATCTGCTGCGGCGTGATATCGGCCGTCTTCACGCCGTCGATCTCCAGTTCGACACCATGCAGGGCCTGATGAGTCACCTTGGAGGAGGCTGCCAGCAGTTGGCCAACGATATCGTCACTGCTGGAGATGTTCATGGCGAAGCCGTTGGAGGCCTTGGTCACCGCCTCCAGCAGCGGCCGGTTGGCACTGTTGCCCATGATGAAGGTGAAGAGACGGATATCCCGCTTTTCGATCAGCTCGATGAACTGGCGTTGACGGGTCTCACCCACATTGGCCACACCATCGGTCACCAGAACCAACGCGCTGGTGCGGTCGGCGTCGAGGGAGCTCAAGCCCTCCTCCAGACCGGCAAACAGGTTGGTGCCATTGTCCGGTATCACAGCCGACACCTTGCGGGCATATTCAGCCACCGCCTCCGGTGTGGCATTGACGAAACCCGAGGTCAGCTCCCGCGTACGCTCGTTGAACAGAACGATACGGAAGCGGTCTTCCGGGCGCATCTGTTTCATCGCCCGCTCGACCCCATCGGCCAGAGTGGCGTACTTGCCCTGCATGGAGCCGGAGATATCGAGCACGAAGACCCAGTCCTTGCCACCGCTGATCGGCTGCAGGTCATCACCGGGTGTCACCACCAGCATGAAGGTACCGCGGCTTTCACCCTCGGGTTTGTGGGCTACCAGATCGACACTGCCGGGCAGACCGGCCTTGTGCCGCCAATAGACCACCAGATCCTTATCCAGCGTGAAGGCAGGACCGGAGGCGGAAGCGGCTGCCTGGGACTGGTTGCCCTCTTCCCCCATCGCAGGGTTGTTGGCGCTGTTGCCCAAATTGATCTGCCAATCGCCATCACTCAGCTGATGCAGCTGAGCCTGGGGCTGATTCGGCATGCGCACCGCCTCGATAGGATAGGCGGAGCGGATCTTCATATTGAAGCCGAACTGACGCTCAACCCGGTCGTTAGCGGTCCAAAAGGCGAGTTTCTCCTCGTCGACACCCCCCTCTTCCAACGGATAGACATAACGCCCTATACCCGTGTCCACATGGGCCGGCTGCAGATAGACCAGGCGGATACGGGTCTCCTGCCCGGCGCGCACCGGCGAGACCTGCACCTCGAAGGTCTTGTACTCATCCTTCTCAGTGAGGCCCGCATCACGGCCTGCCGCCTTCTCCTCTTCGTAGACACGTCGCGCCTCCTTGCGCTCCAGCACCTCGCCGGTAACCGGCTTACCGTCGATCCAGAGGGTGAACTCCGCTACCGAACCATGCTCTGGTACCGGGAAGGAGTAACGGGCTTCCAGATCCCGGTCGTGGGGGTTAAAAAAGACCTGCTCCACGGTGGTGACGGCATAGGCATCTTCGAGCACCACAGAGACATTGTGATCACGGATTTCTAGCGGCGGCAGGCTGCCATCGCTGGGCTGTAACAGGCCGGCAGCCTGACTCAGAGTGGTTGTCAGCAGGGCTGCGAGAATCAGCAATCCTCTCCCTGCCCGTTGCATGAGTTGTTGGATAGCCATAGCTACCTCCCTATTATGAACATCGTTTGAAAAATCCGGAATCACTTCACTCCGGCTTGATAAATGAACAATGTTCAGTTATGTTTTAGCACATGACTGAACAACGTTCAATATCAAATCGCTCAATCGAGCGGTAATTGGTGGGCAGGGCCCCTGCCCTACCAATATGCCGCTCGAAATAACCGATTATCCAAGAGGTAACGCATGGCAAGACGCAGTGACCACAGTCGGGAAGAGATCCGGGAGATGGCCCTCTCAGCCGCGGAGGAGATCATCGCCACCCAGGGTCATCAGGCGCTCAGTGCGCGCAAAGTGGCCAGCGCCATCGGCTACACGGTAGGCACGCTCTATCTGGTCTTCGAGAACCTGGACGATCTGCTCCTGCAGGTCAACGGCCGCACCCTCGACCGGTTGTATCAGCTGATCGTGGAGGATCAGCAACACTGCAAGGAACCGAAGTTGTGCCTGTTTCAGCTCGGCCACAGTTATATCCGCTTCGCTGACAGTGAGCCCCATGCCTGGCAGATGATCTTCGAGCACCAGCTGGCCGACAACAGGGATGCGCCTGAGTGGCTGCAAGCAAAAGTGGCGCGCATGTTCGCCCTGGTGGAGGAGCAACTCAGACAACTGGCCCCGCATCAGCCGGAGACGGAGATCGTGCAGGCTGCCAGAGCCCTCTGGGGTGGCGTGCACGGAATCTGTATATTAGCCATCACCCACACCCTGGGCGCGGCGGGGGTCGAATCGGTTCAGGCCATCACCCTCTCCTTGATGAGCAATTTTATTCAAGGGTTCGTCACCCCCACATCGCACAATCAGTAAGGCAGCATACGAATGGACAAGCTTTTCAAGATCACTGGATTCATCCCCTTCACCCTGATCCTCTTTCTCAACGCCTTCGTCGATCTGGGGCATAAAATTCTGATCCAGAATTCAGTCTTCAAAATCTATGACGGCGAGACCCAGATCGTGCTCACCGCCATCGTCAACGGGCTGATCCTGCTACCGTTCCTGCTGCTGTTCAGTCCGGCCGGTTACCTTGCCGACCGCCACCCCAAGCCACGTATCATCCAGCTCAGTGCCGCGGTGGCGGTGGGACTGACCCTGTTGATCACCCTGTTCTACTACCTGGGTTGGTTTGAGTTCGCCTTCGGCATGACCTTCCTGCTGGCGGTGCAGAGCGCGATCTACTCTCCGGCCAAGTACGGCTTCATCAAAGAGCTCTCCGGCAAAGAGCGGCTGGCCACCGCCAATGCCGTGGTACAGGCAGTGACCATCGTCGCCATGCTGGTCAGCATCTTTGCCTTCTCGATCCTCTTCGAGGCGATGCTGAGCGGCGCCGACTACGATAGTGAATCCCAAGTGCTGCAGCAGATCGCTCCCATCGGCTGGCTGCTGGTGATCTGCTCTGTGCTGGAGTACCGATCCGCCCTGCGGCTGCCGAAGAGTCAGGTCGAATCGCAAGAACTGGCCTTTGACTGGACTGCCTATCGCCGGGGCAACTACCTGCGTGAGAACCTGCGCAAGATATTCTCCCACCGTACCATCTGGCTCTCCATCGTCGGCCTGTCGGTTTTCTGGGGCATCTCGCAAGTGGTGTTGGCTGCCTTCCCCGCCCATGCCAAGGCGGTCCTGGGTGAAGAGAACACGGTGGTCATCCAGGGGCTGATGGCCTGCTCCGGCATCGGCGTCATCATCGGCTCGTTGATCGCCGGCAGCGCCTCCAAGCGTCATATCGAGACCGGGCTGATCCCACTCGGCGCCATGGGTGTGGTCACTTCCCTCTTTTTCATGCCCCAACTCAACTCGACAGGCCTGCTGCTACTCGACTTTCTGTTGTTGGGCACCGCTGGCGGAATTTTCATCGTACCCCTTAACGCCCTGATCCAGTTCCACGCCAGGGACCACGAACTGGGCACCGTACTGGCCGGCAACAACTGGGTGCAGAACCTGGTGATGCTCAGCTTCCTCTTGCTGACCGTACTCTTCGCCATCACTGGCAGCACCAGCCAGGGGCTTTTTCATCTGTTGACGCTTGCCGCCCTTGGCGGGGCGCTCTACACCATCTGGCAGTTACCCCAATCTCTGGTGCGTTACCTCATTTCACGGCTCTTCGCCGGCAGTCACCGCATCGAGGTGATCGGTTTTGAGAATTTGCCGGCCAGCGGCGGCGTGTTGATGCTGGGCAACCACATCAGCTGGCTCGACTGGGCTATGGTGCAGATCGCCTGTCCGCGCCCGGTGCGTTTCGTCATGCACCGGACCATCTATCAGCGCTGGTACCTGAAGTGGTTTCTCGACTTCTTCGGCGTCATCCCCATCGCCAGTGGGCAGAGCAAGGAGGCGCTGGAGCAGATCAATCAACTGTTGAAGGCGGGTGAGGTGGTCTGTCTGTTTCCCGAAGGGGCCATCAGCCGCAACGGTCAATTGGGTACATTCAGGAAGGGCTTCGAAAGAGCCGTGGAAGATGTCGAGGGTATCATCCTGCCCTTCTACCTGCGGGGTCTCTGGGGCAGTCGCTTCTCCCGTTCCAGCGAGAAGCTGCAGCAGATTCGCAATACCCGCCTGCGTAGCGAAGTGATTGTCGCTTTCGGCACGCCACTGCCTATCGACTCGCCTGCCGAGACGGTGAAACAGAAGGTCTTCGACCTCTCCATCGACGCCTGGGATGAGCATACCCGTAACCTGGACCCCATTCCGCTGGCCTGGCTGCGTACCGCCAAACGGATTGGCGGCGATCTCTGTCTGGCCGATGCGCTGGGCGACTCGACCCTCTCCGGTTACAAAGTAACGACGGCTGTGCTCGCCTTCTCGCGTCTGATTCGCAAGCGTAGCGCAGAGACCAACATCGGCCTGCTACTGCCAACCAGCAGCGCAGGCACCATCGCCAACATGGCCTGCCTACTGCTGGGCAAGACGGTGGTCAACCTCAACTACACCGCCAGCCTCGGCTCCCTGCAAGCCGCGGTCAAAAAGGCGCAGATACAAACCCTCTACACCTCTCGCCGTTTCGTTGCCAAGCTGGAAAAGAAGGGGGTCGTGGTCGAGCCCCTGTTCGAAGGGCTGCAGGTTCACTATCTGGAAGATATGAAGACGGAGATCGGCAAAGCAGACCAGGTCGTATTGCTGATCGCCTCCCTCCTGCTGCCTGCCCGGGTACTCTATGCCCTGTTCGGTGAACCCATCTCAATCGACCAGCCGGCGGCTATCCTCTTCTCCAGCGGCAGCGAGGGTGAGCCGAAAGGGGTAGTGCTCAGCCACCGCAATATTATGGGCAACATCCGCCAGGTCTCTGATGTACTGGATACTCAGGCTGACGACGTGGTGATGGCCAGCCTGCCCCTGTTCCACGCTTTCGGTTTGACCGTAACCGGCCTGATGCCCCTGGTGGAGGGAATGCCGGCGGTCTGCCATCCTGATCCCACTGATGCCCTCAACATTGCCAAAGCAATCGGCAAGTACCAGGCCACTGTGTTCTGTGGCACCTCCACCTTCCTGCGGCTATTCACCCGCAATCGGCGCATCCATCCACTGATGCTCGCTTCACTGCGTATCGTGGTGGCGGGTGCCGAACGGCTCAATCCAGAGGTTCGTGATAGCTTCAAGTTGAAGTTCAACCGGGATATCTACGAGGGCTATGGCACCACCGAGACCACCCCGGTGGCCAGCGTCAACATCCCAGATCGCATCGACCCGAGGGACTGGAAAGTGCAGGAGGGAAGCCGCTCCGGCACTGTCGGTCTGCCATTGCCCGGCTGCAGCTTCCGCATCGTTGATCCGGAGACCTTGGCAACCCTTCCCCAGGGCGAGGATGGACTCATCCTCATCGGCGGCACCCAGGTGATGCTGGGTTATCTCGATGATCCGCAAAAGACCGCAGAGGTCATCACCGAACTCGATGGTAAGCGTTGGTACAAGACCGGCGATAAGGGCCACCTGGATGCCGATGGCTTTCTCACCATCGTCGACCGCTACTCCCGCTTCGCCAAGATCGGCGGCGAGATGATCAGCCTCGGCGCAATCGAGGGGGCGATCGGCAAGTTGCTGCCGGAAGACGTGGAGATACTCACCACTGCTCTGCCAGACGGTAAGAAAGGCGAGAAAGTGGCGCTACTGGTTGCCGGAGAGATTCTGCTCGATGAACTGAAAAGCCTGATCGATAAATCCGGGCTGAACCCTCTGATGCGTCCGGCAGAGATCATTCCAGTTGAAGCTATCCCTAAACTCGGTAGCGGCAAGAGTGATTTCAAACGGGCCCGCGAAATAGCCCTGGAGGGGGCCGACGCATGAAGACCGTCGACATCCATACCCATCTGATGAACCCTGACGTACGGTTCGACCGCTTCTTTGACAAACTCACCATCCGCTTCTTTGCCAAGGGACTGGGCGTCGATGCAAAGGCGCTGTTAGCCGACCCATACGAAACCTATGTGGCATCCATGGCAAAGTCGATTCACGAATCGAATCACATAGAGCGAGCCTGTCTTTTCGGTGTCGACTACCGTTGCGATGAACAAGGTAGAGAGAGCCACCGGGACAAAACCGTCTGCGCCTCTACGGAAGACGTTTTGTCTGTTGTCGAACGTTATCCTGAGAGTTTTGTCCCCTTCCTCTCCATAAACCCACGTCGACAGGATGCATTAGACAAAATCGACGAGTATGTGGAGCGGGGATGCCACGGGGCCAAGTTCCTGCAGAACTACTGGGCCGTTGATCTGAACGATAAACGCTTCATCTCCTACTATGAAAAGCTTGTCGACCACGGCCTGCCTTTGATCGTCCATGTTGGCAGTGAATACACCATCGACTCCGATGCCCGCTACGAGCGCATCGAAATGCTCGATCTACCTCTGGCTTGTGGCGTCACCGTGATTGCGGCACATATGGGACTGGGAAGGGTGAATCACAAGCTATTGCCTTGGCGAAACCTCTCGCGCAATCCAGTGCATTTTGACAGCGACTATTTTCGACTTTTGGAACTGCTGGAGCAGCATGAAAATCTCTATGCTGACATTTCTGCCATTTTGACACCTTTAAGAGCCAGAGCACTGCAACACCTGTCAAGCCAGCGTATCGCACACGAGAAGATCCTTTTCGGCACAGACTTTCCAGTGCCGTATGTAACTCGCTTCAACAGTTACGACTTAAAAGCCTCAAAGCGAAAACAGATCAGCAGAATAGAGAATCCCTTCGATCGATACGCCGCAGCCATACTCGAGTACTTTCCAGCTGACAGCACAATTTATACCAACTACCGAAAAGTACTTCCCGGCCTTTAATGGAAATTCACGCCTGCTCACCATGATAGAGGCACCCACTACGCCATCACACACATGCTTCATGTCAACGGTAATTTTTCACAGACACGCTGTTGATCATTTACTAGCAGTTAATGGTTCTCACTGCAATCATACCCATCATGAGAGAGTGAATGGTACTTTTCGCTTTTGAATGATCAGAGTCATTTTGTAGCTATCTGCATGACATCTGAGTAAAGGCGTCACCAAGGAATAGTTGATCAGTTCGCAAATCGATATTTGAAAGTGATTTTTCAGTAATTCGATATTACCAAGACTTT
>JARRNY010000093.1:0-10697 GCA_037384445.1 Candidatus Thiodiazotropha sp.
TGTGGTGGATTACGGCGATCAGGAAGTTTGGTTGAAACCGCTTTGCACACCGGACGGCACCGAAAAAGCGGTAGCGCTGTTCAACCGGGGCGGTGGCACCTCGAAAATAACAGTTTCATTCAGCGATATTGGTATCAGTGGGGCGGCAACGGTACGCGACCTTTGGGCGCATCGGGATATGGGAGAATTTAACGGCTCTTACTCTGCCTATGTACCCTCCCACGGTGTTGTGATGCTCAAAATCAGAGCGACCAACCAGTGACCTTGATGGGGTCAGAGTAGATGGTACTTACTTAAGCCATTTTGCTGGGGCAGGGCCCCACCCTACACCCTGGATTGAACGATAGGGTGGGGCCCTGCCCCACCAAATTCATTGCTTAAGTGAAGCATAAGGGGCGTCTTGGCTCTTAAGTAGGTGTCATTCGGGTCAGAGTATATTTACTCTGACCCCGTGTAGCTCTTATTCCTGATTGTTAATAGTTTTCCTGACTGATGTTTTCAATAAATCTAATTGCTCTAAGTTCGGTAATTTTAAAAAACTTACAACAACAACTGGACTTTGAAGCAATAGAAAGTAGCATTTCTTGCCAAGGTGCTCCTTAGCTTCTTCATTGGAAAACAATGTCGGGGAACTGGAATACCCGTACGCCCCTTTTTTATAAAGTACATAACCACTCTCGATTTGAGAAAATTCGAATGTGTCCTTTGATGATTTTGCAAAATCAATAATTGTGGATTCGATTTGTTTAGCAAGAGAATCAACCTCTTTCTGAAGAATGTTCAATCTGTTGTGGTTTGACTTGTATGCAGAGTCAATCATTTCCTGACTTCCTCTGTGAAATTTCATGCCAACAGATTTCTCTATGTAAACAAAGTTAGAAATACCTTTTCTTGAAACCATGCCGCTCAAAAAAGCCTCCTTGGGCAGAAATAATATAAGCAATAATATAAAAATGATTAATCGATTTATTTTCATAACATTTCGGTTTGCAGTTGGGTAACTACATGGAATTACCGACACATAACGATAGAGCTGTGCGGTACAAACTAAGCGCAGTGTAGTTTGCATCCGAACTGGCGTCTGGTTAGGGCTTCCATTGCCAACGATGCTTCCCCCAACAAACCTTCTCATCCTCAACAATTCGGCCGCCAGTGATTGGATAGCCGGGCGGATTACACATCACGTTTCCCATCGACGACCAAATTTGAAATGGCGCGAAAATTTCGGCCAACCTTAAATGCTCCGAATTCAATTCGTGAAGTGAGAAATAAACAAGCTCTCCTATGGACTTAATCAACCAATCCTCTACTTCTTCATCATCTTTCAATGGGTGACCAAACGCTGGACTTTTCGCTAACTCCACCAAGCTCAAGTAATCGCGGATAGCCCACCCGCAAAATTCCAGAACATTTCCTTCAAAGACAAGTTCAGTAACAAAATCGATGTCTTCTTTGCTTATTTTTTCCTCATGCTCTTCATCGATATGGTAGTAAAGGAACTTCGCGGCAGCGCATTCTAGCTTATGAATGACAAGACCTGGATGCTCACCACTACCACCGCCCAACACTAAGTTATCGGGGGTAGCACTGAAATCATATGCCCCCCATTCTTCTCCCTCGATTACTTGAAGCGGCCTATAAATGGGCAAATATCCTAACCTTCCGATGTATTCGTGGTCGAAACAATCGATGTAACTCATGAATATTCTTTCCTTCTCTAGCTATAAATGGACAATCGAAAAGTCGCGTTATAACACGTCACAGAGTCGCCTAATTCCACAATTGTGATTCCAGATGCTTGATCAAAAGTACTCATAATGTATTGCATCGGCATTATACGATCTAAACTAAACATGAAAATGAACTTCCACGATGAGCAAAGAACCTCGTCTGCTCGGCCGTGTACGGGCGGTTATTCGGACCAAGGGATACAGTATTCACACTGAGCAGGCTTATGTCGACTGGGTACGTCGATTTATTCTGTCTCACAACAAGCGCCATCCTGATGAGATGGGTAAACGGGAAGTAGAGGCGTTTCTTACGCATCTTGTCGTTAAAAAGGGATGTGCCTCTTTCCGTGCAGAATCAGGCTCTCAGTGCGCTGCTTTTTCTTTATCGGGTGGAGCTGGATAGGAAGCAGCCCCTGGTTCGACGGTGTCACGCGGGCGAAAAAGCCGAGTCGTCTGCCGGTGGTTTTCACCGCTGATGAAGCAGCGAGGTTGCTCAAAAGTTTCTCCGGCGAGAAGTGGTTGATGGTGAGCCTGCTCTACGGTGCCGGACTGTGGTTGCTCGAATGTCTGCGCTTGAGGGTGTATGTCATCGAGTTCGACCAGCGACAGACTCTGGAGCGCAACGGCAAAGGGTAAAGGAGCGGTTCACCCTGTTGCCTGGTACTGTGGCGCAGCCTCTGAAGCGTCAAATAGAGCGGGTGCGTATCATCCATGAGGAAGATCTCTCCGTAGGCTATGGTGAACTCTAACTCCCTTTTGCCTTGGAACGGAAGTATCCAAATGCCGCCTGGGCCTTTGGTTGGCAGTATATCTTTCCGAATGGCAAGCGTTCCAAAGATCCCCGAAGCAGTACAATTCGGCGTCATCATCTGGGTGAGCCTGTCTTGCAGAGGGTTGTCAAACAGGCTGTGCGGGATGCGGGTATCGAGAAACCGGCATCATGCCAATCGCTTAGCTCGCTGGTTATCGATATCCCCCTCTCCCTAGCCCTCTTCCGCAAGGGGAGAGGGGATGTGTGGATCAGGAGTTGGTAGCGAACAAACGGCTTGATAGCTTGAGCTGACAGGATGCGTTCAGGTACTCGAAAAGTCGATCCACTCGAATCTCAAAATGGCTGTCGGCTACTGATCCATTGGCTGAGTGAATTAGCTATTCAGGATAGGAAATGTGGGCAGACATGAATGGCATTTACTTAAACGAAATGTGCCGGGTTGGTTAGAGAGTAGCGATGCGGCAAGCCGCGCCCTACGGCTAAATCGTGGGTAGGGTGCGGCTTGCCGCACCGAATGATTGCTTAAGTAAGCACCATTCGGGGTAGAGCTGTTTTTCGCTCCTCTTTACGTGATGGTGGGGCAGGGCCCCACCCTACCGTTTTGTTCAGGGTTTAGGGTAGGGGGTATCCGCTCTAGCCTTTTTGCTCGACCTGTAAAACTGCCAACACTCCCTGCAATAACTGCAGTGGGCTGGGAGGGCAACCGGGGATCTTTGCGTCCACTGGAATGACATTTTCCACCGCGCCACAGCTGGCATAGCTGACGCCAAACTCCCCGCCATCACAAGCGCAGCTACCGGCGGCGATGACCAGTTTGGGCGCTGGCGTGGCGCGCCAGGTTCGGCGCAGGGCGGTCTCCATGTGACGGGAGACCGGGCCGGTGACGAGCAGGGCATCGGCGTGGCGGGGAGAGGCGACGAAGTGGACGCCGAAGCGCTCCACGTCGTAGTAGGCGTTGTTGAGGGCGTGGATCTCCAGTTCGCATCCGTTGCAGGAACCGGCATCCACCTGACGGATGGCGAGGCTGCGGCCGAAGCGTTTGTCGATCAGACGGCGCAGTTCGATGCCGAGGCGCTCCAGGGCTTCGTCGTCGCTCGCCGGCTGGGGCTCGGTGATGACGCCGGTGCGTAGGGATTGCATGAGGATGCGGAACATTCTGTACTCCCTCGCCTAGAGGTCCTGCCCCGAATAGGAGCCGTTGACCGATTTGTTACAGACCGGGAAGTCGGCCACGATGTTGCCCATGATCAGGCGCTCCAACGCCGGCCAGGTGAACCAGCTGGGGTCGCGTGGGAAGTAGCGGGCGATCTTGCCGGATTCACCGAAACGGATGAAGCTCATCACCTCGCCACGCCAGCCGTCGACGAAACCCATACCGGTGGCGCTGGCCTTGGGGCTGGACATCGGAGCAACGATTTCACCTTCGGGCAGACTCCCGAGCAGCTGTTCGATCAGTTGCAGACTGCTGTCGATTTCCGTCATGCGTACACGCACCCGGGCTGCCACGTCGCCGCTCTGCTCATCCACAGCTGGCAGACTCAGCTTGTCGTAGGGCGCATAGGGATTGTCCCGCCGCACATCGAAGGGCTCTCCGCTGGCTTTGCCTACATAACCGGTACAGCCGAGCACCCGGGCATCGTCATTCGACAGTACACCGGTGGTCAGCAGCCGGTCTTCCAACGAGGGGTGGTCGTCGATGATATCGAACAGCACTTGGGTCTCGCGCCGCAGTTCGGTCAGATCATCAAGCATGGCGACGATGCCGGTCGGATTCAGATCGACGGCAACGCCACCCGGCACCAGGGTGTCCATCAGCAGGCGATGACCGAAGAGCTCGGCATTGCGCCGTTGCCAACGCTCTTTCAAGCGGGCGCACTGGACATGGATGAAGGCGAAGCCCACATCGTTGCAGATGGCGCCGATATCCCCCAGGTGGTTGGCGACCCGTTCCCGCTCGCAGAGCAGACCGCGCAGTGCCAGCGCCCGCGGTGGTGGTGTGCAGACGCAGGCCCTTTCCATGGCCTGACAGGCGGCCCAGGTGTGGGCCAGCGTGGAATCACCGGAGACCCGTCCGGCGAGCCGGGCCAGGCCCTGGGGATCGCGATCGACAGCGATCTTTTCTATGCCCTTGTGGACATAGCCGAGTCGCTCCTCCAGCCGCAGCACCTCTTCACCGATGGCGGAGAAGCGGAAGTGGCCCGGCTCGATGATGCCGGCATGCACCGGCCCCACCGGGATCTCGGTGACGCCATTGCCCTGGATGCGCTCGAAGGGGTAGTCGCTGTCAGCACGGGTGCGTTGGGGGTTGTCGCCTGCGACCGGGTAGTCGTTGCTCAGGGGGAAGGCCGTTTCGTCCCAGGCTTGATGCCGGGTCCAGCGGCGGGCATCAGGTTGACCCTGGATATCCACCCCCAGCAGATCATGCAGATGGCGTTCGAGCCGGTCGGCGCCTGGGTAGATGGGCGTCAGGGAGGCCAGCATCGGCTGCTCAACGGGTAGATGGGCGTGCAGCACCAGATAGTCTCCCTGGTATGCCAGGCAGACGAAGACGCCGATGTGATCTTCCGCTTCGGGATCGCCCCAGATTCCGGAGAAGCGGCAACCCACCTCATGGGCGAGCTGCACGGCGCGGGACCAATCCTCCGCGTCCAGCACCAGACGGTGGGCCGGTTTCAGGGCAGTGGCGCTACCGGCGCGCACCAGGATGTGCTCGTCGTGCAGCCGCGCCAGGTATTCAGAGAGCCATTCGAAGCGACTCATAGCAGATGGGCTCCCGTGATCAACTCAGTCGCCCGGTCGAGCCAGCGGGCGAGAAAGCCGGGGATGGCCAGCCCCAGCCAGAGCACCAGCCCCAGATGGATCGCCACCGGCAGCATGTTGGCGCGCACCGGCAGTTGGCCCTCGGGCGCGCTACCGTAGACCATCGGATGCAGGTGACGGAACAGACCGGCAAAGGCGACCACCAGGCCGGTCAGCAGGGCAGGGGTGATCCACGGATGGGACTGCATGGTGGCGGTCAGCAGCAGAAACTCGCTGGTGAAGACGCCGAAGGGCGGGAAGCCGGCGATGGCTGCCACTGCGATGAGCAGCGACCAGCCCACCCGCGGTTGGGTGCGGATCAAGCCGCGAATCTGCTCGATGGTCTGGGTGCCGGCGATGTGGGTGGCGTGTCCGACAGTGACGAAGATGGCCGACTTGGTCAGCGAGTGGACCAGCATATGCAGCAGCGCGCCGAAGGTGGCCAGCGGGCCGCCGAGACCGAAGGCGAAGGTCATCAGCCCCATGTGCTCGATGGAGGAGTAGCTGAACATGCGCTTGATGTCGCGCTGGCGGTGCAGGAACAGGCCAGCCACCATGAAAGAGAGCAGACCAAAGCCCATCAGCAGATAGCCGGCAAGGTGAGGGGTGCCGGCCTGGGCCAGCGAACCATCCACCAGCATCTTGATGCGTACCACGGCATAGAGGGCCACATTGAGCAACAGGCCGGAGAGCACCGCCGACATGGGGGTCGGACCTTCGGAATGGGCGTCGGGCAGCCACTGATGCATCGGCACCAGACCGACCTTGGTGCCATAACCCACCAGCAGAAAGACAAAGGCGATACTCATGACGGACGGCTCCAGCAAGCCGGCGCTGGTGTAGAGGGTGCTCCAGGTCAGTCCCGCCTCGGGGTCGACCAGGGCATGCTGGGCGGCGAAATAGACCAGCACGGTACCGAACAGGGCGAGCGCGATGCCGACGCCGCAGAGGATGAAATACTTCCACGCCGCCTCCACCGCTTCAGGGGTCTGATAGAGCGACACCAGCAGCACCGTGGCCAGGGTAGCGCCCTCCACTGCGACCCAGAGCACGCCCAGATTGTCGGTGGTCAGCGCCAGCAGCATAGTGAACATGAAGGCCTGATACATGGCGTGGTAGACCCGCATGCCGCGTTCCTGCACCTGGCCGGTCTCGCAGACATGGCGCATGTAGGGGCGGGAGAAGATCGCCGTGGTCAGCGCGACAAAGGTGGTCAGCACGATCAGATAGACATTGAAATCATCGACCCGGAAACCCGAGATCGCTACCAGCTGTTCGTTGGCCACGGTCCAGGCCAACAGCAGGGAGGCGGCAAAGGAGATGGCAGAGACCGCCAGGTTCAGCCAGCCGGCCAGATTCAGGGGGCGCAGCAGGGCCAGGGCCAGGCTACCGGCCACCGGGGTGAAGAGGGTGATCAGCAGCCAGATCACTCGCTGCTCTCCTCAGTCTCTTTCAGCCGGTTGAGCCGGTCCACATCGAGCGAGTCGATGTTGTCGCGGATCTGGAAGAAGAAGACGCCGAACAGCACCATCGCCACCAGCACGTCGAAGGCCACGCCCAGCTCCACCACCAGCGGCATACCGGCAGTGGCGGAGACGGCGGCCAGGAAGAGGCCGTTCTCCATCGACATGAAACCGAGCACCTGCACCACCGCCTGCTGGCGCGAGACCATCATCAGCAGCCCCAGCAGCACCACAGCCAGACTGATGGCGACGATGTTGCGGGTGAAGATCAGCTCCTCGCGCACCATCGGTAGCACCAGCCAGTAGCTGAAGATGACCAGCGCCACCGCCACCATGATCACCAGGGCGGGCTGGCGCAGGGTCTCCACATGGCGCTCCAGTTCCAGACGGCGGATCAGCCGGTGCAGCATCCAGGGGATCAGCAGCGCCTTGAGGCTGAAGGTCAGCAGGGCCGAGAAGTAGAGGTGGGGTGAGTCGCCGGCGGCCGCCACCAGGGTGGTGACCGCAGCCGCCAGCACTCCCTGGGCGGCGAAGGCGTGGATGGCCGAGAGCAGGCGCGCCTGGGCCAGCAGGGCGAAGGAGCTGAACAGCACCAGAGAGGCCAGCACCAGGATCGCCTGTTGCAGCAGAGGCAGCTGAGTCAGGCTCATGCCCCCACCTCCAGGATCACATGACTGAGCAGACCCAGCAGGGCCAGCAGCAGGGCCAGGTTGAGAAAGGCCGGCACGCGGAATACCCGCATCTTGGCCAGCACTGTCTCCGTCACCGCCAGCAGCAGGCCCAACAGCAGCAGCTTGCCCACCACCGCCGCCAGTCCCAACGCCAGATCGGCCGAGGTGAATGTACGGCCGATACCCCAGGGCAGAAAGATATTCACGATCAGGGCGCCATAGAGGGCCAGCTTGATCTGCGCGGCCCACTCCATCAGCGCCAGATGCCGGCCCGAATATTCGAGGATCATCGCCTCGTGGATCATGGTCAGCTCCAGATGGGTCGACGGGTTGTCCACCGGGATGCGGCCGGTCTCCGCGATGGCCACCAGCAACAGTCCTCCCAGGGCGAACAGATAGGAGGGGCGCAGTACCAGGCCGTGGCTGAGTTGATAGTCGATGACGCTCGACAGGTTGGTGCTGTGAGCGGTCATGGTGAGGGTGAAGACCGCCATCAGCATGGCCGGCTCCGCCAGTGCCGAGACCAGCATCTCCCGTGAGGCGCCCAGGCCGCCGAAGGCGGTACCCACATCCATGCCGGCCAGGGCGAGGAAGAAGCGGGCCAGCGCCAGCAGACCTGCCAGCACGATGATGTCGGCGATCGCCGCAGTCGGCAGATGCACCGCCACCAGTGGCACGGTGGAGGCGGCCAGCCAGGTGGCGACGAAGACGATGTAGGGGGCGGCGATGAACAGCGGCGAACAGGTATGGGCCACCCGCGCCTCCTTGCCCAGCAGTTTGTAGAGGTCGAGGTAGGGCTGCCACACCGGGGCTCCGCGCCGGTTCTGCAGGCGGGCCTTGATCTTGCGGATCCAGCCCACCAGCAAGGGGGCCAGCATCGCCATCAACAGCGATTGCGCGAGCGCCAGGGTCCAGGAGATCAAGTTCATGTGATGATCCACAACAGCACCAGCAGGGTAGCCAGGGTCCAACCCAGATAGAGCCGCACATTGCCCGATTGCAGCCGTATCACCCGGCGTGCTGCGTTCTCCACCAGCGCGGCCACCGGCAGATAGAGGAGTGGCCAGATGCGGTCGCCGAGTTTGTATTGGTAACGGGGCTGACCATCCTCGCGGGGGGTCACGCCCTCATCGACCTGCAGCAGCAGGCCGAAGACCCGGCGCACCGGTTGCGCAAAGGCGGTGGAGCTGTATTGCATGCGTGCCGTTGGCGGGGCAAAACCGCAATCCCAGGGATCGCAGCGGCGCACCCGGTGGACAGAGCTGGTTTTCAGCGCCCACTTGGCAACGATGGCAATAGCGACGATCAGCACCACCGCCAGGGGGGCGCTGTAGCTGGCCGTCTCAGCGCTGACCGGAGTCAGCCAGAGCCAGCCGTGGGCAGAGGCCTGGGGCAGCAATCCGCCAAACAGCTGATGGGAGACCCGCTCCAGCAGACCGACCATGCTGGTGGGCATGAGGCCGAGCGCGAGACACAAGAGCGCCAGCAGACCCTGACCGACCCGCATGCCGACAGGCACCTGGCGCGCCCGGCGCACATGGCGGCTGCGCGCCTGTCCCAGAAAGGCCACGCCGTAGACCTTGACGAAGGTGGCCGCCACCAGCGCCCCGGTCAGGGCAAGAATTGCCGCAGCGATAGGAATCAGGCTGCGCAGTACGCCGCTCTCCAGGGACCAGGCCTGCAGCGCGGCCTGGAAGGTCAGCCACTCGGAGACGAAGCCGTTGAAGGGCGGCAGGGCGGAGATGGCGATGGCGCCCATGAGAAAGAAAAAGCCGGTCCAGGGCATGCGCCGCAGCAGACCGCCCATCTGCTCCAGGTCCCGCTCATGGGTGCTGTGCAGAATCGCGCCCGCACCGAGAAACAGCAGGCTTTTGAACAGGGCGTGGTTGAGTGCGTGATAGAGCGCGGCAACGAAGGCCAGGGTGCCGAGCACCGCATGGCCGGTGGAGAGATAGATCAGCGACAGCCCCAGGGCCATGAAGATGATGCCCAGATTCTCCACCGAGGAGTAGGCGAGCAGGCGCTTGAGGTCGTTCTGCATCAGCGCCATCAACACCCCCATCAGCGCCGACAGACTGCCGATGATGAGTACAGCGACCCCCCATTGCCACTGCAGATCCCCCAGCAGATCGAAGACAAAGCGGATGAAGCCGTAGACCGCGACCTTCAACATGACCCCCGACATCAGCGCCGAAATGTGTGACGGCGCCACCGGATGGGCCTCCGGCAGCCAGACATGCAGGGGCACCAGCCCCGCCTTCATGCCAAAGCCGACGAAGGCGAGTACGAAGGCGACACTGGCCCAGACCGGAGAGAGCGCGGCCTCGCGCATGGCGTCAAAGCCGAAGCCCTGGCCGAAGGAGGCCAGCACACCATAACCGAGCAGGATCGCCAGTCCGCCGATGTGGGCCATCAATAGATAGAGGAAAGCCGCACGCCGATTGGCCGGGTGCTCATGCTGAAAGGCGACCAGGAAATAGGAGGAGAGCGACATCACCTCCCAGGCCAGCATGAAGAGGAAGGCGTCGTCGGCCAGCACCACCAGCAGCATGCCGGCAAGGAACAGACCGCCGAAGCCGCCCAACGCCCCCAGCGATTCACGCCCCTGTTCAAAGCTGCGCACATAGGCCGGGGCATAGAGCCCCACTGCCAGAGTGACGATACCGATGAGGGAGAAGAAGAAGCCGCTCAGGTTGTCCAGACGAACATGCCAGGGCAGCCAGGGCAGGCCCAACGGCAGGGTGGCGGTTGCTGCGCTGTTGTGCGAGAGCGCAACGAGACCGGCCGCCAGCGCGGTCAGACCGGCCAGCGCGAACAGTGGCATGGCGAGGATGCGCAACAGCTTGGGCTGACGCGGAGCGAGCAGGGAGACGAGGGCGGAGATCAGTGCCAGGGCAACGGCCAGTCCGGCCACCTGAAGCGGATTAAACAGGGCAATGAAATCAGGCATCGCCTCAGTCCCGGCTGGATTCGGTACAGAGGTGGCCTGGGCGGAAGTGCGGGTGAACGAGTCCGGGCCGGCCCTCGGGCATCAGGCCGCGCAACAGACTCTGTAGTTGATCCCGCATACTTCCACTCACCCTTGAGTCAGGACGCTTACCCGGAGTCCGCAGAGGCTGGGCCTTGTGGAATAGCCGGCGGATGCCTCTCGCCAGTCACCGCGAGGGCCTGTCGTACACCCGGTAAGACGTTGATTCTTCGATATGACCCGGAACCATTGCGGCTCCGGTAGGCAATCCCCTCATGTTAAGGGAGATTCGGC
>JARRNY010000094.1:0-10482 GCA_037384445.1 Candidatus Thiodiazotropha sp.
TCTCACAGGCACGAAGCTACCGTAAGTGGGGGCTGAACATTTTTTCCGCATCCACATCACCACTCATATAGCCATGCCGGCAACCACAGTCAGCATCACACTCTCGCTTTTCTATCGGCACCTGAAGTCCGCCTTCACTCATGGCAAGAGCAATGGCGCCATAGGCCATGCTGAAACAGTCAATTTGACGGTCATCGATAGTGAGCTTTGGGTCATCCAGAATGATTCTTTTGAGATGATTTTGCAGTGGTAGTTTTCCGCCACAATGTCTGAACACCGGCATGTGGTCGGAATTACCGAGAGTAAAGTAGTGGTCTAAATCGTTGGCGGAGATGAACCATCGTCTATCATGTTTTGTTTCAGCTTCCCATTCACGGGGATTGCTCTTTGTCACCCACACCTTGCCGGTGTAGGTATTTCTGATGATTTCGATATCAAGCTCAAAGAGCACAGGACCCCGACTGTTCACGCCCCCTTCAAGCTTGTGAATATCGACCGAATCAGTGAAAACATCATCCCAAACACCGTAACTCTTCTCCGCTTGTCCCGAAACTCGGGACATCTGAGCCAACCCAAGTTTATCCACCGCCCCATGAGACATTAAGCAGCGATTTCGCAGAAAATTGCATGACGTTACCACGCTGTTCGCATGATATATGGATGCAACACCCTTATCCTTGAGTACCTCGTAAATCCTCTTGGATAATATTTCCATACCAATCAGCCTTTATGTTTTGCACAAACGTCGTTCTGTAAACCAGCAACAGAGAGCGTTGAGAGAATGACGGTGCAGTGATCTGATCTGATCCGATCCGATACACATGCCTGTGAGCCGTCCGTTAGAAGACTGAGAATACTATCCGAATAAATCCAGAGAGAGATGGATATCTGTCACAGGATAGGCTTTACGGGCTTGTAGATTGAAACAGGCGGATGTTGCGCCGAACGGCGCTGATTCAGGCTCTCTATCTGATAAAAACCGGGTGAGACAGGGCCCTACCCTACCGATAATGCGGGATCTCCCGCACCGTTTTATCACCTGCCTTTATTTGGGGGGCTATTGATCCGACTTCGATTGCAGAGCTTCACCACCACAGGTGAAGCCGGATTCAGGCGCATTCAACATAGGCTCCAAGCGACTCCAGACATTCTGTAGTAACCTAGGCTGCCCCTCATCGTTGGGATGAATGCCATCAACCTGCATCAGGCTGGGGTCCATGGCAACACCTTCGAGGAAAAAGGGCACCAGGGGAACCGATGCCGCTTCGGCGACATCGTAGTAAACTTGGTGGAAGGCATTGACGAAGTCGAGCCCGTAGTTCGCCGGCAATCTCACACCGAGCAGTAACACCTGGGCTCCTCGCTCTTGCGCGAGCTGAACCATCTGCAGCAGGTTCTGACGCATGACTTGGGACTTGATACCCCGCAGACCGTCGTTACCACCCAGCTCCACGATCACCAGGTCGGGGTTGTGTTGCTGCAACAACAGCGGCAGTCGGCTTACCCCACCGTTGCTGGTGTCGCCGCTGATGCTGGCGTTGACCAGGTTCACATCGCCGCAGCGGGATTGCAGCCGTTGTGCCAGCATGCTGACCCAGCGGCGATCTGTGGACACGCCATAGCCGGCACTGAGACTGTCACCCACCACCAGCAGTGTGGGTGACGCCAGGGCCGGCAGGCTCATTGATAACAGTAGATAAAGCAGGATTCTTTTCATGTTGCAGACATCTTCACTTCAACACCCTGTGACCGCAAGTGGTCTAAGTAAGTTCGTCGATACCCGCGAAGGACGGCTGGACATTCTGCAACAGGTAGATCTCCAGGTGGCATCTGGTGAAGCGGTGGCGATTCTTGGCGCTTCAGGTTCCGGAAAGTCGACCCTGCTGGGCCTGCTGGCGGGCCTCGACGAGGCATCCGGCGGTGAAGCCTCTCTTTTCGGCACCCCGTTACAGTCGCTGGACGAGGATGGACGTGCTGCCCTGCGGGCAGGCCGGGTCGGTTTTGTCTTCCAGTCATTCCAGCTCCTCTCCGGTATGACGGCGCTGGAGAATGTGATGCTGCCCTTGGAGCTCTCCGGCCACGCCACACCGGAGCAAGCCGCTAAGGAGGCGCTCGACCAGGCCGGGCTTTCCGAACGGCTACATCACTATCCCTCCCAGCTCTCCGGCGGAGAGCAGCAGCGGGTGGCCCTGGCACGGGCCTTCGCTCCCGGTCCCCAGGTCCTGTTTGCCGATGAACCCACGGCCAATCTCGATGCCCATACCGGCGAGCGGGTCGCCAATCTCCTGTTCGATCTGCAGGCAAGCAGTGGCACGGTGCTGATCCTGGTCACCCATGACGAGATGCTGGCACAGCGTTGCGACCGCCGGTTGCATCTGCGCGATGGCCGTCTGGAGCCACAGGCATGAAGAGCTGGCTGCTTGCCCTGAGAATGCTGCGCCGGGACTGGCGCGCCGGTGAATTGCGTCTGCTGACCATCGCCCTGGTGATTGCCGTAGCCTCGGTGACTTCAGTCAGCTTTTTTACCGACCGCATCGAGCGGGCCATGCAGCGCCAGGCCTCTGAGGTACTGGCAGCCGACCTGCGCCTCAACAGCCGCCAGCCGATCGATGCAGCGCTCACGGCAGCGGCTCAACAGCGTGGAATGCAAACCGCGGAGACAGTCAGCTTTCCGAGTGTGGTGCTGAACAACGGTGCGACCCAGCTGGTTCAGGCCAAGGCGGTAACCGCCGGGTATCCCCTGCGCGGGAGCCTGGTGACTCGCGAGAGCACCACCGGCGATGACCAGCCGACGGCGCAGATCCCAGCTCCTGGTGAAGCCTGGCTGGAGGATCGCCTGCTGCCACTGCTGGGCCTGAAGATCGGTGACAGCATCAAACTCGGCAAACAGGCATTTACCGTCAGCCGGGTGATCAGCTACGAACCGGACCGGGCCTCCAACCTGTTCCAACTGGCGCCACGGGTGATGATCAACCGGGCTGATCTGGATGCCACCGGTCTGTTGGGACCCGCCAGCCGGGTGCGTTACCGACTGCTGCTGGCTGGGGAAGAACAGGTCGTGAAAGACTTTTCCGACTGGTTTGAAACCCAGACGCTACCGCGGGTGGAGATTCAGGATATCAAGGGTGCACGCCCAGAGCTGCGCATCGCCCTCGACCGCGGTGGCCGCTTTCTGCGCCTCACCGCTGCCACCGCGATCCTGCTCTGCGTGGTCGCAGTCGCACTCTCCAGCCGCCGTTTTGTCGAACGCCAGGCCGACACCAGCGCCCTGCTGCGCTGTCTCGGCGCTTCCCGCCGCCAGGTGGCCTGGATCTTTCTGCTGCGTCTGCTCGGGCTGGGCTTGATCGCCAGTCTGCTGGGCTCGGTAATCGGCTTACTGGTGCAATCCCTGCTGGTCGAACTGGTGGGCCAATGGTTCACCCAACGCATTCCGCCACCCACGCCCTGGCCACTGCTCTCCGGCCTGGGT
Organism: Candidatus Thiodiazotropha sp.; assembly: GCA_037384445.1. Lineage (GTDB taxonomy): Bacteria > Pseudomonadota > Gammaproteobacteria > Chromatiales > Chromatiaceae > Thiodiazotropha. The sequence goes on from JARRNY010000094.1 coordinate 3,470, forward strand.
ACCGGCATTCTGGTGTTGCTCGGCTTTGCCCTCCCTTCGGTGTTGCGCCTGAGCCGGGTGCCGCCGCTGCGGGTCTTCCGGCGTCACTTGGGGGCCCCTACCCTCAGCTATCAACTCTCCATCGGCGCCGCCATTTTTTCGCTGTCGATGCTGTTGATCTGGCAGATTGGTGATGACGAGCTGGCCTTCAAGTTGATCGGCGGACTACTGGCCGGTCTCTTGCTGTTACTCCTGATCTCACGCTTACTGGTCCATCTGCTGAAACCGCTGCGCAGCCGCTCTGCCGGTTCCTGGCGCTATGGTCTGGCCAGTCTTTCGCGTAATCCGGCCACCACCAGCGTGCAACTCACCGGCTTCGGCCTCGGCATCACCGTACTGCTGATCCTGGCGATGGTGCGGGTCGATCTGCTCAACAACTGGCGCAACGCCCTGCCGGAGCAGAGCCCCAATCAGTTTCTGATCAATATTCAGCCGCAAGAGGTGGCTGGCGTGCAGAGCGTGCTTGAGCAAGGCGGCGTCACCAACAAGGGACTCTATCCGATGATTCGGGGACGACTGCTCAGCATCGGCGAGCATGCCGTCTCCGCCGACGACTACCCATCCCCCCGTGCACAACGCCTGGCTACCCGCGACTTTAACCTCAGCATGAGCAGCGAACTACAGAACGACAACCAGATCGTCGCCGGACACTGGTGGAACGAACAGGAGACGGACAAACCCTGGTTCTCCGTCGAAGAGGGTATCGCCAAGACCCTGGGCATCTCCCTCGGCAGTGAGCTGACATTCGAGGTGGCGGGTACGAAGGTGCGCGGCAAGGTAATCAACCTGCGTTCAGTGCAGTGGGACTCCTTCAACGTCAACTTCTTCGTCATCGGCACACCCGGGCTGATGGCCGGTCAGCCGAGCAGCTACATCACCAGTTTCTACCTGCCGCCTGAACAGCGCCCTCTGCTGTACAAGCTGATTCAGCAATACCCCAGCATCACCGCCCTCGATGTCAGCGCCCTCATGCAGCAGGTGCGTGCCATCGTGGACCGGGGCGTAATGGCCGTGGAGTCGGTCTTTCTCTTCACCCTGATGGCAGGGGTGATCGTGCTCTACGCCGGTATCCAGTCGAGTCGGGAGCTGCGCATCCAGGAAGCGGCCATCCTGCGTACCCTGGGGCTGAGTCGTAAACGGCTGCTGATCTCGGTGTTATTGGAGTTCGCCCTGCTCGGCGGCCTGGCCGGACTCATCTCGGCGGGATTGGCCAGCACGATCAGCTGGTCACTGGCGACCAGTGTCTTTCAGCTGCCCTGGCAGCTCGATCCCTGGATGTGGCTGGTGGCCATACTCGGTGGCGCCCTGGGTGTGGGGCTGGCGGGGGGCGTTGCCAGTTGGCATCTGTTCAATACGCCGCCGATCGCGGTGTTGAGGCGTGCGTAGCCGTAGGCCGCGAGACCCATCACCGAGTAGCAGCCCTGTGCTTCAGCAGAGCATCGGGGTGACACATCAAGCCGTATCAGTGGCCTCCCGTCCGGATCATTGATTTCACAGTTTTGCTGGGGCAGGGCCCCACCCTACACTTCGGATCACAGCCCTGCCCCACCATCAAATCGCTTAACCCGGCAACCAGATGTGTCGTCTTCAGCGACGAACGTAGTCTGTTCCAGTCCTGCAAAATATTCCTCGCGAATCAGTGAGGACACCTCAAGAAAATGCCTTTTTCGATTCACGGAAAAACTGCATATATCAATAATTATTGAGGGTAATGTCACTCTTTCAAATCAGTAGTATCCCTGAAAAAGAAATCTTAACGGCTCTTAAGGTAGGGTTTCTGGGTAGCGAATTTTGGGTATTTCATCCCATACATTGTGTGACCCGGATCACATAGGATTCCCCCACGTCTACTGAAAGGTGCGCTTCACAGGATGTGTGGTGGGACTGGCATCACTCGCGTGTAGAGGGGAGCAGCGAAGACGATGCCAAGAGGCCTATCGATCTACCCACTGCGGCCATTCAGCAGACTCGTGTGGAGAGGCACTCGCCATATCAGGCGTGATTCCACTGTAGCAATCCGCTAACGAATCGGACTGCGCAGGTGAATAAATTCATAGTTTGAAGGCAGTGGTTTGACGCCTAACGGAAGCGGCAAATTATGGATGGTTTCATTTAACTGAACTGACAAATCGTTAATGAACCTTCTAATAAATGGGGGAAGGGAAAAATGAAAAATTTCAAACTCAAGCGACTCAGCTTGGCGGTGATCCTGGGTGGTTTTACCGCAACCGGCGCCCAAGCGGTGCCGCTCGATGGTGGCACTCTGGATCCGCTCTCAATTCCAAAATATGTCACACCGCTGGTCATACCACCGGTGATGAAAAGCACGAACTCGGACAACACCACTTTCAGCATCGGTATGCGCGAGTTCAAGCAGCAGATTCTGCCGGGCGGCATCTGGAACACTGTAAACGGCCGAAACGATAATTTCCCTGCAACAAAGGTCTGGAGCTATGGCCCTTCCGACGACCCACGTCCCGATTCCAGAGCCTTAGGTGGCGGCCAGAATACCGCCCCTGCACCCAACTCCCAGTTCAACTATCCCGCCTATACCATCGAAGCGACCAAGGATGTCAACCTCAGCATCGACTGGGTCAATCAGCTGGTCAAACGCCCCGATCGCTGTCGCTCTGTCGGCGGCACCATAGGCACTGAGCGCAGCAACGATTGTAAATACATCACCCACCTGCTCTCCATCGACCAGACCCTGCACTGGGCCAACCCGTCAGCGAGGTGCGACAAGGGTGAATTGCGCACCGACTGCCATGGCCAAAGTCAGAGACCCTATAACGGCCCGGTTCCCATCGTCACCCATGTGCATGGTGCTCACACCGGCCCCAGCAGCGACGGTTACACCGAAGGCTGGTGGCTGCCCAATGCCTCGAATGTCACCTGTGTTCCGCGTGATCCACAGACCGGCAACCCCCAGTGGAAACCCGACACCAAGAACGGCGAGTATGTCTGCGAAGGCACGATTGCCAACCTCCTGACCGATCGCAGCGGCTCCCTGGATGAGAACATTCTCAATGGCGTCGGCATGTTCGACTACCTGAATGATCAGCCCTCAACAACGCTGTGGTATCACGACCACGCCCTCGGCATGACCCGTTTGAATGTCTATGCAGGTCCTGCCGGTTTCTGGCTGATTCGTGATCCCAATGCTTTGAACGGCGATACAGGTCTCGTTGAAGGCACCCTGCCCAGCCCTGCCCCGGTTGCGGGTGAAGATCTGGCCACCACCAACTTTCCTGCCTCTCTCGGGGGGCAACGCGAGAAGTATCGTGAGATTCCGATCGTGATCCAGGATCGCGCCTTCAACGCCGACGGCTCCCTCTGGTATCCGGACAACCGGGCTTTCTTCGAAGGCCTGAATGAACAGGGTACTGCCGACACAGACAATGAGCAGCTCCCGAGCTCGCCCGAGTTGCAGATCAACTTTGCCGGCAATAACCGGCAGGACAAGGTCTCGGACATCGCGCCCATCTGGAATCCGGAGGCCTTCTTCAACACCATGGTGGTCAATGGCACGACCTGGCCGCAACTGGAGGTAGCGCCCGCGCTCTACCGCTTCCGGCTTCTCAACGGCACCAACTCGCGTTTCCTCAACCTGTCGCTGCCGGTGATCGATCCGGTAACTGAACTGCAGACAAGCGTACGCAAGAACATCTGGTACCAAGAGGTCGATAACAACAGCGGCGGTTACACCGGCTCTTGGCAGCTCGATCAGGCGACCGTCAACGAGCTCTACATGTATATGATTGGCACCGACCAGGCGATGCTGCCTCAGGTCACCGCTGTTCGTAAAGGCTTTGCTACCCCGCTGAACAGCAATCCGCAAGCCTGGGCATTGCAGCAAGCGCCCTACATGAAGGCAAACAAACGCCGGATTGTCGGTGAGATTGCACAGAGCACAATTGATCAAGCCCTGCTGATGGGGCCGGCAGAGCGTGCCGATGTGATTGTCGACTTCCGCGGTCTGCCCAACGGCACCGTGGTGCGTATGATCAACACCGCACCGGATGCCCCCTTCGGTGGTTTCCCCGATGCGGCAGCTGATCCCAGCACCACCGGCCAGGTGATGCAGTTCGTGGTCAATACGGCACTCTCCGGCAACAGTGCGAGCGATCAGATCACACGGGGACAATCTCTGACAGCGGTTGGCGCAACCGATCCCTGGGATCTGAAGCTGGGCCTAGTGGATAACAACGCTACACCTCCCGTCGACAGTGCCCGTGATCTGGTGCTGATCGAAGAGGAGTCCGCCCTGGTCTGTTTCGATGTGGATGTGGCCGGTAATCAGATTCAGCTGAATGAAATACCTGTCAACGGCGTCTGCCCGACAGCGACTGCGGCACCCTTTGGTCCCAAGGCGGCTGTGCTGGGCACTACCGACACCACAGGCGTGGATTCAGTCACACTCTGGTCCGACCCGGTCGTTACCAGTCCTGGTCTGAACACGACTGAGGCCTGGAACATCAAGAACATCACGGCGGACGCGCATCCGATCCATGTCCATCTGGTGAAGTACAAGGTGAATGGCCGTACCGATCTGACAGGCGCACCCAGCCCGACCGTGCTGCAACCAAACGGTATGGAAGCCTGGGAGAACGGCTGGAAGGATACGGTTATCACCTATCCGGGTGAGATCACACAGCTTCAAGCCGAGTTCGATATTCCCGGTCTCTACGTCTGGCACTGTCACATCGTTGAACATGAAGACAACGAGATGATGGTCCCCTTCTGTGTCGGCGGCTCAGTATCGGAAGGTGGCGTTTGTCCGGACAAGCTGTTCTAACCACAGCGATATTATTAACAGCAACATTCACGGGCTGCTTTCGAGCGGCCCTTTTCTTCACAACAGCGTTTTCACCATAAGGCCGTCGACAGCCTAACGGAAACTGGATATGCACAAACTGCTCTCACCGCTCCTGATCTTCTCTGTAGTGGCACTTGCCATGGCGGGTGAAGAAAAAACCCCTCTATCTGACGAAACAGACAGGATCAATTATGTCATTGGACATCAGATAGGCACCGACTTCAGGAAACAAGAGGTCTTTCTCGACCGACAATCATTGAAGAGCGGGCTTGAGGACGGCCATGCGGGAAGCGAACCGAGTCTCGATCCCAAGGTGATGAATCAACTCCTGGTCAATCTGAAAAAAGAGATCACCTCGGTTATGGAGAAAGATGCCATCGCCCGTCTGCAGAAAAGACAAGCGGAGGTCAAACACAAGCGGGAGGCGGGTGAGGAGTTTCTGCAAGCTAACAGATCAAAACCCGGTGTCGTAACGACACAGAGCGGTTTGCAATATCGCATCATTAAAGAGGGTCAAGGCGCGTCACCCAAACCCAGTGAGAGAGTCCGCATTGACTACACCGCCCGCAGACTGAGTGGTCAGGTCTTCGACGGCTCAGAGAAAAAGGGAGGACCGACTGTTTATCCGGTCAATCGCGTAATACGCGGTTTCAGCGAAGCCTTGCAGATGATGAAGCCGGGTTCCAAGTGGGAAGTTTTTCTACCGCCGGAAATAGCCTATGGACGCCGAGGCCCACTGGGACATGAGACAATCATTATTGAAGTGGAGTTACTCGCTATTTTGCCGCCAGAGGTCGAAACAGCAGAGAGTCAAATGCCGCATGACGGCTCTGCTGACACAGCGAAAACAGAATAGAAAACATTACTGCATTATTTCCTATAGGAGTAGCAACTTGATCGCACGCTCTTAGAGAAGCGTTCAGTACTTTCGTCAGTTAGCACCCAGAAGTTGACCTCAATGGACCATGGCCAGGCTTCAGGAAACGGCCACGAGCAGAGATTCAAGTAAAAGGGATTAGATAGCCTGGCTACATGTTCTTTATGTTTATCGATTGCCCAGCACAATCAGCCATTGGCCATTAGAGACAGGAATTTTGCAACAGATCGAATAGTTTTTGGTGTTGAGTTGTGGTCTTCGCTTTACACAGGATGCTTTTCACTCCCCTCTCCCGCAAGGGGAGATGAGAAGCCTGGATGAGGAGCAGGGGCAAACGAATAGCTTGTCTGCACAACCTGTCAGGAAGCTATCACTGTCGTTGAATAGAACGTCCCCTCTCCCCTTGCGGGAGAGGGCCAGGGACAGGGGAAAGATAAATAACCGATATCGAAGTAAACACTTCAACTCAAAACAGTTAAGGTCAAGCCAACCTTTGGCTGTATCACATGACCAATCAGGATATGCATTAACTTCAATAGCTGTTTCTGCTAACCTTCCAAGAACTAAGACAATTATATCTGGCAGGGATGCATACTTCAGGAAGCACTTCCTCCCAGTCCATTAGTATTCAGTACTTCTATTTTAGAGCGACATGAGAACTTTTTGCGCCATAACACATTTATTGCGCCGTACACATAAGACACTATTTGTGCCGTCCACATAATCACTGGTTATGCGTAATAAATGAATACAATCATTCTTGTCTCAACAACACATAAGGAAAAGGGTTTAGCTAACCTCGACAATTTGTATTCAGTTCTCCAGTATATTAACCCTGAAATTGTATTTACCGAATTACCCTATGATGAATACAGTGATTACTTCACAAACTTTACTAAAAGGACTCTAGAATCAGATACCATAAATACATTTCGTAAAAACAAACAAATAGAAATTGTTCCAGTTGATATGTCATCACCAGATATCACGGTTTTGAATGAAATAAACTGTCTTTTTGATGCTATACATAACAAAAGTAAAAGCATTGACTCTATACTAGAGCATATTGAAATATATACGAGACAATATGGTTTTCCCTACATAAATAGTGAAAAACATTACGAGCATTTGACATCGCAAAAAGAAGAAGAGCAAAAGACCATACAAAATATGAACAACAAAATGTTTACGGATTTGTATAAAAAGTGGATTAACTTGAATTCATTAAGAGAAGATGAAATGTTAAGCAATATTCAAAATTATTTCATTAAAAACCCTTTC
>JARRNY010000095.1:0-18877 GCA_037384445.1 Candidatus Thiodiazotropha sp.
TGGTCACCCAGGTAGAGCCGCTCCACATTCGGCATCGGCAGACCGAGATCGAGAATGCCGTCTACCGGTGTCGCCGGATAGAAAGCAGGCAGAATGCCGGCCGGATAGAAGGGGTCATAGGCACCGCGGGCGATATCCCAGAAGTTGGTTTTGAAGACACTGCCGTTGACCAGACTGGAGTAGACCGGACCGTCACCCGATGAGTTGACGCCGCTGAGGATCGGGTCATTGGGATTCGAGGCGGCTGAGTAGACGACGTCGACACTATCGGAAGGGCTCAGCACATTGGGCGTGGAACCTCGTTGTATCACGGTGGCATGTACCACATTGAAGGGTGGCAGGATGCTGGAAACCCGGGTATCGAAATCGCCGCAATGCATGCCCAGATCGTTGGCTGCGAAGATGCGGTAACCGCTCTGGGTGGTCAGAGACTGTTCGCTGACCGATGTCCCATTCAGGGTGCCGCTCTGACTGCTGGAGTTGATCGAGACATTGGGTACCGTCGGGGTATCGGTGACAGTAACGCTGGCAGTATCACTATCGCTGGCGCCGTCATTATCGGTCACCGAGAGCGTTGCCGTGTAGCTGCCGGCGGCTGCGTAGCTGTGGGACGGGTTGGCGTTGGTACTGCTGGCACCGTCACCGAATTGCCACAGATAGGCGCTGATCGTGCCATCGCTGTCACTGGAGCCGGTGCTGAAGAAACTGATTGGATTACCGGTGGTGCCGCTATAGCTGCCGTTGGCATTGGCGGTCGGAGCCTGATTGGGTCCCGCGCTGATCGTGGCCGTCGTGGTGTCGCTGTCCACGCCTCCGGCATTGTCGGTCACCGTAAGGCTCACGCTGTAGGTGCCCGCTGTCGTGTAGCTATGGCTCGGATTGGCTTGTGTACTGCTGCTGCCGTCGCCGAAGTTCCAGACATAGCCCGTGATGCTGCCATCGGCATCGCTGCTGCCGGCACTGCTGAAGTTGATCCCCACTCCGATAGCGCCACTGTAGGGGCCATTGGCACTGGCGACCGGCGCCGTGTTGCCGGCGGGTTGGCTGCTGATGGTTGCGGTTGCCGTATCGCTGCCGCTTGCCCCGTCATCATCGGTCACCGTAAGGGTGATCGTATAGCTTCCGGTTGAGGTGTAGCTGTGGTTGGGATTGGCCAAAGTGCTGCTGCTGCCATCGCCGAAGTCCCAGGCGTAGCTCTGAATGGTGCCGTCGCTGTCGGCAGAGCCGCTACTGGAGAAAGCAATCGCCTCGCCGGTCAGGGCGGCGTAGGGGCCGTTGGCCTGGGCAGTGGGTGGGTTGTTGATTGTGACAAGGGCCGTGTCGTTGTCGCTGTCGCCGGCATCGTCGGTCACCGTGAGAGTGGCAGTGAAACTCCCGGCAGTGGAATAGCTGTGTGAGGGATTGGCGGAACTGCTGCTAGTGCCATCACCAAAATTCCAGAGATAACTTTGGATGGTACCGTCGCTGTCGCTGGAGCCAGCGCTTGAGAAGTTGATTGACTGACCCATCGAAGCCGCGTAGGGACCATTTGCCTCGGAGGTTGGCGCCCGATTGGACGAGCCGTCGTCTCCATCCTCATCGCCGCCACCGCCGCCGCCACAGGCCGCCAGGATGAGCGGGAGTAAGAAGCTTAGCCAGTGAAGCCTCAGTCTTGAACGAGAGCGAAGTGAGCGGTTGTTTTGATCAATCATGGCGATGGCCCCCAATGCAAGACAGTGACATGTGTACCTGTATGAGGTGTTGTAATTTGGCACACGAATAATGGGAAAATAGTCCCAATAAGTGATTCGGTCAACAATTCACCTTCACCAACTCCCTGTTAGAGTCAGGCAATAACTGACCTGTGAGCCTACTGTGAAGACCTTAAGCCCAGCTGAAGGTTAGGAATCTAAGAGCAGGTTACGCCGAGAAATCGAGGCGCCGGATGCACTGATTCAGGGTTGCGGATCCTGGCAATAGCTGGCTATTACGCGTGATCCAGGCCGAAGAGAGTGCCCTTGGCGCCTTCCTGAAGCCCCTGGCAGATTGAGCCTATGAGAAGAGACAGACACGACATGAACTTGGCCTGTGCCGGGTGCAATATTCGGGTTGAACATCTCAGGAGTTTAACTCCTCAGGGTCTCTGCTTCCCTCAGCAGGGCAGAAAATGCCAAGGCGGCGGGTGAGAGTGAGCTTCCCCGTTTGGCGATGACCGCCAGTTCCCGAGCAATGTGCAGTCCCCGTACGCGGATTTCGCAGACATCTTCCAGGGTGTCCACACCCAGCCGGCTGACGAAGGCCAGGTTCCCGGTGGTTGCGACCATGCGCAGGATGGCCGGGATGGAACGGAGTTCCATCACGACATTCATCTCCACACCGGCATCTCGCAGGGCGGCATCGATGATCTGGCGAACAGCGGTATCCGCCTCAAAGCCGACGAAGGCAAGGCCGTCGAGGGCCAGGGCATCGATCTCACCCTGACGGGCCAGGGCGTGGTCTTTGGGGGAAACCAGTACAATACGGTCGGTAAGCAGAGGCCAGATATCCAACTCCCGGGGTTGTACGGGCAGGGTGACCAGCCCCAGCTCGAGCCGGCCGCTGATGACATCCTCCGCCACCTCGATACTGCCCGCTTCCTTGAGCTGAAAACGCACCCCAGGGTGGTCCTGCTGAAAACGGGCAATCGCCTTTGGCAGCACGAAAGAGACAGCAGTGGCGCCACCGCCGATGCGGACTGTTCCGCCTTCGAGGCCCTGATGTGCACGCACCTGCTCGCGCAGGTGATCGAAGCGGCTGACCAGTCCGCGAGCCTCGCCTACCACCAGACGGCCGATCTCAGTGAGTTCGGCCCCCTTGCGTCCCCGGTTAAGCAGTTCGGCACCGAGATAGGCCTCAAGTTGCTGCAGGCGGCGTGAGAGTGCGGGCTGGGTGATCCCGATGCGGTCAGCCGCCTCGGTAATGGAGCCGGTGTCGGCGACGGCAAGCAGTGATCTGAGCAGTTGAAGATCCATGATGGCGACAGAATAACATGCACAAAAGTTATGATATATATGCGAACAATCCATTATACGTATAGATAATCCTCTGCTATCTTCCTACACCTCAATCCGCAAAAGCCGGATTTCATATAAAGAAGGGATTGCGCCATCGACGGCGGATCCCAATAACCTGAAGTGAGGTCATCATGCTTGAAGCCTATCGCCAGCACGTCGAAGAGCGCGCCAAACAGGGCATCCCGCCGCTACCACTGGATGCACAGCAGGTCACCGATCTGGTGGAACTGCTGAAGAGTCCACCGGCCGGTGAAGCAGAGACCCTGCTTGATCTGCTGACCGATCGGGTGCCGCCGGGTGTGGATGATGCCGCTTATGTGAAAGCCGGTTTTCTGGCCGCGGTTGCCAAGGGCGAGGCGGCGAGTCCGCTGATCGACAAACGCAAGGCGGTGGAACTGCTTGGCACCATGCTCGGCGGTTACAACATCATGCCCATGATCGACCTGCTCGACGATGCGGAGTTGGGCGAGTTGGTGGCGGAACAGCTGAAATATACCCTGCTGATGTTCGATGCCTTCCACGACGTGAAGGAGAAGGCCGACGCCGGCAGTGCCAACGCCAAGGCGGTGATGCAGTCCTGGGCCGACGCCGAGTGGTTCAAGCGCAAGCCCGACGTGCCCGAAGAGATCAAGCTGACCGTGTTCAAGGTCACCAGCGAGACCAATACCGACGACCTGTCGCCGGCGCAGGACGCCTGGTCGCGTCCCGACATCCCGCTGCATGCCCTGGCCATGCTGAAGAACGAGCGTGAAGGCATCGTCCCGGACCAACCCGGCAAGGTCGGTCCGATCTCCACCCTCGAATCGCTGAAGGAGAAGGGGCTGCCCCTGGCCTATGTGGGCGACGTGGTGGGTACCGGTTCCTCGCGCAAGTCGGCCACCAACTCGGTGTTGTGGCACATGGGCCATGACATCCCTCATGTACCGAACAAGCGCCAGGGCGGGGTGGTGCTGGGTGGCAAGATCGCCCCGATCTTCTTCAACACGGTGGAAGACTCGGGCGCGCTGCCCATTGAGTGCGAGGTGGATAAACTCAATATGGGCGACGTCATCGTGCTCAAACCCTACGCGGGGCGCATCGAGAACGAGGCGGGCGAACTGCTCAGCGAATTCAGCCTCAAGACCGATGTGCTGCTCGACGAGGCCAAGACCGGCGGCCGCATTCCCCTGATCATCGGCCGCTCCCTGACCGAGCGTGCCCGCGAGGCCCTCGGCCTGGAGCCGAGCGAGGTGTTCCGTCGTCCGGTCGATCCGGAAGACTCCGGCAAGGGTTTCACCCTGGCGCAGAAGATGGTCGGCAAGGCCTGCGGCGTCGAGGGCATCCGTCCCGGCACCTACTGTGAGCCGCGCATGAGCACCGTGGGCTCCCAGGACACCACCGGTCCGATGACCCGTGACGAACTGAAGGAGCTGGCCTGCCTCGGCTTCACCGCTGATCTGGTGATGCAGTCCTTCTGCCACACCGCTGCTTATCCCAAGCCGGTGGACATCAGCACCCAGCACACCCTGCCCGATTTCATCCAGAACCGGGGCGGCGTCTCCCTGCGTCCGGGCGACGGCATCATCCACTCCTGGCTCAACCGCATGCTGCTGCCCGATATGGTGGGTACCGGCGGCGATTCCCACACCCGCTTTCCGCTCGGCATCTCCTTTCCGGCTGGCTCCGGCCTGGTCGCCTTCGGCGCGGCGCTGGGGGTGATTCCCCTCGACATGCCGGAATCGGTGCTGGTCAAATTCACCGGCGAGCGCCAGCCCGGCATCACTCTGCGCGATCTGGTCAACGCCATCCCCTACGCGGCGATCCAGCGCGGTCTGCTGACGGTGGAGAAGCAGGGTAAAAAGAACGTCTACAACGGCCGTATCCTGGAGATCCAGGGTCTGCCCGATCTGACCGTAGAGCAGGCCTTCGAGCTCTCCGACGCCTCTGCCGAGCGTTCCGCTGGTGGTTGTACCATCGAGCTCTCCGAGGAGTCGGTAGCCGGCTACCTGCGTTCCAACATCACCATGCTGCGCTGGATGATCGACAACGGCTACCAGGACGCCCGCACCCTGGAGCGTCGCGCCCGCGCCATGGAGGAGTGGCTGGAGAACCCGAGCCTGATGCGTGCCGACGCCGATGCCGAGTACGCCGAGGTGATCGAGATCAACATGTCGGAGATCACCGAACCGCTGCTGGCCTGCCCCAACGACCCGGACGATGTGAAGCCGCTCTCGGAGGTCCAGGGCACCAAGATCGACGAGGTCTTCATCGGCTCCTGCATGACCAACATCGGCCACTTCCGCGCCGCCGCCAAACTGCTGGAGGCCTCGGGCGAGAGCATTCCCACCCGCCTGTGGATCGCACCGCCCACCAAGATGGACGAGCAGCAGCTGATGGAGGAGGGGATCTACAACATCTACGCCAGCTCCGGCGCCCGCACCGAGATGCCCGGCTGCTCGCTCTGCATGGGCAACCAGGCGCGCATCGCGGCGGGTTCGACGGCGGTCTCCACCTCGACACGCAACTTCCCCAATCGTCTCGGCCAGGGGGCCAATGTGTACCTCTCCTCGGCGGAACTCGCCGCCGTGGCCGCGATCATGGGCAAGCTGCCGACGGTGGCCGAGTACATGGAATACGCCACCAAGATCAACTCTCTGTCGCCGGAGATCTACAAGTATCTCAACTTCGACAAGATGGATAAGTATGTAGCGTCCGCCAAGCGGGGGCAGGAGATTGCGATCAAGCTGATTGCCTGATGCTCAGGCCGGACCGGAGGGATTCGCCTCCGGTCTGTATGAGACGCGATGGCTGTCGGTGAGTGCCTGGCATCCATGCCGTCGAGCATAGCGTCTGGATACATATAGAAGATCATGAGGATAACGACAGCTCCAAGGAATGGAGCGCACTATGTCTCAAGCAGCGAGCACGGACCGATCGCCAATGGGCCTACCTTATAAACGTTACCGGCCGGAACGGACGCTTCGATGTGTCGATCTTCCCGAAGTGCGCGGGTGAAGCCAAGGTGATAGCGAGTATCGAGAATCAGGCGGTCATCGCCAAGATACTGAATCATCTACAAGCCCAGGGGGCAATTACCTCCACCACTTGAATTGCTACCTGCTACGCGGATCTCCTCCGATGTGGACTGGTAGGTATAGCTTTCACACTTCTCTGCGCGGACGGTAACAGAAGGATAGGTTGCCTGGTGGCTTATTCCCTAAGGCAAGCTGGAGGAGCGGAAAGTTCGTGGAAGAGGGCAGGTTCAGTTAAGTAAGTGCCGTTCTGGCCTATCCCCAGTTAGTCTTGTTAATGTCAGAAGGAGCTATTATCCTCCGGCCCCAATAGCACGCTTAACTCAGAAATTTGAGATGGTTAAGCTTTAGAAGGCCCTTACATCTTCTCCATCACTTCGATACCGAGCAAATCCAGCCCTGTCCGCAATGTCATCGACGTTGCCTTACTCAACTGCAGACGGCTGAGTTTCATGGACTCATCGATACCGGGCTTCAAGATCGGGCAGGCTTCGTAAAAGCTCATAAACAGACTCGAAAGCTCATGCAGATAGCTGCACAATACGTGTGGATACGCATCTTCGACAACCTGCTCGATGGTCTCTGAAAAGCGTATGAGTTTTAACGCCAGATCTTTTTCCTGTGCTTGATTGAGCTGGATTTCCGCATGAAAGTGCTCCATATCCAACCCCGCATTTCTGAAAATACTGGCAATCCGCGTGTAGGCATATTGCAGATAAGGCCCAGTGTTACCTTCGAAGTTCAACATGCTGTTCCAATCGAATACATAGTCATTGGTACGGGTCTTACAGAGATCAGCGTATTTGACGGCGCCGATGCCAACCTTACGGCTGACCTCTTCCATTTCGCTTGCTGAAAGATCCGGATTTTTGTTCTTAACAACCGCTGCTGCCCGCTCGACAGCCTCTTCAAGCAGTTCGGCTAGTTTTACAGTGCCGCCGGTTCGGGTTTTAAAAGGCTTGCCGTCTTCACCGAGCATCTTGCCAAAGGCGCAGTGTTCAAGACGCATGGATTCGGGGACAAACCCTGCTTTTCTAGCGACCATAAAGACTTGGTTCATGTGCAGCGACTGGCGATCGTCCGTGAAATAGAGTACTCGGTCGGCATGTAGTTCACTCGAGCGGTAGCGCAACGCTGCCAGATCGGTTGTAGCGTATAAATACCCGCCATCCTTTTTCTGCACGATAACCGGGCTCGGCTCCCCATCCCTGCTCGGCAGTTCTTGCAAAAATATCACCTGCGCCCCGTCGCTTTGCGTGGCCAGGCCTTGGTTTGTAAGTTCGTCCACCAGAACGGCAAGATCATCGTTGTAAGCGCTTTCGCCGCGTACATGACTTTCATTCAATGTGGTGTTCAAACGCCGGTAAATCGTTTCGCTATGCGATAGGGAGACCCTTCGGAATTGATTCCAAAGTTTTAATACCCCAGCGTCACCTGACTGAAGGCGTACGACATATTCCCGGGCGCGATCCGCAAAATCGGTGTCTTCGTCAAACCGCCTTTTTGACGCTTGATAGAACTGCTCGAGGTCTTTTAATGCGAGTTCCGCAGAGTCACCCTCGTCCATTTTGTCTTCAAGCTCGGCGATAAGCATGCCAAATTGCGTTCCCCAGTCTCCCACATGGTTCTGGCGAATGACTTTGTCTCCTGAAAATTCGAGTATGCGGGCAATGGCGTCACCGATAATGGTCGAGCGCAGATGACCGACATGCATTTCCTTGGCGAGGTTGGGTGAGCTGTAATCGAGTACTACACAATCTGGATGGATTTTCTGGGAAATGCCAAGGTGTGGGGCTTGGATGGTTTTGCTGAGCTGTGCCGCTAGCCAGGTTTGATCCAAAGAGATATTGATAAACCCCGGCCCGGCTATTTCGATCTTGTCGGCAATGCCGTTTAGCGACAGCTTGTCGCAGATGGTTTGTGCCAGTTCACGGGGATTGCTACCGATCGCTTTCGCGGCAGCCATGGCGCCGTTGGCTTGGTAGTCACCGAATTTCGAAATTTTACTGGGTGCGACATGAGCACTGAAATGGGCAGGAATACCGATCTCAGTCATGATCTGGCGAACGTGGTCTTGCAGCAGGGCGCGAATATTCATCTGGTGAAATGCAATAACCTGGGCTCAGGTCTTGCAATCAAATATTACTCTATTGCTATTCAGGTATGAGCGGGTATTTACGAATAGAACTATCAGGAGGGCTGTATCATATAGCTTTCCGTGTCGACCGATGGGAGGATATATATCTCAGCGATGTTAATCAGCACCAATGGCTTGAGATGCTCGGTAAGGTTTGTAAGCGCTTCAATTGGATATGCCACTCTTACTGTTTGATGAGAAACCACTACCATGCAGTAGTAGAAACGGTTGAAGCTAATCTGGTAAAAAAAGTGTAGATTCAGGTTGCTGCTATTGGATTCAGGGTGTTGGCGAGACGGTTGTCAGAATGGCTTGGGGCTAAGGATCGATCATTAACCTGGGTTTCACGCTTGTGGCGCTGCGAGGCCGGGTTTATTCTTCCTATACCAAGACCAAGAATACGGTTATTCAAGGAGTTCGTTTCATAAGGAGAGCGTCATGGCAGACAATAATTCTCAGAAGCATGAAAATGGGAAACTACTGGCATTACAAAAGGGCATTTTTGAGCAACATATTTTCGATTCTTACTTTAACCTTCGAACTGGAATCGCCCTGCTCGCATTGCTACTTCCATTAGTGCTTTCGGTGTCTTCTTGATCCTGTATAAAGGCTGGCAACGCGAAGAAAGGGGTTGGTTAAACGAAAACCGAATATTGAATTATGCTGGATTGTGCGCGATAGGAGTTGCCATGTTTCCCATGCAATCGAAGCCGAATTCAGTCTCAATTCATGGCACATGTGCAGTTCTACTTTTCTTGTTAATGGCATATGTATGCATCTTTCTTGCAGGTGACACTCTGGATGAGTTGAAAGACGAGAAGCAAAAGCATTGGTACCTGACAACCTACAGAATTCTGGGCGCGCTCATGATTCTGGTGCCGATCATAGCGCTGGTCATTGCCTTCATATTCAGTTGCCTGGAACAATACACGAGCCTGAAGCAATACACGTTTTTTGTCGAGTGGACTGGCGTGTGGGTGTTCGCGAGTTATTGGCTAGTAAAATCAAGCGAGATGAGCTTGACCGGAATGGAACGTAGTATAAGTGATGATCCCCCGGCTTCGCTAGACATAAGCAAGACGCATGTCGTTAAAGATATAGATCCCGCGGTACGTAACTATCCCACTGGAATACTCGTCGAGGAAGGCGCACAATATGAGATCGATCCGAAAGGGAAGTGGATTGATTGGTTTTGGCCCTGCGGGCCGAACGGCTGGGGGAATTGGTGTCCCCTCAAATACCTGAACCGCAAGCACGGTAAGCCATTTTTCCTGTTATGTGGAAGCATCGGCAAGAGTGATGCAGATAACCTTTCGTTTTGCTTTGTCAAGGGACAGACCTGGCATGTTCCCGACAAACTGGATGATATTGAAGACCGCCAGCTTTATTTGTTTGCAAATGACGTACCTTTCGCATATGGAAACAACAGAAAGTGCAGAAGTGAGCCTCTGATAGTAACCATTACCCGTCTTCGCTAGAGGCAATACGATGCAGAAAGGCGTAAGACAGTTCGCTCATTGGAAAACTACGCCGCGCTACGGCATAGCCATGGATTACCGTGCGATATCGGTATACTTATGGGACCAGAGTTCAACAAGTCAATGCGAAAGATAGCCAAGTACCTGACGACACGGACGATGTGAAGCCGCACTAGGAGGTTCAGGCGCCAAGATCGAGAGGTCTACATAGGCTCCTGCATGCCCAACATCGGTCAATTCCGCGCTACCGCCAAACTGCTAGAGGTCTCGGGCGAGAGTATTCCCTCCCGCCTGTGGATCACCCCGCCCACCTAGATAGACGAGCAGCAGTTGATGGAGGAGGGTGTCTACAGCATCTACGCGAGCGCTGGAGCAGCAAAGGCAAGCTGTCAACAGTGGAGGAGTACATGGCCTATGCCACCAAGATCGACTACATGGCACCGGAGATCTATAAGTATCTCAACTTTGACAAGATGGATAAGTATCTAACGTTCGCCGAGCGGGGGCAGGAGATTGCGATCAAGCTGATTGCCTGATGCTCAGACCAGGCCGGAGGGATTAGCCTCCGGCCCATATGAGGCGAGATGGCTGTCGGTGAGTGACTGGCATCCATGTCGTCAAGCATAACGTCTAGATACATAGAGAACATTGTGGGAATATGACAGCTCCATGGAATGTGGCGCTCTATGTCTCAAGCAGCGAGCAACGGACGGTAGTGTTCAGAATTCTGTGTCATTTCTTTAAACTTACACAAAAAGAGATGATACATGAAAGAGAGAGTCAATTTCGATGTTGAAAGCGCCATCCAGGCATTGCGTCAGGACAAAGACCTGACCCTGCATCTTTTCTCTCCATTGTCGATTTCAAGAATGGTGGTGCGCTATGTAAATGGTGGGACTTCACCGAAATACGCAAACAGGGCGTTGCTGTGCATGGTATTCCTGACTAAATTACTAATCCATTGCAGTGCCAAAACACTGCTACTATCAGGGTATAAACCCGAATTGAACCCGGCACCCGTTCTGGGCAGGGATAGCCAATACGCGTAACTCATCCCCCCGGCCAAGCCCGGATTGGGAGGTTGTCCCCGAGGCGGATATAGATGGCAAAAAGCAAAACCGGTAACCGAGAACCTGAAACCGAGTTACAGGAATTGTACCGACACAGTCAGTCGCTGTTACGACTCTCCAGAGCGCTCGAGTCGGCGCAGAGTTATGACGAAGTCCTCAGTGCCGCCCAGCAGGAAATCAATGCCACCATCGGCTACCCAACCGTGTGGGTTTACCTCTTCTCTGAAGATCTCTCCTACGCCGTTCCGCTTGCCGCAGGCGGTACTATCTCTGAAACCATCATGACCGATGAGTCGACCCTCCGACTCACCATCACGGGCGATCCGATGTTGGAGGAGATCGCTACCGCCAAAGACATTGTAGTGGTTGAGGATGCGCGTACTGACCCTCGTACCAATAAGGAGATCGTCAACAGACTGGGTAACCGCACCATTATCAATGCGCCGATTATCTTCTTTGATCGCCATCTTGGCTGCATCGGCATGGGCACCTTTGGTGACGAGGGAATTCGCGTACCTTCCGAACACGAGAGGACCTATCTCACCGCCGTCTCGAGCCACCTGGCGATAACCCTCGATCGTATCCATCTTCTGAGTACACGCAAACAGGCGGAGAGGGCCTTAAAGGAACAACAGGATCTTTTAATCGAGGCCCAGCATATCGCCCACATAGGCAACTGGCGGCACGACATGGTCACCGGGGAGCTCTACTGGTCGGATGAATTCTTCGACATTATCGGTATTGAGCCACAGAAGATCACCGTCGAATTGGGTACCAAATATATCCACCCCGATGATCTTCCGATATTACAGAAAGCCATGGCGGAGTCTGCCGCCGGCAGAAATGAACTCGAACACGAGTTCCGCATTGTTCGTCCCGATGGTGAAATCCGCTGGATCCATAACCGCTGGCGCCGTGTTAACGATGACGATGGCAATGAAATCAAACGCGTCGGCACCCATCAGGACATCACCGAACGCAAACTGCGGGAACAGGAACTGGAACGTTACAAAAACCATCTCGAAGATGAGGTACAACAGCGTACGGCAGAACTGATGCTGGCGCGGGATGCGGCGGAAACGGCAAACCGTGCCAAGAGTGTCTTCCTTGCAAACATGAGCCATGAACTGCGCACACCGCTCAACGCGATTCTCGGTTTTTCCCGCATATTAAACGACGATTCTCACCTGGATAGCGGGCAACGTGAAACGCTCGGTATCATCAATCGTAGCGGAGAACACCTGCTGCAACTGATTAACGACGTGCTGGAGATGGCCAAAATCGAGGCAGGGCATTTGCAGCTGTCTCACATACCGTTCGATCTCGGTAATCTGATTCGGGATGTGGTGGAGCTGATGCAAATCCGCTGTCGGGAAAAGGGGCTCGAACTAACGCTTGATCAATCGTCAAAATTCCCGCGCTTCATCAAGGGTGACGAGGGGCGCCTGCGCCAGATCTTGCTCAACCTGTTGAGCAATTCAGTAAAGTTCACAGAACACGGTGGAGTAACCGTGCGCCTCAAGGTTCGGAATAATTACCACACACATCTACTGATTGAGGTCGAAGACAGCGGACCCGGAATCAATACCAATGAGCTGGATCGGATCTTTAAACCCTTCGTACAGTTGAGCGAAGACGCCTCACGTCAGGGCACCGGTCTGGGCCTGGCCATCACCCAACAGTTTGTGGAATTGATGGGCGGACGGATCGAAGTCGAAAGCGAACCCGGCAAAGGCACCCTGTTCCGTATTGATCTACCTCTGGAAGCGGTCGATGAGAATGAAATCTCACACTTCGAGAGTAAATTGAGCGGCAAGGTGATCGGTCTTGCGCCAGGGCAGCCTGCCTACCGCATCCTGATTGCTGAGGATCAGCGCGATAACCAGCTTTTGCTGAGCCGTCTGATGAATGAACTGGGATTGGAAAACAAAGTGGCGGAAAACGGCAGGCAATGCATCGATATTTTTCAGCAGTGGCAACCAAACCTGATCTGGATGGACCGACGCATGCCAGTTCTGGATGGGGGCGAGGCCACTCGCCGTATTCGCAATTTGCCAGGTGGCGACAAGGTAAAGATTATTGCGGTCACCGCTTCGGTTCTGTCAGAACAGCGGCAGGAGATGGTTAGCGCCGGGATGGACGATTTCGTTAATAAACCCTACCGCTTTGAGGAATTATACGACTGCCTGGCAAGACACCTTGGTCTGCGCTACCGTTATGCCGATAAGGTCATCACCTCCCGCCATAGGACACTGCTCACCCCTGAGGAACTGGCACAGGTGGAGTCGACGTTACGTCACCACCTGCAACATGCACTGGAAAGCCTGGACGGTGAACGTATTACCAAAGTGGTCGAACAGATCGCAAAAAGCCATAGCGAGCTGGGGGAGTTACTTACTCGTATGGTTGTAGAGTTCGACTATCCCTCCATCCTGGCGACACTGAGAGAAGTGGAAACACACAATGACTGATCAACCCACCTCTCCTGCAATACAACCGCCGGAGAGTGAAATTCATTACCGCATCCTCTTCGAGAACTCCCCCGTTTCGATCTGGGAGGAGGATTTTTCAGCGGTTAAGACCCTTTTCGATCAACTACGCCATGAAAGCGTAACAGACATTGAAGCCTACTTCGAAAAGCACCCGGAATCTGTCCAGCAGTGTGCAGATCTGGTCAAAATCATTGATGTGAACCGGGCAACCCTGAAACTGCATGGCGCCATCAGCAAAGAGGAGTTGCTGGCAGGACTGGCCAACACCTTTACCCCTGATTCGTTCAACACCTTCCGCGAGGAACTGGCCTGTCTGTGGCATGGAGAGACAGAGCTTCAGCGCGATGCTGTGGTCAAAACACTGGCTGGCGAACCGCGTAATGTCTCTATCTATTTCACTGTCTGTCCAGGCTATGAAGAGACACTTGGCAGAGTTTTTGTTTCACTCATCGACATCACTGAACGCAAACAGAGTGAGCAGGCGTTATTCGACTCTGAACTGAGAATGACCCGCTTTATCGCCAACCTGCCGGCCTTCTTTTTCACCTTCCGCAAGTCGGCGGATGGAAGGCTCTGTTTCCCTTACGCCAGTCCGGGTATCAAGACACTATACGGTCTCGAGCCCAAGGATGTGCGCGAAGACATGGCGCCGCTGCACATGTTGGCACATCCGGAAGACCGTCCTCACATCGAAGCCTGCCTGGAAGAAGCTTTCAGCACACTCGAACCGTTCCACATGGAGTACCGTGTCTGCCGTCCTGGTATGGCTGAGCGCTGGCTGGAATGCCGCTCGATTGCTGTGTCTGACAGTGAGGGGAAACCTCTCTGGCACGGCATTATGCTCGACATTACCGAGCGCAAAAAGGCTGCAGAAGCGCTCATCATAAGCGAACGGCAATACCGCACTTTGGCCGGTGTCATTCCGGACAATATCATCCGCTATGACCGTGAAGGCAGGGTTACCTATCTTAATCCGACACTCGAAAAAACGCTGGGTATACATGCCAGCGATAGAATTGGCAAACGTGTACGTGAGTTCCATACCGATGGTAGCTATGAAGCATACGCTCAGGCAATCGATACCGTTCTCGCTACTGGAGAAAAACTCGAATTCGAATTCATTCTGCCCAAAAGCGATCCACCGCGCATACATGCCATGCACATGGTGGCCGAGCATAACGAACAAGGTGAAATTGCCGGCGTACTGGCCATTAGCCATGACATCACCGAACGAAAACAGAAAGAAAAGGAGCTACTGGCCAGCGAACAGCAGTTCCGCAGCCTGGTGGAAAACTCCCCCGATAATATTGTCCGTTATGATCGGGAATGCCGCCTCATTTACTACAATCCCACGATGGCTCAGAACATGCCTTTCGATGCAGAGCTGGCCCTCGGTAAGACGCCGGAGGAACTCGGCTTCGGCGGCCCTGGAGTCAGCGCGGAGTACGAAAAGCACATCCGACAGGTGTTGCAAAACGGTGAGTCAAGTGACATGGAGCTGACTGTGCCGAACGCTCAAGGCGAGCCGCGTAACAATCTTGTCCGCTTTACCGCCGAGTATGACACTCAGGATGAAGTGTCTGGTGTACTCGCTATCGGACGAGACATCACCGAGCTCAAACAAGCTGAGCAGGAACGCCAGCTTCATACTGATTTCCTCGCCAAACTGGACCGAATCAACCGCGCTATTCAAGGTGCCGAAGATATCGAAACCATGATGGGTAACGTACTTGATGAGACGCTTTCTATCTTCGACTGCGATCGCGCCGTTCTGGTCCACCCCTGCGATCCCGATGCCGCCACCTGGACGAGTCCGATGGAGAGAACCAGTCCGGACTATCCTGGACTGGGTACAATGGGTCTGGACATGCCCATGGATCAGGAAGTGGCGGCGATGTTCGAATTAATGCTGAAGACGCGCGGGGTAGTCAAGTTTGGTCCTGGAACAGATAGGCCCCTGCCGAAAGATGGCGATGAGATCTACAACATAAAATCGTTCATGGCCGTGGCCCTTTTTCCCAAAACAGGTAAACCCTGGCAGCTGGGCCTTCACCAGTGTTCCTATGGGCGCCTCTGGACAGAGGCGGAAGAACAGTTACTGATGGAAATCGGCCGTCGGCTCACAGACGGTCTGACCGGCATGCTGATACAGCGCGATCTGATTGAAAGCGAGGCGAAATACCGTCGCATCGTGGATACAGCCAATGAGGGCATCCTGATTCTGGATGAACATGCGGAGGTCGTTTTCCTTAACGCTCATCTGGCGAAAATGCTTGGTTACACGCTGGAAGAACTACAGAACCACCGTGTTACTGACTTTATGCTGCAAGAGGACCTGGCTGATCATCAACAGAAACTGACACGCCGTCATCAAAATCTTGCCGAAACCTACGAGCGTCGCCTGATCCATAAAGATGGTTCAATCCTGTGGGCACTGATATCAGCCGCCCCCATTTTTGATGGCAACCAATATCGCGGCGCGCTCTCCATGGTTACCGACATCACCGAACGTAAACTCGCCGCAGATGCATTGCGTCACGAGCAGACGTTACTGAACCGCATCATGGTGACCAGCCCGGTCGGCATCGCGATGGTAAATCGGAAGGGACAGATCACCTTTGCCAATCCGCAGGCAGAAAGGATCCTGGGATTGAATAAGGAAGCGATCACCCAGCGCACCTATAACGCACCTGAGTGGAATGCGACAACCATCGACGGTGAACCTATGCCAGACGAGGCGCAACCATTCAGTCGCGTGATGGCGGCTCGTAAGCCTGTATTCGATGTCCAGCATGCAATCACCTGGCCGGACGGTCACCACGTGCTGCTATCGATCAATGGTGCCCCCATCTTTGATGCGCAGAACGAAATTGAAGCTGTAGTTTTTGCCATCGAAGACATCACTGAACGCAAGAAAGTTGAGGACGCACTCCAGCGCAGCGAGCAGAATCTGGCCGAGTCGCAACGCATTGCCCATTTGGGCGGTTGGCATATGGATCTGAGAACCAATGAAGTTTACTGGTCGGAAGAGCTCTACAAGATGTACGGTTTCGACCCATCACTACCCCCTCCGCTCTTTACCGAATCGAAGAAACTCTTCACCTCTGAGAGCTGGGAAAGATTAAGCAACGCTGTCGAACGTGCCACAACAACCGGCGAACCCTACGAGCTTGAGTTGGAGTTGGTAAGAGAGGATGGACTCAACAGGTGGATGCTGGCGCGAGGTGAAATGGTGCGCGACGAGAGCGGAAAGGGTGTCATGGTCAGGGGCGTGGTAATGGATATCAGCGAGCGCAAACAGGCCGAAGAGAAGCTGCGCAAAAGTGAGCACGGCCTGGCCGAAGCGCAGCGCATCGCCCACCTGGGAAACTGGGAGCTCGACTTAATCAATGACTCGCTAATCTGGTCCGACGAAATTTACAAGATTTTCGAAATTGACAAGGAGCAGTTTGGTGCTTCCTACGAAGCATTTCTCGACTTGATTCATCCGGACGAACGGGATAGCGTCAACAAGGCTTATACTGAGTCGCTTAAAACGAAAAAACCCTACGATATTGTCCACCGTCTACTGATGAAGGATGGGCGAATCAAATATGTGCACGAACGATGCGAAACATACTTTGATCAAATGTCCACACCACTACGCTCTGTCGGCACAGTACAGGACATCACCGAGCAAAAGTTGAAAGAGGACGAACTGATCCGCTACCGGCATCACCTTGAGGAAGAGGTGCACCAACGTACCACAGAGCTGCGTCTGGCCCGTGACGCGGCAGAGGCAGCAAGCAAAGCCAAGAGTCTGTTCCTCGCCAACATGAGCCACGAGCTACGCACGCCGCTCAACGCGATACTCGGTTTCTCCCAGGTGATGCAGCAGGATGAGAATCTGAGTACCAACCAGCATGAAACCCTAGACATTATTAACCATAGTGGTACGCATCTGCTCAAACTGATTAACGACGTGTTGGAGATTGCCAAAATCGAGGCTGGCAAACTACAACTGGTGATCACGGCCTTCGACCTGCAGGGCCTGGTACGCGAAGTCAGCGACATGATGCGGCTACGGGCAGAGCAGAAAGGACTGCAGTTGGAGCTCGATCAATCATCGGAGTTTCCACGCTATATCAAGGGTGATGAAGCACGATTGCGCCAGATACTGGTTAACCTCGTCAGCAACGCGGTGAAGTTCACCGAAAAGGGCGGAGTAACCATTCGCCTTCGCTGCAAAGAGAACAAGCAGCAACATCTGTTGATTGAGGTCTCAGATACCGGCCCTGGTATTAGTAAAGAAGACGGGCAGCGCCTGTTTAAACCGTTCGTGCAACTGCCTGAAGGGACAAGTCATGGCGGTACCGGACTTGGTCTCTCGATTGTTCGCCAGTTCGTGCAACTGATGGATGGCACAATTACGATGGAGAGTACTCCGGGTAAGGGCTCTATCTTCTGTGTTGAATTGCCCCTAGAAGTTACCGACTATACAGAAATCATCCAATTGAGTGAGAAATATCAGGGCGATGTAACAGGACTCGCTCCTGGTCAGCCTTCCTACCGTATCCTCATTGCCGAAGATCAGTATGACAACCAGTTATTGCTTAAAAAGCTAATGAATCACATCGGTTTCGAAGTGAAAATTGCCAAAAACGGCGAGGAATGTGTACAACTCTTCAAGGAGTGGCATCCGGATTTGATCTGGATGGACCGACGTATGCCTGTAATGGATGGTGTCGAAGCCACCCGACATATCCGCCGCTTGCGCGGCGGAAAAAAGGTAAAGATCGTCGCTGTTACTGCCTCGGTGTTTAAAGAGCAACAACCGGAACTGCTGGACGCTGGGATGGACGATTACATCCGAAAACCATTCCAGTTCAGAGAAATCTATGACAGTCTGGCTCAGCAATTGGGAATTAAGTTTACCTATCGCAAAGCCATCGCTGAAACTCGTGGGGCAGCACCCACCCTGCTTACACCTCAGCATCTGGCTACTATTTCAGTGACGTTACGTGACGAACTACATCAAGCACTAGAATCCCTGGATCGTGACCGCATTGTTGCTGTAATCAAGCAAATCAGCGTTATCGATAGCACATTAGGTCGGGCCCTCTCGCAACGTGTAGACGAGTTCGATTATCCTAGTATTCTGGAAGCGCTAGAAAAAGTGGTCGGGGAATTGCCACCACCCACACACCACTGAGAGAGACCATGGCAACTGCTACTACCGGCTACATACTCGCCGTCGACGACACACCGGCCTCGTTGCGCCTGCTCACCGATATCCTGAACGGTGAGGGCTATTCGGTACGTTCCGCCATTAATGGTGAACTGGCGTTAAAGGCTGCCATAGCACAACCACCACACTTGATTCTGCTGGACGTCAATATGCCAGGCATGGATGGATTCGAGGTCTGTAGTCGTATGAAACAGGAACCAGCGTTAGTTGATGTACCCGTTATCTTCGTCAGCGCCCTTTCAGAAATGCAGGACAAACTGAAGGGTTTTGATCTCGGCGGCGTGGACTATGTCACCAAGCCATTCCAGCGTGAAGAACTGCTGGCAAGAGTGCGGACTCACCTCGAACTGCAAAGCCTGCGAAATCATCTGGAAGAGATGGTGGATGCACGCACCCGCTCGCTTCAGGAGAGCGAAAATCGGCTACGGAA
>JARRNY010000096.1:0-18490 GCA_037384445.1 Candidatus Thiodiazotropha sp.
AGCCCTTGTGTATTTTACCAGTAGACTCTTTGAAATTAGCAGAAACTAAAAGCATATTATTCATATTTTTTGCTTCTGATTCTGATGCTGGGAGCACATTAGTTTCATCAGTTTCTTCACCTTCCATTGGAAAGTACCAAACCGGATTTGTATTTAAGTCTTCTTCTGTTAAGTCCCAAATGTGCTTCATGTTTTTTTCCCAGCTAACGCCGCATTCAGCGGCTTGTCCGCTGCAATGCCTTGTTAGGCAAGGTTTCACGATATACCAAAATTGGATGGACTAATACTCGTGGGTATCGACATGTTCTAACCATGGCCTCCATTCCATCAAAGCCGCGAAACATTCCTCGAAAAGCACTTTCAACACTTTCATAGTCTTCTAGCTCTTCTTTTTCAAACTCTTGCAGCGGTGCGAATTTTTCATCTTCAGCTGAGGGAACTGACGTGATTATCCCTAGCATTGTAAATTCCTCAGTTGGAAATGATCCATAAGTGAAATGAAATGCTGTAGGATCAGCTACTGTAAAATTAGAAGCATCCAAATGTCCAAAGATATGTTCATCATTCTCATCCTCAAAAGGGTAAACTCGTATATTCGTTATATTTGGAAGAAATGCATCAATCCACGTTCCCATTCCATCCAAAATCCATTGTGGGACCATATCCACAGCTGTAGATGATGATAGCAGTGTGTCCAGCCCTTCTCGAAGTTCCTTTGCTTGCTTTTTGGCTCTAGCTCTTCTGTTCTTGTCGCCAGTAGTGTTTTCTAGGTCTTTGATTTGTTGCTCTATCTTCTGATACTCAGGGTCATCTTTCAGCGACTCCGCATTGCTTCTATTAATCAGTTTTACTATTTCGGGAAAGTCTTGACCGATTTTTTTCATTCTTTCATAGTCTTCAATGACTATACGCCCAGTACATTTAACACATAAAGCATTCTTGAGCGTGCCGCGTAATTCTGTATCTTTTAACGTTTTATCATTTTCGATGTGAGCTAAATCCAATAGATACCCGGACGATGAAAGTTCGACCTCCAGATCTTGCAGCAATGAGTGATAGGGTTTTATTGTAGTTCTATCTTGTTCCTTCTCTTGAGTTGTCCCACCTGCATCGTGTTTGAATACTCTAAAATCGTAGTTTCTCTTATTGTCAGAAGTCGAGCCTTTTTCAGATTGAGTTTCACGTAACTCAACAACACCGCCTGTAAGCTGACTATAGAGAGAGATGACTTTATCTAGGTCTACATAGAGATAATCGTATAAATTCAATGCATATTCCTTGTGCTATTTGTTTGCCTAACGTTTTGCTAAGGGGCGCGTAGCCGCAATGCGGCGGAGCGTCCCAGTGAGCGATAGCGAACGACTTTAGCTAATTGTTATGTGTTTCATTACCAACCTTACAATGCTCAAACTGCCCACACCAGAAATTGGTGTTGTTTACACGCAGCCTGAAGATGAAATTATCCGCGTCCAGCTTTGAGACCCATGATTGATATGCGAAATCGTCATACACTCCAATTGCACGATAGGCACGGGCAAAACCCATGCTGCTACTTAGCAATTTGGCGGGCACCCAGAGAAAGAACCCAATAACATATAGAGCAAATATTATTGTTAACGTCAATTTAACTCGTTTCATATCGTTTATTGCACATAACGTTTTGGGTTAGTGGTGAGCAAACTCGTCGCGTAGCGGAGAGTTTGCGATCCACTAGACCCGCTGGTTAGGGCTGAACTAATATTCATAATATTTTATATATGACTCATACACCATTTGTTTGTCTTTTTTTGACAATAAACTGTAATTAAGAATATCCGACCAACCTCCATTCTTAAAAATAACTCTCCACTTAAATAAACCTTTAGTGTTAATTCTGTGGATCGTACTAAAACTAAGCTGCATCACTTTGCCATTATAAAATTCAAAATCCACCCCTTCTGGATTTATGCTCATGAATTTTGGCCATCTGTAAAAGATGAAATATATTAGTAATGAGATCACACAAATAATTGCGAGTGCGCCACCAAAGAAGTGATAAGCGAACCGAAATGCAGCAATAGCAAAACCCAGTAAATAGACAGTTCCAATTCCGATTCTGGGTCTGATCTTCATTTTTCCTCTTGCCCTAACAGGGTATTATATAGCCGGCACTGATATTGTAATATCAAGCTGGCGCCGATACTGGAATATGTTGCCAAGGTCCATGTTTCCCAAGCCTGGATGCAGCCTTTTGATGTGTTAGTTATGTTTGGATGAGTGGGGAATGCATTTTCTATTCGTACCAGATCAGGGTGCGAATATCGGCTAGTGCCTTGTGTCCGCTTTTGGCTTGTTTCATAGGTTACTTTATGGATTATCCAACATCCGCTCCTGACCGGTTTAAGAACCTTTGTCGTCCGAATATTCCGCTTGAAACCTGCTATGGTCGCTTTAGCGACCAGAGTGGACATTGAGTTGACTCTCAGATCTTTCAAGCCACCCCCTATGACGCCACGCACTTCTAGTATATTGTGCAAAGGTGTTTTTAGTGATTTTACATTTATAAGCTGGCTGCGAGTTCATTTGTTCCTGAGCCACGTTTCTGTAACCGTTGTTTAGTACGCGTTGATATCATTCACAAGCAAGGTCTACTACTTTTTCCAGTTTACGGTTGATATGCCAACGATTTTCCGGATCACAATAGACATTCCAGGGTCCGGCATTTTGTGCATTAGCGCGTACTGAGCCTTCACACCCCCCCACGCTACCACCTGCCGGGCCTGAATCACAATCGACATCGTAATGGCATTGCCCCCATGACTCACATCCGGTCTGAGTAACGTAGCAAAAGGCTATGCGGGCCCGCGCATTGATACGACATGCATCATCAGTAGAACTTGTTTGTGCCGGTGTATTATCATTAGTTGAGCCTGAGTCGCTTAAGGCCCATAAAAGCGCGCCAAGTGCCACTACCCCCCCTGCGACTTCGCCGGCAGACATTTCTTTTTTACCTTGAGAGGATGTCATCGTATTTGAACTACGCGAGCGCGTAGTTTCTTGGTGTGGCTTTTGTATGGGAGCGGTAGGCCGTTGTACAGGAGCGGCAATAATGGTTGTGTCTTGAGGTTCAGGAAGAGGTTTTCCATCATAAAAAATAGAGGCCTCATTGTTATATTCTTCATAACCCTTTCTTTCAGCATCTTCTTTCCAAAGGTTAGATCTAATAACGCAAACTTCGTCTAATTGATCATCCTCGTATATACCTTCCATTATCAGTCGTTTACAAAGACCTGTCTCATAGAGAAAACTCATAGTGATCTGTGATGGGCCAAAACCGAGACCTGCGGCCCTGCGGAAGTAGCTCGTACCTTTATCTATCTGGGTTGTAATACCGTACTGGCCATAAATATAGAGCGCACCGAGATTATGCATAACGCGTGGATCACCACGACCCACTTGCCGAAGCCATTCAGCTTCTGCAGCCAAGTAGTCATGACGCTTGACGGCTTCTATAGCGGGATCTTGTGAAGCCCTCAGACACGTACTTGAAAAAGAGAAGGCTAAAAGCGTAGAAAGGGTAAACTTAGAAATAGAATCGAATACATTCCAGTACATGCCAATATCTCCCTGGTTCCATGGCACACAGATTTAATGATTATCCTCGAAATCTCTTATGGCTTATGAACCTAATCACCTGTCCTCTATCACGGGATAAATGTGACACAAGTCACACTCTGCAAAAGGTTATAGTGAGGTAGCCTATGCCCTATCAAGAACAAAAAGCACCGGTTGCAAATGCTACCGAAGCTCGTTGTATATCTGAAATACCATGTGACTAACGTCTCCAGGGAGTCAACCTCAATAGATACCTGTATGCCTTTTTTCGCGATGATCTACGCGCTCCTCACAAGTCACACATCTCTCGCTTTTGATTTCAAACACCCGCAATAACTTCGTCGTTAATGAAGTCATTCACGCCTGGCTTCGCTGATCCGGCTAAGCGTCTCCCGCAGCCGCGGCGCGGCGAAATCGAGGAAACGCCGCATCTTCAGCGGCATGCGGCCGCGCGACGCGTGGATCAAGTGCACCGGTACCGGTTCCGGCTCGTAAGCCTCGAGGACGATCTGCAACTCGCCGCGGACAACAGGATCGGCAACCTGATAATGCAGCAGCCGCGTGATACCGACTCCCTGTATCGCCGCCTGCGCCGCGGCTTCGGTCGTCGTCACGGTAAGACGAGGGACGACCGGTATCTCGAGCGCGGTGTCAGAACCGGGTACAAAGTATTGCCATCCCGGTGATGGCAATGGGGTCTCCACCGTGACGCACGGACAGTCCAGCAAGTCGTCCGGCCGCTCCGGTATCCCATAGCGCTCCAGAATCGCACGGTTTGCACAGGTCACCGTACGCATGTCGCCAATCGCTGTTGCGACCATCGAGCTGTCCGGCAACCTGCCGAATCGCACGGCCATATCCACATGATCGTCGAGCAGATCCACATTACGGTCGCCTAAGTGAAGACGGACGCTGATCTCGGGAAACTCGGACAGGAACTCGGCGACGACCGGTAGCACGTGCAGCCGTCCGAACATGATCGGCGCCGTGAGCACCAACTCGCCTTTCGGCTGGGTGAATTCGCCGGAGGCCTCGCGTTCGGCCTCCTCGACCTGTTCGAGGATCCGACGAGCGGACGCAACATACGCGATACCGGCATCGGTCAGCGTCAGTTTGCGCGTGGTGCGAGTCAGCAGGCGCGCGCCGAGCAGGGATTCGAGGTCCGACACCTTGCGACTCAGCGTGGCCAATGGGACGTTCAGCGCTCGGGCTGCACCCGAAAAACTCCCCTGCTCGGTGACGGTTACCAGCATCTGCATGGCTTCAAGTCGGTCCATGATTATCTCACTTTCTGGAAATGTCCTTCTTAATAATGACGGATTATCTTTCTTTTCGGAAGGGTCTAGTGTTCTCCTTACCGGCCCATCCGGGGCCTGCAAACCGCAAGGAGAACACCATGTCACGCATCACCATCCCGTCCCTCGATAACGCACCGGAGGCCTCGAAGGCCACGCTCGACGCCGTGCACAGGCAACTCGGCTCGGTGCCCAACCTGTTCCGCCTGATCGGGATCAGCCCTGCCGCGTTGACCGCTTATACGAGCTTCAACGGCGCACTGACCAAAGCGCTGGACGCCAAAACCCGTGAACGCATTGCGCTGGCGGTCGCCCAGGTCAATGGCTGCGACTACTGCCTGTCCGCCCACACCTATCTGGGCCTGAATCTCGCGAAGCTTGGGCCTGAGGAGATCACCATGAACCGCAAAGGCACCTCGGCCGATCCCAAGGCCCGCGCCGCTGTGCGATTCGCCGTAAAAGTCGCGCAAGAGCGTGGTCATAT
The DNA here is from genome assembly GCA_037384445.1 of Candidatus Thiodiazotropha sp. Lineage (GTDB taxonomy): Bacteria > Pseudomonadota > Gammaproteobacteria > Chromatiales > Chromatiaceae > Thiodiazotropha. The sequence goes on from JARRNY010000096.1 coordinate 5,374, forward strand.
CGACGACGCCGATCTGGCCGACGTTCGTGCAGCCGGCTTCAGCGATGCACAGATCGTCGAGATCGTCGCGCTGGTCGCCGAAAACAGCTTCACGAACTACCTCAATGAGGTCGCGAAGACGGCTATCGACTTCCCCGAGGTCCAGGCCTCCGAGGCCGCCTGATCTCCTGGCCCGGGACGGCTGTCCCGGGCGCTTTCCACCATTTAAAAGGAGACTCCACATGGCCTACGGTTTTCTCGACATTGCGCTGACGCCCAGCGTGAAATCGGTGCAGGCGCAGATGGATGCCGACCGGATCTGGTCCGACTTCAAGGGCCATCGCGAATTCGACCGCTTCAGCGACAACGTGGCCGGCTATATCGCCGAACGCGACAGCTTCTATATCGCGACGGTATCCGAGACAGGCTGGCCCTATGTGCAGCATCGCGGAGGTCCACGCGGTTTTCTGAAGGTGCTCGACGATCGCACCCTCGCCTTCGCCGACTACCGCGGTAACCGGCAATACATCAGCACCGGCAATGTCTCAGCCGACAGTCGCGCCTGCCTGCTGCTGATGGACTACGCGCAGCGCGCGCGGCTGAAGATCTACGTACGCGTCGACGTGCTTGCGCTCGACACCGACCCGGGCCTGACACAACAGGTCTCAGTGCCCGGCTATAAGGCGAAACTCGAACGCATCTTCCGCCTGCACCTGCAGGCCTACGACTGGAACTGCTCGCAGCACATCACCCCGCGCTACACCGAGCAACAGCTCGCCGAAGCCGTGCAGCCGCTGCGTGAACACCTGGACACCCTCGCATCCGAAAATGCCCAGCTGCGAGCCCGTCTCGCCGACCTTGGAGAATTGCCATGAACAACCAACGGCCCGCAGCCACCCTGCACACTCGATATGGCGAGGCGGAAGGTCTGCTTCATGTTCAGCAATAGATCCACCTCAACAGATCCATAGCCACCCTTAGCTACATTTACCCCGACAATCCGACATGCGCACATACGATTCGCTATGGTCATAGATTGGCTACATACCAATGGTTTGACTACCCACAAACCTGCCCACAATCCTACCAACTGTCACAACTGATAGGCGAGCAACAGCACCAGCCCTTCGGTAATCTCGCGCAGTCGTCCGGTCGGTGCCGGGGAGTAATCCTCTGAATGTTGCGCCAGTGCTTTCAACCACGCAGCCAGAGCTTGACTGTCATGCTCGCTGCTGAACAGGCAGACCAGTTCGAAATTGAGGAACAGACTGCGCAGGTCCAGGTTTGCCGATCCTGCTATTGCCAGCGTGTCGTCGACCACCAGGCCCTTGGCATGCACCATCGATCCTGGCACCAGTTTCACCCGAACGCCGGCGTTCCACAGTTCACGCAGGTAGCGACTGCGGGTGAAGTCTGCCAGGCGATGGTTGGACCGCCTGGGCAGAATCAGTGTCACCTCAACTCCGCGCATGGCCGCCAGACAGAGCGCGCGCTGAAGACTCTCATCAGGGACGAAATAGGGCGTGACGGCGAGTATCCTTTTACGAGCCTGGAACAGTGAGGAGAGCAGCAGATCGTGCAAGGGTTCACCCGTCGTATCGGGACCTGAAGGGACCACTTGCACCCAACCGCTACCCGCCGATCCGGCTGTTGTTTCCATACGCACTTCATCGCCTGTGGCAAACTGCCAGTCGGCATTGAATATCGAGCAAAGGCGGCTCACCGCCGGCCCTTCGATCTCGAAACTGAGATCGATCCATCGTGCATCATCCGCAAAGTATTCATCGGCGAGATTGCGTCCGCCCAGCCAGGCCCGGCTGCCGTCTGCGATGGCGAGCTTACGATGATTTCTCAGGTTGTTTCGGCCGCGAAACGGTCGATGCAGCAAGGGAATGAACCAGGTGATATCGATCCCGGCAGTACGCAGTTCACGCAGTCGGCGCCGGGGAAAAAGAAATGACCCCACACCGTCCAGCAGGCATCTCACCTTTACGCCGCGTTGCACAGCACGTAACAGTTCATCCGTGACACGCTTGCCAGCCGCATCGTTCGCCAGCAGGTAGATGCTGAGATGCAGGTACTTTTGCGCCCCGGCGATCACCGATATGAGCGAGTTCAGTGACTCAATGCCGTCTTGATGGAACCGGGTAAGGTTACCGCCCTGTGCCGGTGGAATCGCGTTGCTGGCAAGCACGCGTTGCAGCTCTCCCGCTTGTGCGGTCGCTTCGTCGGTAGAAGAATCGCCTGATTGCAGTTGCGCCGCCGGTGCCAGTTTGCGGGTACCCAAACTGAGATAGAGGGGGATCGCCAGCCATGGCAACGTCAGCATGAACAACAGCCAGCCCCAGGTCGCCGACGGTTGACGTCGCGCGCGCAGAATGTCCGCGCTGAGCAGAACCATCAATACACCACCCAGGAGCGTGGCCAGATGCAGTGCCAGAATAATCATCACATAGAGCTTCCATGAGCCTTGACTCCGCTACGCTCTCAGACGATGCATCAACGGTCAACGATTTTTCGATTCGATCTGCGAGATCAGTGAATCGAGTTGCGACTCGATGTCACGATACGACTGTTGCAACTGCTCAGTGGTGCTGCCGCTCAGACTTTCGGGATCCTGCAACGTCTGCAGACGTTTGCGCAGGCTCTCCAGCTGTTGCCGGTCCACCGACCCGATTTTCTCCGCCTGCAGTAGTGCATCGATCGCTGCTTGCAGATCCCGGTGCGAAGTCTGCATCTGTTTCAGCGTCATCTGTTCATGACTGTAGGAGTCCTCCAGTTGCTGCCTGGCCGAAACCAAGGCAACTCTGGCGGGCTGATCGTAATCGGGTTGGTAATGGCGCAGGTAAACACCGGACAGGATCAAGACCGCGAGCAGCACCAGAGAGACCGTCTGGAATGGGTTGCCGGAGTAGCGCCGATTTCCACGCTTCGGCTTTGGGTTTTCTCGCAGGGGGGCAGACTCAATACTCATGGCAGACGACCCCTATCGGCGCACTGTACGCCCAGCTGAATGTTACCGGTAACTTTGTGTGCCTCGCTGCATCATCAAGCATGTTTTTCATAAGACAATCTCCTTTCACAGGCAAAAGGTCCTGTTTAAAGAGACAGGTGCATCTCTCATGCCACCCTGAGAAAAACCGCTGATTACGCTATGGGCGGCTGAATATGAAGCATGCTTTGGTTCAAGTGACACAATGGGGTGGCTGATAACAACCCGTCTGCCTCCTCTCCGAGTCGCACAAACCTCCCAAAAGAAGCGCCAGTTACACGCCTGGTGAGATCCGCCGGGACCTCAGCGTAGCGTTGGCGACTGATAGGAAACACCCGGCAGTCGGGATAGGGGGGTATTCCTGCCCGGCATTGAGAGGACAGCCTCGAGCAGTGGCCGCGTCGTACTCAGCTGCCGAAACCTGATCGCCATGTTCCATAGCGGGTCGAGCCGCTTCCAACCCACGCTGTAACAAAGCTGTCTCACCGCATGAGAGGGATTATTGATATGGGCAAAACTCGAACGCAGGATCGAGCCCCATTGATAGAAGTCACGGCAGGCCTCTTCGTAACCGGCCTTGAGCTCAACGGCTGTCATCTTGTGCGGGCGGAAGACGACCTCGCGAGTGGAATATCTGTCCCAGTCTTCCGTCAGGATTCGCCCTTCTGCCTTCAGCCTTTCGTACAGACGCGTACCTGGATAAGGGGTCAGGATATGAAAGGATGCCGTCGTCAACCCCATATCCAGCGCCCAATCGACAGTGCGGCGAAAAACCTGCTTGTCATCATCATCCATGCCGAACACAAAGCTGCCATTAATCATCACCCCGAGTTCGGAGAGACGATGGATCGCTGCCCGATAGTCCCGCGCAGGACTCTGTCGTTTGTTCGAGTTCTGAAGGTTTACACTACTCAGCGTTTCGAAACCCACGTAGAGGCTGCGCAAACCGGCCTCAACCGCTTTTTCGATGAGATCACCCTGTAAGATGGAATCGACCGTGGCGGCGCCCTGAAACAGCCGTCCCATGCCACGCATGCCTTCGAACAGTTGTGCAGAAAAATTGCGGTTCCCCAACAGGTGGTCATCGAGGAAGTAGAGATGCCTTCCCGGCAATGATTCTATCTCCCCCAACGCCCGGTCAACCCGCTGGGTATAGAAAGAGCGTCCACCCAGATAGAAAGAGTCCTTGTAACAGAAATCGCAGTGATGCGGGCAGCCCCGACTGACTAGCAGAGAGTTGGGCACCAGATAGAGTTCGCGCTTGATGAGATCACGCCGCACATCGGGAATATGCTCGATCGATCGACGCAGCGAATAGTAGAGCCGCCTCGGTTTGCCGCAGCGAAAATCGGCCAGAAACTGGGGAAAGACCTCATCCCCCGGCCCGATGAAGATGGTATCGGCATGCCGGCTCGCCTCGTGGGGCAATGAGGTCACATGCAAGCCACCCAGAATCACATGAGCGCCCTGACTCCGGTAGTGGTCAGCCAGCACATAGGCTCGATAGGCATTGGTAATAGAGACTTCGATCACCACCAGATCGGGAACATCGTTGAGATCGATCTCTTCCACATGTTCATCGACCAACTGCACCTCATCTTCGTGACTCATATGTCCGGCCAGGGTAGCCAGACTCAGAGGGGGAAATAGGGAATATTTTAGCGGGCGGAAATAGGAACTTTTCGCCTCGACCAGGGAAGGAAGAATGAATTTGGCTCTCATCAGGGACTCCTCTGTTTGAGAAGTCAGTTTAGGCGTGCCAGATGGCGGAAGTTGGGTGGAATTCTGGCCAAAAAGTGGCAATGCGGCACTTCGGGGTCTGATGCGAATGGTACTTAGATGAGAGCGTTTGGGATGTTATCCGACACCTTACGGTGGGGCTGGGCCCCACCCTACACTCCGGACCACAGCTAGGGTGGGGCACTGCCCCACCATTAACTCGTTTAACTAAGTAACATTCGGGTCTGATGCTAATGCTACTTAGTTAAGGGCGTTTGGGATGTTATCCGACACCTTATGGTGGGGCTGGGCCCCACCCTACACTCCGGACCACAGCTAGGGTGGGGCCCTGCCCCACCATTAACTCGTTTAACTAAGTAACATTCGGGTCTGATGCTAATGCTACTTAGTTAAGGGCGTTTGGGATGTTATCCAACACCTTATGGTGGGGCTGGGCCCCACCCTACACCCCGGACCACGGGTAGGGTGGGGCCCTGCCCCACCGTTAAATCGTTTAACTAAGTAACATTCGGGTCTGATGCTAATGCTACTTAGTTAAGGGCGTTTGGGATGTTATCCAACACCTTACGGTGGGGCTGGGCCCCACCCTACACTCCGGACCACAGGTAGGGTGGAGCCTGATCACTGATTCAAACGCAGCAAATACTCCTGTATACCATTGCGCAACAGCATCGAGCGCATGACACGAAAACCTGTCGCATGCTTTTCCAGATCAGCGTAACTGTAGCGGGGTGTCTTGCGTAGCGCCGGACCGCGACTGATGCACAGCACACGACCCTCCTCATCGAGGCGATAGTGTTTGGGGCTTTGCGGCATCTCGCTGCTGGCTGAGTGGATATAGGCGTGAACAATCCCCTCGGGGGCCATGATGCTTGCCAGGCGTTCGGCAAAAGCTTTCAGCAGTGGCGGGTTCAGATAGTTGAGCAGGTCCCAGCAAAGCACGGTGTCAATCTTCTCTGTACCGGCAGAGATGATCAGCCGCTCCATCTGCTCCGACAACGCTTGCGCATCCGATGACTCCTCGCTCCATTCGCTCAGCGCCTGCGCCGAATCGGCCACCAGAATGCGGCAGCGTTTACCTTGCAGCAGTGTCAGAATTCCCGGATCGCTCGCCCCGGGAAGCAGTATCACATGGCGGGCTGGCAGATCGAACCGGGCAATCACCTCGCCCAGCAATGGCGAGGAGAAGGGCTCGTCGCCACCATGCGCCAAAGCTTGATTCGGCGAAACCAGCGTCATTGACTCACCTGATTTACTGTCGCCATTTCAGGGTAGAGTCCACTGCTTTGACAGCCCGCTATGTAACAAATGATTTTTCACACTCAGCCCGAAGAACCGGCTTTGACTCCGTTGCCGGCCGACACGGGCTGTTCGACTTTGGCCGGTTTCACGCTCTCTTCCGTCTTCGGCTTTGAGGATGAGACTTCCGGTTTGGCAACCGAGGATGCCACATCCGGTTTAACGAAGGCCTTTTTGATAACCTCCTGATCCATATCGATGCTGCCCTTGAAACGGCAACCCTCATCGAGGCTCACTTTGGGTGAGATGATGTTGCCGTTTACATCGCCCGTTTTGCGTATGCAGACACGGTCTGAACCGTAGAGATCACCGTTAACCTTACCCTCCACGATGATGCTGTGCGCCAGTACGTTCGCATCGACCTGGCCCTGCTTGCCTACGGTAAGGCTCTTCTCTCTGAGTTGTATCGTGCCATTCACCTTACCCTGGATGACAAGATCCTCTTCACCACTCAAATCTCCATTGATCTGGATAGATGGGCCGATGACCGCAGCCTCTCGCGCACTTCTTTGTGACATATCAGGCTTTGCCGCCTTTGCCGGCTCAGAGTCCGTGTAAGTGTCGCTGGCGCCATTGGCGTCCCGCTTATTTCGATCGAACATGCTCAAGCTCCTCCTGTGCTACGGGTCAGCAGGCAGTGACATCAGCCTGCATGATAGGGTGGGCTTTAGAGCCTATCTCAGGTTCAGGGAAGGAAAAGGGGTGTAGTTCTCATTGAGAGAGGTGACTTGTTCAGCGCGATGGTGATTAATCCGACAGCAGGGGCGAGTACTCAAGGGCGCTGACTCGACAGTTTTTGGTGGGGCAGGGCCCCACCCTACCGTTCAATTCTAGCTGTAGGGTGGGGCTCTGCCCCACCAATAACTGTAGATCGGCCAAGTAGACAGATGCCGCAGCACTGAGTAGACAGATGCCGCAGCACTGATATCAACGCCATTCAGGCCTGCATGATTCCTATGACACCCGCGCCCGAGCGGATCAAGTTTATCAACGCAAGACCTCAGAAAGGCTCGTATTGCGCCTCGAAGAGTTCACTCGATACCGCATAAGCGTCCTCTTCCCGGTCTTGGTTGTAGACCAGATAGTCACCTGCCCGGTAGTGGGTCCCTCCCTCTTTGGTCGGAATCACGCCATCGTGCTCCGCCACCGCTGCCCAGACCTCGCCATGCTTGAAGTAGACACCGGGGCTGACCTCCCGGTAGCTCGCCGCGAAGCTCTGCGCATCGACGGTATAGGTTTCACCCTGGTTGTTCACCAACCAATCGCCCGCCTTGCAGGTCTGTAATCCACCCCATTTGCGGTAGGTGAAGCCGTCGGTATCGAGATCGAGCCTGACTGCGGTAACCGTCAGGTCCGCTTTCACTCATCGGTGTCTTGAATTCAGATCAATGCTGCGTGTTGCGTCTGCAAACGCCCTACTCTTCCCAGTGTTCGTCCTCGCTGGAGCCGCTGGTCGGCAGCTCTTCGCTGGCCCGATCCAGATCATCGTCTGTTGGCGCCAGATCGTAAACATAGAGGTTGTGCTCATAGTCGGCAATCATTATACGCAGGCCGTTCTGTGCCAGAGCGAGACAAGTGGGCTGTTCGGGTTCGATTGTGATATCGAACTGAGTGGGCCCCTCGGCATCATCGAGCAGGGCAAACGCCGACTCGCCCTCGTAACGCACCAGCCGCTCGGCGGCCAGCTCAACTATGGGCTGTGAAGAGTCCCCCAGCGGAATCACCTGCCCCGACCGCAGGTCGAGTGCACGCAACGGCGTGCCGAAAAGAATGCTGTTCTCTGATTTGTCATAGTAGAGCGGAGGACGCTGCCAGTGGGGCGCCATCTCCGTCGACTCGATCTCGACCCGATACAGTAACGCCCCCTTGCGCAGATCGAGCAACTCGATAGACCCAGGGCGCAAGCAAGCCGCCTCCTGCCCACGGACATCAAGACGCAAGACCTCCTCCCTGGCGAGCGGGAAGCTCTCCTCTACCCCCGAGCTTCCTACCAGCAGCAGCATGCCGTCAGCCAGCCCCGCCAACACACGCTCAGCATCGACAAAGGCCAGCGCTGTGAGGGGTACCTCGCTCAGCATCAATGCGGAATGCTCGCCCGATTCGAGATCGATCAGACGTAGTTCTCCCTGGTAACCGGTGGCCGCCCGCTGCCCATCGGGGGAGATGGCCATGGGTGTCCAGCCGCCTGCTTCGGCGAACTCGTCGTAGCTGCGGATCAACCGCCGATCGTTGAGATCCCACTGCTTGATGCTCTGATCGGGATGGGAGTTGCCGGCGCTCAAAGCAACGGCGCCATCGGCACTGATAGCAATCGAGCGTACGCTGCCCTGGTGACCCTGTTTGTCATCGCCGGGGATCTTCCAGCGCAATGCGTTCGGATCATCCTCTGCTGCTGACTCCTGTGTCTGCGCTTCCTGCTGCTGTCGCCACCACACCATGACGGCTTCCCGTTCGGCATCGAGCAGGGTGCTTCTGAGCAACTGGTGGCGGTCGGATACTTGCTGCTCCTCCTCAGTCAGCATCGGTTCGATACCGAATTTCGTCAGCATCGAAAACGCATCCTGCACTACGGACGCTTGGGCTTCTGTTGTGTATTTAACCAGACCCTGGTGCAAGCGCCCCTGATAACGTCCAGCGGCATAGACCATGACCGGACGGCCGGCGAGGATCAGCGTTTCCAGCGGCGCGACGAAGGTCGCCTTGCGACTGATCAGATCATCCGCGTATTCCGCCAGCGCGCCTCTTCCCGCGGCAAGCCACCGCTCAGCAACACATGCAGTGAGAAATCGTCATCGGTCTCCTGCCGGTAGGCCAGTACCGATAACTCGTGTTTGAGCCAGTTGCTTTGCGGTGAGGTCTCCGGCGACAGTACCACCACGGCCGACTGGCACTCGCCAAGCACGCGGCTGATCGCTTTGTTCCACTCTTCTCCCGGAGAGATCTGCTCATCCGCCGACCAGACGGCAAAACCGTTCTGTTCAAGTAAGGCCTTCAATTCGTCGTAGAGAGACGCCAGGCGTCCCCGCCCGTCGGGCAAGGAGATAAAAATCTGAGGTTGTTCCTGACTACGCAGGGGCTGCCACACCGGCTCCCAGGAGAGATCCTTCAGCTCCTGATCGGCGAACGCCGGCAGAGCATTCCTCTCCCCGCGATAGAGGCCTAGCAGTTTCGGCTTGAGCCCCTTGAACGGGCCGTCCACCCGCAACCGGGTCTCGTCGCCGTTGATGCCGCGCAGACGCAGCAGTCCCGGCGGAACATCGGGCACCTGGCGCACCGGTTCGGCCTCGCTCAATTCAAGGCTGCGACTCTGCCATCCCTCGGGCACCGGCCAGGCGAGCTCAAGGCTGAGCGGATCGGCGGCCAGGATCTCAACCTCGGTCCAGTCGGGGTCGTAGGGATAGCAGAGCTCCACACCGTCGCCGACGAAGCGAAAACCGAGGCTCGTCGTTGTGATGCTGGAGCCGGTGGTGCGCGCAGCGCTTGTCACCGGCGACAGCTTCACCCCCAGACTCTGCAGATGGCCGGAGAGCAGGCCGGTCAGTTGCCGCCCGGCCTGGGAGTTGCGTGCCCGCTCAGGCAGTCGCGCATGGGCATCGGCGGCCCATCCCAGGAGGTTGTGGTCGACGTCGTTCTGCTCCAGCTCCAGGATCATCTGCCCGAGCTGACGCTGCATGTCGCCATAGGCCGCCTGATCGTCCCGCAGGGCGTGATAGACCACCCGCTCCTCCAGCAGAATGGCGGCGTCCATCGCCCCATGGGCCGATTCGATCACCTCCCGGGCCAGCTCCAGTTCATCCTTGTGTTGCGCCAGCTCCCGATAGAGCCGTTCACGCACCTCGGGAATCAGGGAGATGGCGTTGACATCCCGCGTCTGCACCAGGGGACTGAAGTAGAGGTCTGCCTCCACTCCCGCCTCGACACGGCTCATCGCCCGCAAACGCATCGAGCGCAGCAGCTCGCTCTCGATGCGGATTGCCAGCGAGAGGTGGCGCGCCAGATCGACCACCTGGGGATAGGCGGCCCGCTCCTGCTCAATCAGTTCTTGGGCGGTTTCGGGGGTCATGGCGAGGTACTGACCTGCAGGCCGTGACCGACGATGCGCCGAATCATCGAGACATGGGTGGCACGATCCCAGGTGAGGAGATAGAAGGCCTTGCGCAGTGATGCCGGCCAGCGTGACTCACCGTAGGGCAGCAGCGCGAGCAGCGGGCACTCTGCGCCATGCACCCGCTCGGCGAAATCGAGCCACTCCGCCTCGTCGGCACCTATTGAGGGCTCCCGGCGACGGGCGAGACCCAGGTCGCTCAGCACCACCACCGGCGTCCCGGCGGCCGGGGGGAGATAGGGGCGCCGCCAGCGGCTGCGACTGCCGGGACCATAACCCCGCAGTGGGGAGTCGGCGAAGTAGAGGGTCTCCACCCGATCCCGGCCGACGATGCCGAGGATCTCGTCGCGGATCAGCTCCTGGTCGGCGTAGTAGGGCCAGGCGCCCTGCCCCCGGTCGATCAGCAACTGGATGCCGAAACGCAGCGTCGACATGGGCAGGCGGGGCAGCTCGGTGACCGGTCGCAGGGCGCTGATCTGCTCGAACAGACTGCCGTAGTCGATCTCCCCCTCGTTGCGCTGAGTGGCGAAGGCAGTGCTGATCAGGGCGCGGGAGGTCTTGGGATTGAATAGCGGCTCGAAGGGCGGACGCATCTCAAGCTGGGCATCGGTCAGCTCTGGCAGCGGCTCTGCGCCTTCCTGCCAGCCGCTGACCTGGCCTTCCGATGGCACCTCGCGACTCAGGATGGCGTAGGGGATTGGCGAGTCGGGAAGTTCGATCTGTTGGGACTCGGTTCTCGCGCTACCCGTAGCCGCCGCAAGCTGTTGCGCCTCCTCCCCTGTCGGGTCGTCATGTCCCGTCTCATCCGGGCCAAGCCCCCCCTTTTCAGTCAGCGGTAGCAGCCCATCCGGCAACCCCAGCATCTCGACACTCCAGGCGAGGCGCTCATCGGCGTCCTCGTGGCTTGTCTGCGCCAGAGCGGTCAGCAGATCGCCGAGCCAGATGTCGCCATAGGTCTTGTTCATCGCTCCCCCGCTCCGCTTTGCTGCCGTCTCAGGCGCTGCTCTGATTCGCCGCGCCCGATTTCTCCTCAACAGCAGGCCGCTTGGCCAGGGCCATCTCAATCAGGTATTTCCAGTGGTCAAAAAGGTTCTGCTGCTGTTCGACGGCCGCCAGCAGTTCCTGCTCGGTTGCCGGCACCTGAATTTTGAGCTGGATGCAGGCATCGATGGCATCCAGATACTCCGCCGTGCTCGGAGGACGCTGTCCAAGCTCTATTGCCTCCTTGCGCAGCTGGCTCAGGGAGTCGGCCACCCAGCGATAGAGTTCGCCTCCATCCTGGCCGAAATGCTGCTGCGCGATCGATGCCAGCTGTACCGCCGTCTTCTCCTTCAGGGTCAATACCACACAGCGGCGCAGAAAGGCCCGCGGTAGCTCCCGCTCTTCATTGGTGGTGATGATCACCAGCGGCGAACGTTTGTCACACACGGTGGTGCCGGTCTCCTGCACGGTGAACTGGCGCGAGCCGAGCGCCTCCAACAGATTGTTGGGGACATCGGGATCGGCCTTGTCGATCTCATCGATCAGCACCACGGCGCCAGCCGCCTCGTCACCCCCTGAGGGGTCGATCGCCGGCCCGGCTGCCAGCGGCTTTGCCGCGTCGAGCCCCCGCTGGCGCGCGCTCTGCGGATCGAAGGCCCACCAGAGCTTCCCCGGATTGAGATAGTTGTGGCGCTCCACCACCCGTGCTTTGGCCGCATCATCACTCTGGCTCACGTTGGCGTCGTTGAGACGACCCAGGGCATCGAACTCCCACATCATGTCGCGAGCCTGGGTGCGGGCATTCACGGTAAAGGGGTAGAAGGCGTGCCCCAGGGTATTGGCGACAAAGGGCGCGAGGGAGGATTTACCCGAACCTGCCGGCCCCCGCAGCAACAAGGGTCGGCCGGTAGTCTGCGCCACCTGCACGGCGAAGACCGTCTTCTCATCCCAGACATAGATCCTGCCATGGCCCCGTTCGCCGAAGGCGACGCGCTCGCCATCCGCCGTGCTTTTGTACTGTTCAGGTTTCGGCTTGAATAGCTCAACCATGACGTCTCTCTCCCCGCTCACTTAATTTATATTCCCAGCAGACTCTGTCTGCGTTTCCATCTCTTATAGGCATAGGTTTCGTTGTGCCTGACCGAATCACCGGAGACCAGCAACGGCTTGATGATCTGCGCCCGATCCTCTAACCCGGCGGGCAGATTGGGCACCTCTTCCTGGCCGATGAGCGCGACAAAGGTTACGCGCTGGTATCTATCTGCCAGTTGCGCAATGGATGACAACTGAAACGCATTCAGCTTGAGCTCGTCGATCAGATAGCGCCGACCCTCTGTCTCGAGAAACTCCAGCTCCTCGTTGATCAGCTGTTCGGTGACCTGAGGCGAAGAGGGATCCAGGTTGAGGCGATGACAGATCGCGTTGCGGACCTGCTTTATGAGCGCCTGTGCCCCGCCTCTGCCGATGGGCGAGTGACCGCCGAGCAGCTGAGCCGTATCGTGAAGCCCCTGAGCAGGCTGTTCGCCTTGAGTCGCCTCCGGCGGTCCCAGGATGTCGCTATCCTTGAACGGATAGACCCGTTTCAGAAACTGCTCACAGGTAAAGCCAGCCTCCGAGCCGTTGATGATGGCGCAGCGTTTGCCGGGCTCCGCCCTTCTGATCGCGGCCAGTTGCTGCGCGGCTTCGCTGTCGACCCAGCAGGGAGCGATCAGTTCGAAGATCTGTTCGATAGGCATCGGCAGGGCGCCCTTGATCTCGTTCAACGCTTTGATCTGATTCGACAGGGACTCCGACAACAACCAGCGCACGAAAAGCAATCTCTCGGCCTCGGCTATCACCTTTCCGGGCAGGATTTCCAAATCCAGTTCCTCGATTGCTCCGCGGATCACCTCCGGCGCCACACCCTCGAACCAGCGAAACAGCTGTCCCTCGATCGCACTGGTGGGTTCTGTCAGTAGTGGATCGAGTTGTTGCAGCTTGTCGAGGAGGATAGCCCGCTTCTCATCGAGCCGGCCGATCTG
>JARRNY010000097.1:0-15632 GCA_037384445.1 Candidatus Thiodiazotropha sp.
AAAATGATCAGCAGACGTCACTCCTTCACCTTAACCCGGTTCTATCCAGCGGCTCAGACCCGGTGGACGGAACTGGCAGGCGACGATCGCTTCTGGCTTCGCTCGGAGGATGGCGGTTGGATACGCCTGGCGCTCCTCTGTTTGTTCACGCTTTCGCTTGCGACTGTAGCCGGCAACGGCCTGGCCGAGAGCCGGGCCGATCCTCTTGATTCTGTCATGTGGCGCGAGATGCACCAGCGTCTGCTCGACAGTGCGCCGGTGGTGTTCGACGAGCGGGTCCGTGTCGAGATGCCGGTGGAGGCCGAGGACTCCATGAACCTGCCCCTGTGGGTGGATGCCTCCGCGCTGGGCAGAGTAGAGCGTCTGCTGGTCTTCGCCGAGCTCAATCCCATCCCCAAGGTGCTGGAGATGGAGCCTCGGCGTGCGGCTCCCCGCCTCGGCGTGCGTATCAAGGTACAACAGTCCACCCCGGTACGGGCGGCGGCGCTGACACCGGACGGGGTCTGGCATGTGGGTGGCGCGCTGGTCGATGCGGCCGGTGGCGGTTGCACCGCTGCCAGCCTGGGCAGCGGTTCCGCCGACTGGGCGGAACGACTGGGCGAGGTGAGTGCCCGGCTATGGAGGCGCGACGATCACAGCCGCCTGCGGGTTCGCGTCATTCACCCGATGGACACCGGCCTGGTGGCTGGTATCCCCGCCTTCTATCTGGAATGGCTCGAGTTGCGTGACGCACAGGGTGAACTGCTGACCCGCATCGCCCTGTATGAACCGATAGCGGAGAATCCATTGCTGAGTTTCGATCTGCCGCGGCTGGAACAGCTCTCATTGCAGGGGCGCGACAATAACGGCAACCCGATACAGGCCACGGTCACGCAGGGCGCCGCTGGCGAGGTTGCCAGACAGTGAGGTACCTCTCTCTGCTACTGCTGCTTCTCTCAACATTGCCGATTTCCGCGGCCGAGATGGATTACCACCTGCAACCACGCCAGGTGGCCAAGGATACGTATCTGTTGCTGGGACATCAGGAGCACTTCGATTTCAAGAATGGTGGCAACATAGTGAATACGGCCTTTATCCTGACCCAGGCCGGCGTCGTGGTGATCGATACAGGACCTTCCCGGCTCTATGGCGAGCAGTTGCGGGCGGCTATCGCCCGGGTTACGGCAAAGCCCATCGTGCAGGTCTATATCACCCACATGCACCCGGACGGGCATCCGCCAGTTCGGCGAGGGCTTCAACGACAATCTTTATCGCCTGGTGGGCAGCTGGATGCGGGGAACCCGGGTGGTCATCCCCGGCCAGCAGGTGCAACCGGGGCGGCGCGAGATTGGCGGCCACCGCCTGCGCCTGATCGCCCTGCAGGGTCATACCGGAGCCGATCTGGCGCTGTTGGATGAGACGACCGGCGTGCTCTTCGCCGGTGATCTGGTGTTTCACGATCGCACGCCGACCACGCCGCATGCGCAGCTGGCTGCGTGGCAGGCTTCACTGGTTCGCTTGCGCGAGTTGGATTTCGGCCTATTGGTGCCGGGGCATGGCGAACCGCTTGCGGGCCCGGCTGCCATCGAGCAGACGGCGGGCTATCTGCATTGGCTCAACGGCTATCTGACCGAGGCGGCCGAGTCGGGTGCTGCCATGGCTGAGCTGCTGCACCCCGATGCGCCATCCCCTATCCATGCACTGGCGGTGTTCGACAGCGAATATATCCGTTCGCTGAGCCACCTCTATCCCGCACTGGAGGCCAAGGCGCTGGCCAAGGGCAGGGTGGAGCAGGCGCATTGAGCGCCATGCCGAGACTTCCTTTGCTGCTCTGCCTGATCGGGATCTGGCTCTGTCTGCCAGCGGCTGCGGCAGTCGAGAGCGAGCTCTTCTCCGATCAGGGCTACCGCATCGCGCGCTATCGCAGCCCGTTGCCGACACAGCCGCCGGCAGGGCAGCGTATCGATACCCCGGCTCTTGAGCGCCTGCTGCGCGAATCCGATCCGCTGCTGATCGATGTGTTGGCGATCACCTTGCGATCGGAGAGCGCCGGCTTCGGCCTTGCCTGGCTGCCGTCCAAGCCGCGCCAGCATCTGCCGGGCAGCGTCTGGCTGCCGAATGTGGGCTATGGCCGTCTGGAGCCCTGCCTGCGCGCTTGGTTCGAGCGCACGCTGCACCGTCTCAGCGGCGGGGACCGGCAGCGTCCGCTGGTCTTCTACTGCATTACCGACTGCTGGATGTCATGGAACGCGGTCAAGCGTGCCGACGAGCTAGGCTACCGCCAACTCTACTGGTATCCCGAAGGCAGCGACGGTTGGGCGGAGGCGGGTTTGCCTCTGGTGCGGGGCGAGCCGCTACCGCTGCCGGGCATGGCAGGTGGGACGGTTAACGATAGCCTGTTCGAATGTCCGACAGGCGATCTGCAGGCGCTCCTGGAGCAGGTGGCAGAGAGTGGCAGGGATGGTCTGATGCTCTTTTTCGAGAGCGCCGACTGTCCCTATTGCAGACGCATGAGGGCAGGGATACTGGCCGATGGGGATCTGATTGATCACTACCGTCAGCGCTTTCTCTCGGCCGCCCTCGACCTGGAGAGCGAGACGCCTCTGACTGACACCGACGGCAGTCTCAGCAGCGCCCGGCGGCTGGCGCAAAAGCTGGGTGTGGTGCGCACCCCGACACTGCTCTTCCTCGATAGGGACGGCGTAGAGATTTTTCGCCACTCGGGCCTGATCGCCGATCCGCGGGAATTTCGTGCTCTGGCCGACTATGTCGGCGGCAACCTCCAGCAGCAGATGGGATTTCGGGAGTATGTCGAGTCGAGGCGCTGAGCGGTGTGGCGCCTGTTTACCGGCCCAATTGGTGGGGCTCAGCCCCGCCATCCCCCCTGTTAATGCAAGCAGTAGGGTGGGGCCCTGCCCCACCAACCCCCCGCTCTCCGCAGCCAGCCGTTGTTGACCGACCTCAGGGTTCCAGCTCGACCAGTTCGAATACCATACGCCCGCCGATGAAGACACCGCCTTGCATCGGTTCCTCCCGCACCAGCTTGACCAGGCCGACCCCGGGGGCGTACCACTCGCGGGTGTTGATGAGAATCTCCTTGTAGCCTTCGCGCCCGTCCGCATAGAGGGTCAGCTGCGCCTCTCCCTCCACCAGCAGGCAGTGTTCGAAACGCCCGGCGGGGACCTCCGCCAGCGCATCCAGTCGAGTGATCTGATAGGCCATCTTGAGCGCGCTGCCCCGGCTCAGGCTCTCTTCATAGGGACTGATGCGGCGCAGGACATAGGGATAGGTGAGGCTGTTCCAACCGGTGCCGACCTGATAGGGACGCTTCAACACCCAGCGCGGATCCTCATCCAGGTGCGGTTCGAGTTCCACCAGGGTGCGCTTGGCATGGCGGTAGATGCCGCCATCCACCTGTCGCAGATAGTAGCGGGTGCCATCGCCAGTGAGGCGAACCGCATGAGGTATGCCATTGAGGGATTCGCTACCGGCGTTGATCTCGCTGAACTGCCGGCTCTCCTGGCGACCAGCAACCTCGGTGGTGACGCGATAGGTCCAGCGCATGCCCGGTTGCAGGGGGAAGTAGCTCTCCTCCCGTTGCGTCGGCGGCTCGCTGCATGCTGCCAGCAGGGCCGGGAGAAGAGAGAGCAGGGTGGTTGCGACTCGCTGCATGCTCATTTTTCCGGCAATGCCGGATCCGGCAGGCTATAGATTTCGATCCGTTCGCGCCGCTCGCCCATCTGCGTATAGTCGCGAGGCAGGCCGGCAGGTCCCGGCGCGCTGCTGACGCGGCCCAGCTGCACCACACCGTTGCGCATATTGCGCAGGGCATCCTGCAGATCGGTATGCAGAGCCTTGTCATAGTCGACCTGGTAGGCGCGGGGGTGGCCGGCGGGACGGCCGTTCACCAGACTCGAGACCCACATGAAAATCACTCCCGGCTTGCCGTTGCTCTTGTCCGGTTCGTCGATCACGGCGGCATGCAGCAGGAAACGCGGCGGCAGCTCGCTGCCCGCCGGCCATCCCTGTACTTGTCGCCAGCCCTGATAACTGACGAAGTAGAGACAAGTGGCTGTCAGCACCAGCAGCAGTTTCAGGCTCCAATGCAGGCGGGCGCGGATGAGGGCGGCGGCCAACAGGGCGGTGAGCGCCACATAGGCGAGTACCAGCAATAGAATCGACTCTGTCACGAAAGGTCCTTACTTAAGAGGTTATTGGTGGGGCAGGGCCCCACCCTACACTTCGTATCTGGGGTAGGGTGGGGCCCTGCCCCACCAAAATCCGTTAAACGGAACAGGTGGAAGGGTGTTTTAAAGCTTGAGTGCTCGACCTTGGATTCCATCACAGCTTGCCCACCTCCACGATCGATTTGGCCAGGGTATTGATGCCGAAGACCTGGCCGTCTGGGGCAATGCTGAAGCGCAGCGCGGTCTTCTCTTCGCCCAACCGCTCCAACCGCAGTGTGGCGTAGTGCAGGATCTTCAGCACAGGATTCACCTCCGCCAGCGACACTGTCACCGGTACCGGCTGCAGGGTCTTGCTGTTGTAGTAGTGGACATTCACCACATACTCGCCGGGTGGGCGGCCGCGTAGGGTGACCACCTCCTGGTTGAGTGGATTGACCACTGCCCGGCCATCGACCACCAGGCTGTCGTTGGCCATGCCGCGGTCGTCCCGGTCGAGGTGCAGCAGACCCGCCTGCGGCTGTTTGAACCAGATCAGTTGGCCACCCGGGCCTTCCACCCAGGTGTCGATGTCGTCCGGATTGTTGTCGGGCCAGGTCACGGTGATGATGAAATCGGCCTTGGGGTTGATGGTGCCCGACTTGGCTGGCGGGTTGAGAAACATCAGCGCCACCAGAAACAGGAAGGTGAAGGCGAGCAGGGCGTTGAACAGCAGATCGGTGAAGGGATCGGCATCGAAGTTGCGATGCTGGCGAAACATGGCCATGGCTTAGTCACCGGCCTCGCTTGGGGACGGCTGGCAGGTCTCGGCCAGGTGCACAGCGGCTGCCACCAGACGATCAGCGGCCCGGTCGAGCATCAGATACTGCAGGCCCAGCAGCATGCTGCAGGAGAGTCCCAGCAACGTGGTGTTGAGCGCTACGCCCATACCACCGGTCATGCGCTGCAGCAGGCCCTGGATATCGCTCAGGTCGAAGGATTCCAGTGCCGCCACCGGCGCCAGCATGAGGACGAAACCCACTACCGTTCCCAGCAATCCCAGCTTCAGCAGGAGCGCACTGACAAACCAGCCGGCCTCATGCTGGCCGCGGGCCTGTTCCGCCATCACCTGCGCCAGCAGCTGGCAGTCCCGGTTGCTCTCGCCAGTCGATGTCTCCAAGGGTTTGCACAGTACGCTGCGCAGAAATTCTCCGCTGAGGGAGCCATCCAATAGACGCGAATCGGGCCTCGGTGCGCTGGGCAAGGTACCCATGCCGAGCTTGATGCGCTGCAGGGCTTCCTGCTCGCTTGAGAGGTAGAAACTGCGCAGCCCGCAATGGCCACTGGCGGCGAGAAACAGCAGTGCGATCATCAGGGTGATGCGGGTGGGGTCGGAGGCCAGTAGCTGCAGCAACAGCTGCCGGTCCCAGAGTACCCAGCCGGCAAACAGCAGGAGTCCTGTCAGTAGCAGCCAGCGCAGAAACAGGCTGTAGGCAGGGATTGGGCTGGTCATGCCGGAAGATCCTCATCGGTTGCGATCACCTCAGACCTTCTGCAAGGGGCATGCCTTTTCGCTGGCCAGCCTTACTGCGGTATTGCCTTGGATAAGGCCTGCCGGCTTGTATCACTTATGGCACAACAGCATCGAATCTGAACAGTCGAAGCCAGCGCTGATGCGGCGCTTGGTGCAGAAACAGAGTCGCTGTGCGCTCTGCCTGCCGGGCATGAATGTTGCAATTTCACCTCAAACTGCCGGTTTGCCGGCTGATAGGGGCTATATCCCCTATCAGCGGTAACGCCATGGGCGAGGCACGATTTGTCCGGCGCCGGAATTCACAGTTCGCACTCAGCAACCAGGAGAGATAGACCATGAGAAGGTTTTTGACGTACTTGAGCGGCTTCGTACTTGCTCTCGTGACGACGGTGACGCTACGGGCGGAAGATGAGCAGATGCTCGGTCTGGCCAATGCCCGGGGTTGTTTCATCTGCCATCGGGTGGTGGCGGACAGCCAGGCAGGAAAACCCCTGGCCCCCTCCTACCAGGAGGTGGCTGTGCGCTATCGGGATGACGCCAATGCCTTTGACAATCTGCTCGATCGGGTACTGCATGGCACTGTCTATCGGGAACAGCAGTGGGAGGGTAAGGTAGCGATGCGCTTCATGCCGCCCAATGTGAATCTCTCCCATCAGGAAGCGGCGGCACTGGTGCGCTGGATACTCTCTCTGCAGGTGGATGAGGCGACGGTTGAGCGCCTGCAGCACCACGACAACATGCTGAGGCTGGCCAGTGTCAGCGGCTGCACCATCTGCCATCGGGTGGAGCCGGTGACGGAGAGCCGAGTGGTACCGCTGGCTCCCGCTTTCCGTGAGATTGCCGGCCGCTACCAGGGTGAAACAAACGCCCAGGCGAATTTGGTGGAGTCGGTCCTGCAGGGTACCGAGGGTGGCACCAA
Organism: Candidatus Thiodiazotropha sp.; assembly: GCA_037384445.1. GTDB lineage: Bacteria > Pseudomonadota > Gammaproteobacteria > Chromatiales > Chromatiaceae > Thiodiazotropha. The sequence continues at coordinate 6,596 of JARRNY010000097.1, forward strand.
GACCTGGCAGGAGGTAAACATGCGCTTTATGCCGCCGAACGTGAATGTGCGCCAGCAGGATGCAGAAGCGCTGGTGTCCTGGATTCTCTCGCTCGACATCGGCAGTCTGCCCAAGCACGCCCGGGTACCGGCCAGGCACCCGTAAATCTGACAGCAGGGAACCGGCGGACACCCGACCGGTTCCGTACCTGCTCACAGTCTGTTTTGCGGGAGCGGCAACCTGATCGATCCCGGTTCCGGCCTCGATAGATCCAGCAAATCACATATCGTGATACAAAATTAAAATTTATCGTTTTTCATAAGACTCCCTGGCTTCCATACTCTATCGTAAGCAAACTTCATCTTCGCTCTACCAGGAGGTCCAGGCCATGCCACAGACTGACGCACAACTCGCTACCGCTCAATCCATACCCCCGCTGTTCGATGCGGACGGCTTTCTTATCGATCACCAATCATGGAATGAACAGATGGCCGGCGACCTGGCCCGACAGGAGGGGGTGGACGATCTGAGCGAGAGCCATTGGCGGGTGCTGCGGCATATCCGTGCCAACTATCTGAAGCTGGGGGCTCTGCCCAATATGCGTCTGGTCTGCCGCGCCACGGGAGTGCCGCGCGATGAGATCCACAGCCTGTTCGGTAGTTGCCTCAGCATTTGGCGTATCGCCGGGTTGCCTGATCCGGGCGAGGAAGCCAAGTCCTATCTGGGTTGAATAAGGCTTTGTCAGGGTATGGGTTAGCCTGCTGATCGGTGGGGCAGGGCCCCACCCTGCGTCTTGAATCACCGGTAGGGTGGGGCCCTGCCCCACCAGAGCGACCTAAATCGGCTCCGCCGGAAAATCTAGATCAGCCAAATGAAAATAGCCGCGCCCAGCAGCAAGCGATAGATCACAAAGGGCAACATGCCGATGCGTTCGATGAACTGCAAAAAGAAGTGGATGCAGAGATAGGCAGCAACAAACGCGAGTACCACCCCTAACGCAATCGAACCCCACTCCACCGGCAGGTCGCTCTCGATCAGTTCCAGGGTCAGCAGGCCGCCCGAGAGGATAATGGTCGGGATGGAGATCAGAAAGGAGAAGCGGGAGGCGGCCCGGCGGGTGAGTCCGAGAAACAGTCCTGCGGTCATGGTCGCGCCCGAGCGCGAAGTACCGGGAATGATAGCCATGGCCTGAAACAGGCCGACGATCAGGGCATCGCGCCAGCCGATGGTGTACTCGTCTCGCGCACGCTTGCCCAGCCTGTCCGCCGCCAGCAGCAGAATGCCGAAACCGATGGTGGTGATGGCGATCACCAGCGGCGCGCGCAAGTCGGTCTCCACCAGCGATTTCATCAGCAGGCCGAAGACCCCCACCGGCAGGGTGGCGATGACGATCATCCAGCCGAGGCGGGATTCCTGTGAGCGGGCCGCCGGGTTGACCCAGGAGCGAAAGAAATCGCCGCCGATGGCGACCACTTCATGACGGAAGTATCCGATCACCGCAGCCAGGGTTCCCACATGCACGGCGACGTCGAAGGCCAATCCCTGGTCGGCATAGCCGGTGACCAGCGGCGCGAGTATCAGATGGGCAGAGCTGGAGATGGGCAGGAACTCGGTGAGACCCTGCAGTACAGCGAGAATGAGGATTTGAAAGAGATCCACTCAGTCGTTACTCCAGGGACTTTCGAGCTGTGATCGCTCCCAGGCCAGTGCCGATTCGGCAATGGTGGCGAGGTTGTCGTGCTGTGGCTGCCAGCCGATCACTTCGCGCACTTTGTCAGCGCCTGCCACCAGTGCCGGTGGATCACCGGCCCGGCGTTCCGCTTCGATGATCTTCAGTGGTGCGCCGTTGGCGCTTTCCACTGCCTGCAGCAATTCTCTGACCGAATAGCCGTGGCCATAGCCGCAGTTGAGGATGGTCGATTCGCCGCCTTGCCGCAGATAGGCCAGGGCCTTGACGTGGGCGTCTGCCAGGTCGACCACATGGATGTAGTCGCGCACCCCCGTGCCGTCAGGTGTCGGGTAGTCGGTACCGAAGATATAGACCGCCTCCCGTTTACCTACAGCCATCTCGCAGGCGACCTTGGTCAGCAGAGTAGCCTTGGGGGTGGACTGGCCAATTTGCCCATCAAGATCGCAACCAGCCACGTTGAAGTAGCGCAGGGCGACATAATTCAGGTCGCTCGCCAGGGAGAGGTCCTTGAGCATCATCTCTGACATCAGCTTGGAGGTGCCATAGGGATTGATCGGCTGAGTCGGAGAATCCTCGTAGGCGATGCCTTCTTCAGGCATACCATAGACGGCTGCTGTGGAGGAGAAAACGAAGTTTTTGACTCCCGCCTCGGCACAACACTCAAGCAGGTTGCGGGTGTTGCAAGTATTGTTTCGGTAGTACTTGAGGGGGTCTTCGACCGATTCGGGAACGATAGTATGGGCCGCGAAATGCATTACCGTGTCGATGTTGTGTTCACGTAGCACACGGCTGACCAGTTCCTTATCGCCGGTGTCACCGATAACCAACTCTCCGAAGAGGACCGCCTGTTTGAATCCGGTGCAGAGATTGTCCAGGGTGACCACACGCTCGCCGGCTCGTCCCAGCTGTTTGGCCGTATGGCTGCCGATATAACCGGCGCCGCCGGTGACCAGAATCCCCTTTTGTGACATCACTCTACCTCGTTATGTTGGATTGCTTAAGCAGCTGACCATGATAGCGGGCGCGGGGTGGCGAGTCATGTCCCGCATTGCAAACCGGGCATTCGCCGCGTTGATTGAACCGCATCCTGGGAAAAGAAGTTCTGTAGGCAGGGAAGAATTAATTGGTAATGCCGATTCAGGCGGAAGTGGTGAGGTTCTGCGCCACCAGGGTGCGCTGGAAGTGAGTGGGGTGGGGTCCAGTTCTACCGGAGTAGATTGCCGAAAACCCTTATCAGGCGTCTTCTCAACTCCTGCAAGCTCCCGCGCTACCCTTCATGGGAGCTTGAACAAACGGCAGGTGTTGGCCCGGGTCTGTTCGGCGATGGCCTCTATGGATTCATCGCGCAGCCGGCTCACCGCTTCCAGCACCTCTACCAGATAGGCGGGCTCGTTGCGCTCGCCCCGGTGGCTGCTGCCGGGCTGATCGGGCGCATCGGTCTCCAGCAGGATGGCGCTCAGGGGCAGGTGGGTGATCAGCCGCTGCAGACGCTTGGCCCGCTCGTAAGTGATGGGGCCGCCGAAGCTGAGGTAGAAACCCATGTCGATAAGACGTTCGGCCTGTTGTTCGCTGCCGCCATAGCTGTGCAGCACTCCGGTTAACCCGGGATAGTGGCGCAGGGTGTTGATTACCTCCTCCACAGAACGGCGGGCGTGGATGATCACCGGCAGTCCGCTGTCGCGGGCGAGGGTGAGTTGTGCCTCGAAGTAGCGCTGTTGTTGTTCTGGTTGGGGATCGTCGATGTAGAAATCGAGTCCGCACTCACCGACCGCCACCGGGCGTTCGCGCTCGATCCATTCCGACAGGGCGGTAAGATGCGCCTCACGATGGTCGGCCAGATACATGGGGTGGAGGCCGTAGGTGGCGTGCAGTTCGGGGTAGTCACTGCACAGCTGGCGAATGCGTGGCCACCAGTCGGCCTTTACTGCCGGGATGACCTGGGCCTCCACGCCAGCCGCATGCGCCCGCTGTAGCGCCGCTAACCGATCGCTGTCGAAACTGGCGTCGTCGAAATGGGCGTGGGAGTCGATCAGCCGCGGATGAAGACCCATTGATCGTCCTTCGACTGCTGCTTGCTGAAGCGGTAACCGTCTGTTTTGAAGCCTTTGATCTCTTCCGCATCCTGCAGCCGGTTCTCGATGATGTAGCGGCTCATGAGCCCGCGCGCCCGCTTGGCGTAGACGCCGATCATGCGGTATGTGCCGTTCTTCTTCTCCTTGAACTGCGGGGTGATGAGGCGTCCCTCGATCAGCTTGGGCTTGATCGATTTGAAGTACTCGTTGGAGGCGAGGTTGATCAGGATATCGTCCCCCTGCGCCTTGAGTGCCTTGTTGACGGCTTGCGTGATGGCCTCGCCCCAGAAGCTGTAGAGATCGCCACCCTGCGGATTGGGCAGTTTGGTGCCCATCTCCAGCCGATAGGGCTGCATCAGGTCGAGCGGCCTGAGTACACCATAGAGGCCGGAGAGAATGCGCAGGTGCTGCTGGGCAAATTCGAAGTCAGCCTCTGTCAGGCTCTCGGCGTCGAGTCCGGTGTAGACGTCGCCCTTCATCGCCAGCACCGCTTGTTTGGCGTTCTTGGTGTTGAAAGGGGTTTTCCAGTCGTGATAGCGCTCGAAGTTGAGCTCCGCCAGTTTCATGCTCAGCTTCATCAGCTCCGCCAGGTCGAGGGCGGAGTAGTTGCGCAGGATGTCGATCAACGCCTGCGACTGTTTCAGCATGGCCGGCTTGGTGTGGCTCTTAGTGACCGCTGGCGTCTCGTAGTCCAGGGTCTTGGCGGGTGAGATGACGATCAGCATCGGGGCTTCCTAGATGGATTACAACGACTTCCATGATCGCCAGAGTGTGAATACAGAACATGCTTGGTAGGTTTGTACTGCAGCTCGTGGTGATGTGACGATTTCAGCTTCTTGAGAATCGGTTGTCATATTTAATTCTTACAGTAATTTCTGTCTTGACAGAATATACTGTAAGTATAATATTAAAGGCAGATGAGCTTCATGTCTCAATGAGTGAACGATGGACGGCTATCTCTATCTTCTCGAACCGCTCTATATCGAAGAGTGCTCTATTTGCCGATTCGACAGGGCAAAGTCATGTAAGGCTGATTGGCATGACCGTCACATCTCTACCGATATCTCAGAACGCACTGGGCGAATACTCACAAAAAAGACTGTCTGCCGTAATGGTTGAAGGCATAAAAAGTAATGAAACTTCACTGAGTCCTGTGGGAATGGACTGGCTGATGGCACCATTTCCAGTGACCATTGCACAACGGGATAACCGAAATTTCCTATAGCAGATTTGCGAACTGGTACTTATGAAGAATAAGGGGAGAACACAGTTATGAGTTTGATTGTTATCAGGCTATTGATTGGGTCTCTTCTACCTCTGGCCTTAGGGAGTGAAGTTGTCGCTGTGATGGCAATGATCTCTGAGGCGAAAGGCAATATAACACTTGGTATGTTGCCTGCGATGCTTGTCGGAGGAATGATGTTTTTCCCGTTTGCACTCATCATCATGGGTATTCAGAGCCTGGTATATTCACTGCTAATGGAGTTCGTGGTAAACCCATTTATAGAAAATAAATATGTTGTCTATTTAGCCAGTATTTTCTTGGGTGTGATGTCGGGTTGCACTCTAGGTTGCGGGTATTTCGCTCTTGTGGGAGCGGTGGCGGGTCTACTCTCTGGTGTGGTTCTGAAATCAATCTATACATTTGATCCTTATCCTGATGGGTAGATATCAAGGTCTTGTTTCTGGGAATTCCATCTGTCCCGGTTCTCTATGCATGGTTATCAGGAACTCACCAATAGCCATTGGGTAGTCGCGCTCTAACATCATTTCTGATAGTGGTGTTTGTCGCGCATTTATCCCCATGTTAGGCTCACCTGCATTTCGCGGGAGAGTGGCATGAAGCAGGAGAAAATGGCCCTGTTCGAGCGTCTGTTACCGGTGGTGATCGACCTCTACAGCGAGACCACTGAGCTGTCCCAGGGCGACGGGGATCTGCAGCTCTGGTACAACCGGGGTTATGCCGACGGCATGGCGCATGCGATGCGCCAGCTAGAATTAGCGGCCGCTCTGGAACAGGCAAATCTGCCGGCGCCTCTGGCGATCGACGACGCACAAGCCTTTCTGCCCTGGGGCAAGGCTTACCGCCATGGTTTCGAGATGGGTGAGGGCGAAACCCGCGAGGTGCTGGCTGAATGATGGAGAGTTGTATGAACCTCCGTTGTACACAACAGGGCGGAAGCGGTCAGACTCAGATCCGAACGGCACTGATTTTTGCGCATAGGTGACCGATTGTGAGTTTATATCTACGGCTTTGGTGGGGCAGGGCCCCAACCTACCGGTGGATTCAGGGTGTAGGGTGGGGCCCTGCCCCACCAATAGTCGCTACAGAAGTAGCATTCGACCCAAATCCCAATTGAATTAGTGCTAACAGGCCCAAACAGGTTGTGACATGAAAATCGTCTCCTTCAACACCAATGGCATCCGTGCCCGCGCACATCAGCTGAACCAGCTCAAAGAGCGCTATGATCCCGACATCATCGGCATCCAGGAGAGCAAGGTGCAGGATGCGGACTTCCCCCTCGATATGGTCGAATCGCTGGGCTACACCGCCAGCTTCCACGGGCAGAAGACCCACTACGGGGTGGCGCTGCTGGCTAAATCCGCGCCGTTGGATGTCAGGCGGGGCCTGCCGGATGATGGGGAGGAGGCGCAGCGGCGTCTGATCACAGGCCGATACACCTCACACAAAGGTAACGAACTGACGGTTATCAATGGCTATTTTCCCCAGGGCGAGAGCCGCGACCATGAGGTGAAATTTCCCGCCAAGCGTAAGTTTTACGCCGACCTGCTGCGCTATCTGCAGACGGAGTTCGATCCAAAGCAGCCCCTGTTGGTGATCGGCGACATGAACATCGCCCCCCTGGATAGCGACATCGGCATCGGCGAAGACAATGCCAAGCGCTGGCTGAGGACAGGCAAGTGTAGCTTTCTCCCCGAAGAGCGCGAATGGCTGCAGGCGTTGATGAACTGGGGGCTGCAGGACAGCTACCGGGTACTGAAGCCGGAAGTGAATGATCTCTTCAGCTGGTTCGACTACCGCAGTCGGGGATTCGAGCGCGATCCCAAACGGGGGCTGCGCATCGACCTGATGCTGGCCACCGAGCCCCTGATGGCATGTTGTAAAGACGTGGGCATCGCCTACGACATCCGCGGTATGGAGAAGCCATCGGATCACTGCCCCATCTGGGCGGAGTTCGATTTCTGAAGTGGCAGGTATCACCCTGCGTTTCTACGAGGAGCTGAATGATTTTCTCCCCGGCGATCAACGCAAGCGGCCTTTTGAGCAGGAGTTCAAACCGACCCAGAGTATCAAGCATCTGATCGAAAGCCTGGGTGTGCCCCACACCGAAGTGGAGATCATCCTGGCCAACGGCCGCTCGGTCGATTTCGCTTACCAGCCGGTCGACGGCGACCGTATCAGCGTCTATCCCATGTTTGAACGCCTCGATGTGACGCCGTTGCTGCGGCTGCGTCCACGGCCGTTGCGCGAGTCCCGGTTCATCGCCGACGCTCATCTCGGTAAGCTGGCCCGGCATCTGCGCCTGCTCGGTTTTGATACCCTGTTTTTCAATGATGTGGGTGATGATCGTCTGGTCGAGTTATCGGTGGCTGAGCGGCGCATCCTCCTGACTCGTGATCGCGCTCTGCTGATGCGCCGTGAGCTCACCCATGGCTGTTTTGTGCATGCGATCGATCCCGATGAACAGCTGGCGGAGCTATTGCACCGGCTCGACCTGTTTCGCGCCGTGGCGCCTTTCACCCGCTGTATGGTGTGCAACGGCCGACTGCTCGGGGTCGAGAAACCGCAGGTACTTCCCCTACTGCCCAAACGGGTGGCGGAACTCTATACTGAGTTCTGGCGCTGTAGCGATTGCGCAAAAATCTACTGGAAGGGCAGTCATTACCGGCAGTTGGCGACATTCGTCGAAAGTCTCTCTGCCCGACTGCCGAAATAACAATAAACAGGAGCCACCCATGCGGGCAGCAGCCATCGCCTCGTTTTTTCTGCTTTTCTCTCTGCAATCCGCGCCTTGGGCGGCCGGGACTGAGACAAGCAGTGACTGTCTGAAACAGGTCTTTGGCAAATACTGCCTCGGTGGCAGTATGCAGCAGCTGTTGCGGCGGCAACCCTACGGCATGCTGTCGCAACAGAGCGGCGAGCGCCGGGCGGTCATCTATCCCCAGGGCCGGGAACGCACCTATGTGATGGCCTACCAGGGCAAAATCTACAAGGTTCTGCACACCTTCGAGCCGGCCAGCCAGAGCAAGCTGAAAGAGTTGCTGGAACGCCTGGAGTCTAAATACGGCGCCTATCGTGATAGCAGCCACTATCCCGCCTACGTCAGGACTCAGGCCGCCAGGATCGGCGCCATCCGCCGTGGCGAGGGGGAGCTGATATACCGCTGGCAAAGTCCAGACGAGAGCTGGAGCGTTGAGCTCTCCTGGACCCGTAGGCTGGGCATCTCACTGGCTTATCTGGCAAATGCGCTGGATGAGAAGCAGCAACAGGCATTGAACAGCGGGTTTTAGGCGGAGCTGCCGTGCTGTACGGAATAGCTCCGAATTTGTGCTAGCTTATATATACCTTGATCCTAGCAAGGGATTTCTGGAATTCACGGGGAGTCATTATGAGACGTCTTACTTTCACATTCTCAGTCGCCATCACCCTGTTACTGCTCACCGCCTGTGGAGGCGGGGGAGGCGGTGGCGATACAAACAGTTCGGGTCCCAGCTACACGGGGTTGACCTCTGAGGCCCGGGTGGAGGATGCCAATGCGGAGAGCCTCAGTACGGCAGCCGCTTCCGGTGCTACTCAGGCGGTGGTGGCCGATACAACTGGAGGTGCCTTCGCGCCACGCTCAACGCCGAATCTTGAAGCAAAATTAGTGGAGATCTCCCCCAGGATAGCCAAGTGGATCTCCGGTTCCGATGCCCTCTATGCTTCTAAAACCACTGATCTCAGTGGAGATATCTGTGATGCGGGGGGGTCTGCCATTGCCGATACCAATGATGCAGAGACGGTGGGGACGATCACATTCAGTAACTGCGGTATCAGTGATGGATACGGCGATGCGATCTATATGACCGGTACGGTGGATTACGTGTTAACACTGGTGGCTGGCGCGGCTGACACATTGGGTATGACTTTTCATGTCACAGTGAGTTATGCCGGTGAATCGGAGGCTATCAACATGACCCTAAACTGTGTGGATCTCTCCGGATCGCCCAGCTGCAGCGTCAGGTCGGACTTTGCTGGTGTCGATGGCCGTGTCTATCGCGTCATGGACATCG
>JARRNY010000098.1:0-12670 GCA_037384445.1 Candidatus Thiodiazotropha sp.
GCAGTGTTTCGCTGGAGTAGTGATCTGGAAAAATTTGCCATTTGTGATTGGAATTGATGTTCCACGTGGAACACTCCCCAATTTAGAATCCTTCTCCTATGTTCAGGACCTTCTTCAATTAGGCGGTGTGAATTAGGCGTGATAAGTACTGTAGGAAGGTTTTTAGCCAACATCGATAATTTGTTGGCTTTTTGGCCATCGATTTTAACCTGTGTATTGGCCCTGGTTCTGTAGAAGCCAATTCTATGCTCGTGATTTTGTTGATCCTCTGTAATCGCATAGATGAGCAGATGATCTGATTCTTTGTTTATCTGAGACTTTTGTTGACCTTGTCTAAAGCTCCTAGCTCTAGCAAGTAGATAGATTGCCTCAAGCAGTGAGGTCTTACCTGCGCCATTATTTCCGATAATAAGATTTATGCTCGAAGAGAAACTTAATTCGGTATGGTTGATGTTTCTCAGATTCTCAACTTTTATACTTTTTATTTTCACTAGCGTAATTAAAAAAGGCCGACGCAGTTTGACTACTACGTCGGCCTTTTCTATTTATGTGCGACTAGATTCGCATCGGCATGATGACATATTTGCTTTCATCGTTGCCCTTTCCATAGATTAAGGCACTGCTGTTAGAGTCCTTTAGCTCGACGATGACTTCGCCTTCATCGATTGCGGAGATAGCATCGATGAGATACCCAACGTTGAAACCAATTTTGAGTTCCTCTCCGTTATAGTCAATCTCGAGCTCCTCTTCCGCTTCTTCTTGCTCAGGATTGTGTGCCTGTAGTTGAAGAAGATTAGTTTGTAGGCTGAATCGTATACCGCGATATTTCTCGTTGGAAAGGATTGAAGCTCGACTAAGTGATTGTCTTAGGCTGCTCTTATCAGCAACGACTTCCTTATCTGACCCAGAGGGCATGACTCGTTGATACTCTGGGAACCTTCCATCAATTAGTTTTGATGTAAAAACAGCCCCTTCAAGGAGTACCTTGATATAGCTGTTACTAAGTTCGATTTTGATTTCATCGTCTTTGTCTTTTAGCAATCTACCGAGTTCTATGACTGCCTTCCTTGGTAGTATGACCTGAATGTCCAGATCTTTACTGACAGCTCCTGATGACTGACTTAGTGCCAGGCGGTGTCCATCTGTTGCGACCGTTCGTATATCGCCACCCTGTATCTCAAGTAACATCCCGTTGAGATAGTAGCGAACGTCCTGCTGAGCCATGGCAAACTGGGTCTTCTCTATCAGTCTTTTGAAGAGACCTTCTTTCACCGTCATGACCATACTACTTGGCGTTGGTTCGATGACCGGGTAGTCCTGTGCTGGGAGAACACCGAGTGAGAAGCGACTTCTACCTGATTGTAGTTTTGCTTTATCACCACTGATTTCTAGATTTATCACTGCCCCTTCTGGGAGCGCCTTTGTAATGTCTAGAAGCTTTCTTGCTGGGACGGTGAAGTCTATGTCTCCTTCACAATTTGCACTGGCTTGAGTTTTCAGTTCAACCTCAAGATCAGTTGCTGTCATTTGCATTCCATTGCTTCCTGCATTGATCAGGATATTTGCGAGAATAGGTAAGGTTTGTCTTCGCTCAACCACACCTGCAATCTGTTGCAATGGTTCGAGCAAATTTTCCCTATCGGTGACTATCTTCATGTTATCCACTCGGTCTTCTTATAAATATTGTTTAAGTATAAATACCTGTTGTTATTATTAGGGGCCAGCTTTTTTTATGTAAAAACAACATAACTCATTGATTTTAGTTAAAAATATAGGCTTTATACTCTGTGTGTTCAGCCCCTGTTTTATCGCTTGTTTCCTGTTGATCATCTGTGGATAGATCGTGTTTCGGATTTTAACTGATTTTTCTTACAATTTATCCACATCAACTGCTTAGGGTTCTCAACAGGTTTGAATAGTCCTCTGAGATTCTTGCGTCACTTTCCCGCAGCTCTTTCACTTTGCGCGTTGCATGTATGACAGTGGTGTGGTCTCTGCCACCGAAAGCATTGCCGATTTCCGGCAGACTGTGGTTGGTTAGTTCTTTTGCTAAGGTCATGGCTATCTGTCGGGGCCTTGCAATAGAGCGGCTTCTTTTCGGTGAGAGAAGATCTGAAGTGCGAATTTGAAAATACTCAGCGACCGTCTTCTGAATATTTTCAATGGTCACCTGCTTGTCGTGTGCAGCGATCATGTCTCTAAGCGCGTTCTTCGCGAAATCGAGGTTTATCTCTTTGCCGGTAAAGGTCGAGTTGGCAATCACTCGACGAAGTGCCCCTTCGAGTTCTCGAATGTTGGATCGTATGCGTTTGCCCATGAAGAAGGCGACCTCACTGGGTAGCTCAGCATTCAACTGCAGTGCCTTGCTCTGCAGGATGGCAACACGAGTCTCTAGATCTGGTGGTTCGATGGCGACGGTGAGACCCCATCCGAAGCGAGATTTAAGACGCTCCTCAAGACCGGAAACCTCTTTGGGAAAGCGGTCGCTGGATAGAATGATCTGTTGCTGGGATTCAAACAGTGCGTTGAACGTATGAAAAAACTCCTCTTGGGAGCGTTCCTTACCAGCGAAGAACTGGATATCATCGATCAGTAAGGCATTGACTGACCGATACTTCTTTTTGAACTGGTCGATAGTATTGTGCTGGAGTGCTTTGACCATTTCGGCAACGAATCCCACACCGCCGTAGATAAAGAGTGGGTTGTAGGCCTTGCCGGGATTTTCGCCGATCTGCATCGAGGCAGCTCTTGCCAGTTGATTCGATTTGCCCTCAACAAAGGTGTCGAAAACGAAACTGGGATTGAGATTACTCTCTACCGGACTATGACGTTCTGCGACTTTTTTGATCGTTGGCGTTGGGTCTTGTCTGCTGGTGGGTGGCGTGGCCTTTTTTCGGCTACCAATTTCGACGCTTACCTTGTGCGTACCGTCAGGTGAGATAGTTATCAGCAGTTTCTGGATGGTATCCAGATAATGATTTTTTACCCAGTCTAGTACGAACCTGTTCGGTGCAAGCAGCTTTAGCACCTGGTTTTCTTCCACGACCTGTAGTGGACGTATCCATGTGTTGAACTGCTGGGCAGGAAGTTCCTGCTCCAGTTGGTCTGCACAGCGTTGCCAAAGGTCCAAGACTACTCTCCAAGCTGACGAAGATAGGGTTAAGTGATCGGTCTGCCGTCAGATTGAGACAGCGATGACTTGGCACATTCTGAGGATGTGCAGGATCGCCAAGTCTACTCCCCACGAAGAGAGTTATCCACAGTTTCCGTATCAGCCTATTGAGTACGGATGAGATAAGACTCTATTGACATGAAGCGCATATTGCGACTACTCTACGCCTCTTTTTTTCGACAGGAATTGCGGCAGCAGTTCTACGAATCTACTGGTAGGCAGCTATGAAAAGAACGTTTCAACCCAGCAATCTGAAAAGAGCGCGTACTCACGGCTTCCGGGCACGTATGGCGACTCGTAATGGGCGCAAGGTACTCAAGGCACGGCGCGCAAAAGGCCGGGCACGTCTGGCACTCTGATCGACTGCTTGCCCAGCGAAGCGGGGGCGATATTTCCCCGGGACCGAAGGTTATTGAAACCCGACGATTATCGTCGGGTTTTTAGCGATGGCCAGCGCTCTTCAGATGCCTACTTCCTGGTGCTAGCCAGACCCAATCAGCTTACAGGTCCGCGACTTGGCCTGGCTGTGTCGAAAAAGAACAGCCGGCGAGCCGTTGACCGCAATCGGATCAAGCGCTTAATACGTGAGAGCTTCCGATTTCACCAACACCAGCTCGCAGGTCTTGATTTGGTGGTGGTCACCCGGCATGGTATTTCCCGGGCAGACAACAGCGACTGCTTCAAGTCGCTACGTCATCATTGGCAAAGAGTGGCTGAAAAATGCGTCCACTAGTGGTCTTTCTGATCAAGGCCTACCAGACAATTCTGAGTCCGTTTGTTGGCCAGCATTGTCGTTTCTACCCAAGTTGCTCCGCCTACGCCGTGGAAGCGGTCGAGAAGCATGGGGCGCTACGGGGGCTATGGCTCTCGATGAAGCGTCTTTCCCGTTGCCATCCCTGGCATGAGGGCGGAGTGGATCCTGTACCTGAACCTACGAAAAAGCAGTTCCATGGATAATCTACGACTGATTCTCTTTTTTACCCTCGCCTTTCTGGGCTTGATGATCTACCAGGCATGGCAACAGGATTACGCCACACCCGCCAGGCCGGCCACTGAAACGACACCGATGGCCACGACGACCAGCGATGCCGCCTCGGCTGGCATACCGACGGCTGAAGTCAATGCCGACGTACCGGCGGCGCAAGGTGCCTTGCCGCAAACCGAAAAAACCGCCGCATCATCCAAGGGAGAGCTGATCACAGTTGAAACCGATCTGTTCAAACTTGAGATCTCCACCATTGGTGGAACGGTCAGACGCGCTTATCTGCTGGATTATCCGCTTTCACTCAAAGAGCCGGATAAGAAGGTCGAGCTGCTGTCACCTGATGCAACTCGTTTCTACATTGCACAGTCAGGATTGATCGGTAGCCAGAAGGATAAGGCGCCGAACCACGAGGCCCTCTTTCAGGCTGAGAAGACGAGCTATAGCTTGGCGGAAGGTGTTGACGAACTTGATATTCCGCTGCATTGGCAGGGGGCTGACGGCGTTACCGTTACCAAGCATTTGGTGCTGCATCGCGGCAGCTATCTGATGGATGTGCGCTATGAGATCAACAATCAGTCCGCTGAGAGCTGGGCTGCTCGAGATTACGGACAATTGCAGCGTACGGAACCGGAGAGTAAATCTTCCGGTTTTACGACTTATACCTATACTGGCGGTGTCATCTACAACCCGACCGATAAGTACGACAAAATAAAATTCAAGGAGATGGCTGAGAAAAACCTGAGCATCGACAGCGACCATGGCTGGTTGGCGATGATTCAGCACTACTTCCTCAGTGCCTGGATTCCGCCGAAGGATCAGGTGGAACACTACTACAGCAATGCTCTGCCAGGTGGTAAATACCTGCTTGGGAGTTATTCGCCCTCTTTCACTGTAGCGCCAAATGATCAGTTGACGCTGTCGCGTCAGCTCTATGTCGGGCCCAAATTGCAGGACAAGCTGGCGGCTATTGCAGATGGTCTGGAACTTACCGTCGATTACGGTTGGCTGACAGTGATTGCCAAACCAATCTTCTGGCTGCTGGAGACGATCCACGATTTCGTTGGTAACTGGGGCTGGTCGATCATCTTTCTCACGCTGTTGATCAAGGCGGCTTTTTATAAGCTCTCCGAGACCAGTTACAAATCGATGGCCAACATGCGCAAGATGACGCCGCGACTGCAAGCGCTGCGTGAGCGTTACGGTGATGATAAGCAGCGTCTCAATCAGGCCATGATGGAGATGTACAAGAAGGAGAAGATCAATCCCCTCGGTGGTTGCTTGCCGATTTTGGTGCAGATTCCGGTATTTATCTCTCTGTATTGGGTCTTGTTGGAAACCGTCGAAATGCGCATGGCGCCGTGGATGCTCTGGATTCACAGTCTCTCCGACAAAGATCCCTATTTCATCCTGCCGCTGATCATGGGTGTCTCCATGTTTATCCAGCAAAAACTGAATCCGGCACCGCCCGATCCGATGCAGGCCAAGATCATGATGATGTTGCCCTTTGTCTTCACCATCTTTTTTGCCTTCTTTCCAGCGGGATTGGTGCTCTACTGGGTGGTCAACAACATCGTCTCGATTGCTCAGCAGTGGTACATCACACGCAAGATCGAAAGGATGGCTGGCTGAGCCTTCCCCCGAACCGCGATGACGTCGGCTGACACCATCGCCGCGATCGCCACACCGCCGGGACGCGGCGGTGTGGGTATTGTGCGCATCAGCGGAGCGAAATCGCTAAGTATTGCCGAGTCGATTACCGGTGCACTGCCGCTTCCCCGCCATGCCCGTTTCAGCTGTTTCCGGGATCAGGATGGCGCGACCCTCGATGAGGGTATCGCACTCTTTTTTCCTGCCCCCCACTCATTCACCGGCGAAGACGTTCTGGAACTCCAGGGACATGGGGGACCGGTCGTCATGGACCTGCTGCTGCAACGTTGTCTGCAGCTTGGCGCACGCCTGGCCCAACCCGGCGAATTCAGTCAACGTGCTTTCCTCAACGACAAACTGGACCTGGTGCAGGCTGAGGCGATTGCTGATCTGATCGATGCCGAATCGGCCGCTGCGGCGCGCCTGGCGAGTCGGACCCTGGAGGGGGTCTTCTCACGGGAGATCGAACGCTTGGTTGAGCAGTTGATCCAGCTACGGCTATATGTGGAGTCTGCGATCGACTTTCCGGAAGAGGAGATAGACTTTCTCAGTGATGGAAAAGTAAGTGCTGACTTACAAGCAATCATTGAACAGACAAGGCATCTGTTGCGGAGTGCAGAGACCGGACGCTTGCTCCGTGACGGCATGACCCTGGTCATCGCAGGGCGTCCCAATGCGGGTAAATCGAGCCTGCTGAACGCGTTGGCGGGTTATGAGTCGGCCATTGTCACCGAGATACCGGGTACCACCAGGGACATCCTGCGAGAGCGCATCACGATCGACGGCCTGCCACTACACATCGTCGACACCGCCGGTCTGCGTGAAAGCGATGATCCGGTGGAGCTGGAAGGGATTCGCCGTGCGCGATTACAGATCGAGCAGGCCGACCGCATTCTCTGGGTGTTCGACGATCAAGCCGATCCGGCCCATCTGCAACTGGACCGCGACACCCTGCCCTCGCAGGTTCCGTTGACACTGGTACGCAACAAGATCGATCTCTCGGGTAAGCCAGCAGCCGTTTGTGAGAGCGAAGCGGGTGTCGAAGTGGCTATCGCTGCCCGGGAAGGTCTCGGTCTCTCCCTGTTGATCGAGCATTTGAAAGCCTGTGTCGGCTATCAGACCCCGGGAGAGGGAGAGTTTATTGCGAGAAGAAGACATCTGGATGCGCTAGAGCGCGCCCTCGACCATCTCGATCAGGGCAACGCCATGCTTGACCAGCACCAAGCCGGCGAGCTGCTGGCGGAAGACCTGCGGCAGGCACAGCAGAGTTTGGCGGAAATCACCGGAGAATTTAGCGCCGATGATCTGCTGGGACGAATCTTCTCCACCTTCTGTATCGGTAAGTGAAGTAAGTTGATCTGTCACATTGCAGCCGTGGCACTATCGGGGCTTTATGTGGTGGAATAGTGGTGAAACCGACCGAAGGAGGCCGACATGCTGGGCGAACCCCACGATCTTCTGCACGAGTTTCCGGAATATGCCGGAAAGATCGCAGACCTGCGCGAGAGCAATGAGGTTTTTCATAACCTGATGGACGAATATGACTGGCTCGATGCCCACATCCGTAGCCTGGAAGAGCTGAATTCGCCGATCGCCGATTTTCACATGGAAGAGCTGAAAAAACGCCGTCTGCTGCTGAAAGACCGGCTCTACGCTATTCTGCACGGCTGAGTCGGCGAGGACGAAACCGCCTCACCTGCTCGGCCAAGGCCAGACGTTGTGGGCGTGTCTCCCGGGGACCATAACGCAGACCGATATAGAGTCTGGTAATGGCGCGGATCTGTGGTGCCAGATCGGGTCTTAGCCGGCAGCTACGGATGGAAAAGTCGAGCGGTCCCTCCTGGGGTGCACGTGGCAACCCGATGGCAGCCATGCGGTGACAAAAGCGGCGGTAGAGGCGGATGGTCGGCGACAGCTTGAGCCGCGCTTTAAGCCATAAGCGCAGGCCGATCAGACCCAGTACGGAAACAACCAGCACCACTGCTAAAATGCTCCAGCCACCTGAGCGCCAGAAACCGAAGCCCAGTCCACGTAACAGGCTAAACTGCTGGTCACGGTTGAATCCCAGCACCCACTCCCGCCAGTTGACCTCAGCCGTGTCGAGCAGCATACCGAGATCGTTTAGAGCCGACTGAATCAAGCCTCCCTGCCCCTGTAGGAAACGCACCGGATCACCGATGCCGCCAACCCCGGGTTGGATAGAGTTACGAACCCGTTCCGGCGCCACAGCGGCGGTGGGATCGATGCGTACCCAACCGCGCTGTTCAAACCAGACTTCGCTCCAGGCATGGGCATCGTAATTTCTTATCGTGTAATAGTCGCCGAGCCGGTTGTACTCCCCACCCTGAAATCCAACCACCATGCGTGCCGGTACGCCGGCAAGCCGCATCAGCTGGGTGAAGGCGGAGGCATAGTGTTCGCAAAAGCCTTCGCGAGACTCGAATAAAAACTGCTCTATTGGGTTATCCCGATAAGCCGGGGGATTGAGGGTATAGACAAAAGGGTTGCGGTGAAAATAGTCGAGCGCCCGTTCGACGATACGCTCAGCATCGGCGTTGTCAGCTTGCCATTCGTGCACCAGACGACGCTGTCGATCGGTGACCCCTTCGCCGAGTGCCAGCGCGCGAGTGCGGTGCGCCGGTGAGAGATCCTGGATGCGGTATTCGGTAAAAGAGAGACCTTCATACTGGATTGGTCTGGTGACCCGGCTTTGAGCATGCAGTAGAAAATCGGGGGTGAGTTCAGCACCCGAATGAGTGATGGCGGGCAGATCGAGGGCATAGAGCCAGTGCTGTCGATGGGGTTCGAGAAAGATCTTGTATTCCACCGCCTGCGACAAGGGCACCAATCGCGGAGTCGTCGCTGACAGCGGCTGATTTTTTCGGGTAAACCAGCTACGTCCATCGGTATCCCACAGAACCAGTGCGCGCCAGTACCAATCCTCCCGAGGAGGAGGGGTCTGTTTGAAACTGACACGAAAGGCGGTCTCCGAAGATTGGATCAGCTGGCTGATGGTGCCGGGACTGACCCGGTCACTGAGCCCGGTGACCGCACTGGCGTCGTAACCGAAGTGCCACAGCGGATGGGTCAGGCGGGGAAACAGGACAAACAGAATCAGCGCGATCGGGAGTGCCTGTAGGGCGATCCAGAAGGTCTTGCGGTAGGGATCGAATAACCGCTGGGGCGGCGTCACCTGCTGAATCGCCATCAACAGCGCAGTGTGGCCGATTAACACCAACAGCAGATAGATCAAGAGTAAAAAGCTTTGATCGAAGAGAAACTGGGTGACGATAACGAAGTAGGCAATGAAGACGGTCACCGTCAGGTCACGCCGTTTGCGCACTTCCAGCGTCTTCAGAACCAACATCACCGAGAGCAGAGAGACACCGGCATCGCGGCCGAGCAGGGTCTGGTGCTGGCTGTAGATCAAAAAAACAGCAACCAGGGTGACTGGAATCAGCAGCCAGCGTCCGGGTTGCAGCCGTGGTAGGCGCAAACTCGCCAGCCGCCAGCTGAGCGTGGCGAAGAGAAACAACGAGACTGGCAGGGGCAGATGAATGACGTGCGGCAGAAGTACCAGCCCGGTAAGCAGATAGAGCTGGAGTTGCAGCCCCGGCGTGAGCGTTTGGTCGGTGGTTGCTCTCACGCAGATCCCTCGAAGGTCGCCAGGGCAGCCAGACAAAGCTGCTTGTGGTGTTCGCCCTGCCCCGGGTCGATGGTTACGCCCGGCAGGCGCAGACCGTAGGAGAGTGATTCACCCTCCGCGTGCAGAATGAAGCGGCACAGTAGGCTGAGCCGCTGTTCCGTATCCAGGGGTGGCAGCAGATCCCAATCGAGCTGCAGACGTTCGGTACGATCACCGCCGAACTGCTTGCTCAGCAGACCGCGTTGACGGGCAAAGGCCTTCCAGTCGATGTGTCGCGGTGAGTCACCCTGACGGTAGCTGCGCAGACCGACAAAATCGTCAGCACCAACGCCACGGTCACCATCGTCACTTCGGGTATAGCTCGCCTCCACCGGCGGTGAACCAGAAGTGGCCGGCTGTGGGTAGACCAGGCAGTGGGTGTCGAGTTCGGCATAGCTCCAGGCATGGAACAGGCCGAAAGGGTAGACCGTGTGGATGCTGATCTGAGGCAGATTGAGTACACCGCGATGCTCGGTGGGTATCGACAGATGAAGCAGCCGTCGCTCATTCGGCGGCAGATCGGTCGCCTCGCCCTGAAGATTCTTCTGTTTCAGGGATATGCCGAAGCGGGAGAGAGACGAGGGATTGGTGATCTGTATTTGAAACAGAGCGCTCTGACCGGCAAAGACCGGTGCTGTCTGGCCGGGTTGAAGCGTCAGCCCGAGCAGATTACGCCAGGTATGGATGATGGTGGAGAGCCAGATGCCTCCCAACAGGAAAGTGACCAGATGTCCCAGGTTGCTACCGTAGTTGATTGAGCCGGCCAGCATCAACAACAGGACCAGGGCCAGCAACATGCCCTGGCGTGTCGGCAGAATATAGATACTGCGTGGCCTGATGACCACGCCGCCTTTTCCGTCGGCGCGGGCACGGCGTCGAAAGCGGAGCAGCCAGTCGGGAGGCGCGAGCGAAATCATGGTCAGGGAATCGGTACCGCCTCCAGCAAGCGGTCGACCAGTCCGCCACCCCCTTCACTCACGATCTCTCCCGCAGGCTGCAGGCGGTGACCTACGGTTGCCGGAAGGATAGCCTGGAGATCTTCCGGCAGCACTTGAGGGCGCCCTTCGATCAGGGCCCAGGCCTTCGCACTCTGCAGAATGGCGAGACCGGCGCGGGGCGAAAGACCGTGTTGGTACTCTGGCGAATGGCGTGTGTGGGCCAGAATATCCTGACAATAATCGAGCAGGGCATCGGCCACATGGATCTTCCTCACCTGTTGTTGCAGGTCGAGCAACTGCTGTTGTGTCAACGCCACCGGTAGGCGCTGGATCATGGCGCGGCGATCCTCGCCGGCAAGCAGATTGCGCTCCGCACTGCGCTCCGGATAGCCGATAGGAATACGCATGAGGAAGCGATCGAGCTGGGACTCAGGCAGTGGAAAGGTGCCGATCTGGTGCAGCGGATTCTGTGTGGCAATGACAAAGAAGGGCTCCGGCAGACCGTGTGTGCTGCCATCGGCCGTGACTTGTCGTTCCTCCATCGCCTCAAGCAGTGCGCTCTGTGCTTTGGGAGTGGCGCGATTGATCTCGTCTGCCAGTACCAGCTGAGCGAATAGAGGACCGGGGTGAAAATTGAAGCGCTGCTCATCCTGATGAAACACCGAAACGCCGATAATGTCGGAGGGCAACAGGTCACTGGTAAATTGGATACGCTGATACTGCAGACCGAGCAGGTGGGCCAGGGTGTGCGCCAGAGTGGTTTTGCCGAGACCTGGCAGATCTTCAATCAGCAGGTGACCCCGTGCCAGCAGACAGGCCATGGCCAACTTGATGACTCGGCTCTTGCCGAGCAGGATCTCACCAGCGGCGTCGATGGCGTGTTGTAAATCAGCTTGCATTCTACTTCTCTCCATCCGGCACAAATAGTCGGGCATCGATTCGCTATTAACATAGTATGGATTATCCCGCACTTGCGGAGTGCCGGGTTGGCATTCCGACTCGTGATTCAGATTCACGCAGCAATAGGCACGCTTGTGTCTGACCCTGATCACCCATATCGGCTAAACTAGCCGCAGTTTAAATTCTGAAGACCAGACGCTTACTATGTTTTTTGCCGACGATTACGATGTCATCGTGGTAGGTGGCGGCCATGCCGGCACCGAAGCCGCCCTCGCGGCAGCACGCATGGGCGCACGTACCCTGCTGCTGAGCCATAACATCGAGACCTTGGGCCAGATGAGCTGCAATCCGGCCATCGGCGGTATCGGCAAGGGGCACTTGGTCAAGGAGATCGATGCCCTGGGCGGTATCATGGCACAGGCCGCCGACCGGGGGGGTATCCAGTTCCGCATTCTCAACTCCCGCAAGGGACCGGCGGTACGCGCTACCCGGGCCCAGGCCGATCGTGTCCGCTACAAGGCGGCGGTACGCCATGCACTGGAAAATCAGCCTGATCTGCAACTGTTCCAGCAGGCGGTCGATGACCTGTTGATCGAGCAGGATCAAGTTACCGGCGTGGTGACCCAGATGGGCCTTAAGTTTCGTGCCCGAGCCGTGGTGTTGACGGTGGGCACCTTTCTTGGCGGCCGTATCCATATCGGCCTGAGTAACTACGAGGGGGGGCGTGCCGGCGATCCGCCGTCCAATGCCCTTTCCCGTCGTCTGCGTGAACTGCCTTTCCGGGTCGAGCGGCTGAAGACCGGCACCCCGCCGCGCATCGACGGTCGCAGCATCGACTATAGCCAATTGGCCGAGCAGCCCGGTGACGAGCCAACGCCGGTATTCTCTTTTCTTGGCAGTCGTGACGACCACCCGCCCCAGGTGAGTTGCCATATTACCCACACCAATGAACAGACCCACGAGATCATCCGTGGCGGACTCTCCCGCTCGCCGATGTATACCGGCGTCATTGAGGGGGTAGGTCCGCGCTACTGCCCCTCCATCGAGGATAAGGTTGTGCGTTTCGCCGACAAGGCCTCGCACCAGATCTTTATCGAGCCCGAGGGACTCGACACCCATGAGATCTACCCCAACGGTATCTCCACCAGTCTGCCCTTCGATATTCAGTTTGAACTGGTGCGATCCATGAAGGGATTCGAGCAGGCCCACATTACCCGACCCGGTTATGCCATCGAGTACGACTACTTCGATCCGCGGGATCTCAAGGCCTCGCTGGAGACCCGTTTTATCCAGGGCCTCTTCTTTGCCGGTCAGATCAATGGCACCACCGGCTACGAGGAAGC
>JARRNY010000099.1:0-11407 GCA_037384445.1 Candidatus Thiodiazotropha sp.
TGGCCATAGATAATAATTCAAACCAATCTCTTTAACTCCGTCGTTCATGCTTTCGATTTCCTTAGGATCATTCATCTCATTTTGACGTAATACTATTACATCGTATCCTTTTGAATTTGACAGTAGACAGATGAGGAGGCTGTACTTGTCATCGTGCCCATCGAGAATAAGTTCGCTCTTATTGTCCCCATTGACGTCAAGATTTAGCGCATAGGGTACGCGACGCTCTTCAATTGCATATTTTTGCATCGTGGGAGAGTAATCGATGGAGGTCCAAATAACAAAGTTGCTGTTGAACTTTGCCAGGGCATCCTTCATCTGCTTATTAACCACCACTTCTTCTGCCTGCGCATGGATTGCACTTAAGCAGAGGATAGAGGCCATTGTTAGAAGTATACATTTCTTAATCATGTGATCCCTTCGAGGCATACATAATGCCGCATATAGCGGCTTGGCTGCTGCGCCTGAGTGCGTGCGATATTATTGCGCAGATAATTCATACAGTTTCTTAACACTTTTCCAGTTTCTGGTTGTTGCTGAGATACCAAGTTTGTTTTCCAGAAACGTATTTGATAATTTACTTTTCCCATAACCATTAGGGCAATACAAATATATCTCAGCACCTTTGGCAACCAGCCTTTCAGGCTCTTTAACATATTCCAATAGCAACTCCTGTTTTTTCTTCGAAGGAGCTGAATGCAAAAACGTAACCAGAACTTTAGCGTCATTTTCTTCTGATTTGGCTTCTTCATATGGACAACAGTCAATGATCTCTTTCAGTTCCTGGCCGGTTCGAAGGTCCACAGGCACATGAAACCTGTACTTTCTCTCGACCGCCCTCTCTATGGTTTCCTTCAGTTTCGACCTATCTGTTTCTGCTGACTCAAAAACCACATTGCCACTTTGTATATATGTAGTGACATTTACAAATCCCTGCACCTCAAAAAGAGCCTTAAGATCGGCCATTTTTATCTTTTTTTGACCGCTTACATTTATTCCTCGAAGTATCGATACATATCTCACTGAATCTTCCTCAAGCGCATAACGCGAGGCCATGCGGTGAACGACGCAGTGGTGAGCCCGACGTGCGTAGTGCGCAGGCATGCGCCGATTGTTATTCGATATTCCAAATTGTACTGCTCCCTCATGTACTTTACGAAATCTTCTTCTTTCACCCAATAGGGACCACTTAAAACATGATCGTCACCAAACTCTACTGCTTTTTCCTTGGTTTTTCAGGTATTGCTACATGTTCGTTGCAACACCTATCCAGGAGAGTCTCATGCCAGGCACCCTATCCCCCAAACCCGCTCTCTTCGCTGCTTTGATGGCCATGGCGGCTATCGCCAGCGCAGCGCCGCTGGTAGAGAGTGAAAAGGAGCGCTTCACCTATGAAGTGCTGACTACAGGGCTTGATCACCCCTGGTCCCTCGCCTTTCTGCCCGATGGCCGCATGCTGGTCACAGAACGCAGAGGCAATCTCAGGCTGATCGATGCGGACGGACAATTAGACCCGGTTCCGATCGGCGGCCTGCCTGAGATACATCAGCACGGCCAGGGGGGACTGCTCGATGTGGTAACGCATCCCAACTTCGCAAGCAACCAGCTTATTTACTTCTCTTTTGCTGAATCGGGCAAGCATGGCTATAGCACTGCCGTAGCCAGGGGAAGACTGGAGAAGCACCGGCTTACAGGAGTGCTGGTCATCTATCGTATGGCGCGCAAAACCGGGGCGCGACAACACTTCGGATCACGCCTGGTATTCGATCGTGAGGGACATCTCTTCATCACTCAGGGGGATCGGGGGGAGCGCCTGAGCGATCACGCCGGCTCACTGATTCGTGTGAATGACGACGGCAGCGTCCCTGCTGACAATCCCTTTCTTGGCCAGAAGGATAGCCAGCCAGAGATCTACAGCTATGGTCATCGGAATATGCAGGGCGCTGCACTCAACCCCAAGACTGGACGGCTCTGGATTCACGAACACGGCCCACAGGGAGGCGACGAAATCAATATTCCCGAGGCAGGCAAAAACTACGGCTGGCCGGTCATCACTTATGGCGTCAATTATGTGATCGGCACCCAGGTTGGTGAAGGCACGCACAAGGCCGGCATGGAGCAGCCAATCTACTACTGGGTACCCTCCATCGCACCATCTGGCATGGCCTTCTATGACGCTGACCGCTTTGCAAATTGGAAAGGCAACTTATTCGTGGGTTCACTCAAATTCCAATCTCTGGTCAGACTCGAGCTCAAGGACGACAGAATCGTCCATGAGGAGCGCCTGCTGCAGGGTGTGTTAGGCCGAATACGAGACGTCAGAGTAGGGCCCGATGGCTTGCTCTACCTGCTTACAGACGCCGAGAATGGTAAACTGGTGCGCTTGGTTTCCAGTGCTGAGCCTCGATAATCTCCCTATCCGGCTGAAAACCTGCCGGTCGGAGATGACGCGATTTTGGGAAGTTTCACCCTCCCCCTCCGTTGAGGGATGGCGCTTTACCCACAATCAACGCCATCGGCTTGTACCTTGGAAACAGATACCTGAAGAATGATAGGGTAGCCACTGGCTATTGAGTTTTTAACTACGGCATGAACCCGGTGATCCGGGCTCAGCAGATAAAAAATCCAGGAGAGAGAATGAATAAATTTTCCACATTGTCCATCGCCACTTTGATCGTCTTTGCACTGCCCCTGGGTTTGGCGCAAGCCGATGTCGGTTCGATCGCAAAAAAATGCAATGAGTGTCATGGCGAGAATGGCAATAGCACAGATGGCGATGTGCCCAACATCGCAGGCATGTCGGCCATCTATTTGAGCGACACCCTGACAGCTTATGTCGAGGGAGACCGCAAGGGAGTGAAATACAAGCCCGAGGGTGGTGAAGAGAGCGACATGGAAGAGGTGGCCGCCAAACTGAGCGAAGACGATATCAAAGCGATCACCGAATACTACGCCGGCAAGCCCTTCAAGATGCACGAACAGAGTGTGGATAGCGCGATGGCTGCTGCAGGCCGAAAAACCTTCGAAAAACAATGCGAGAAGAGCCATGACGAGGGCGGCACAGTGCCTGATGACGATGCCGGTCTTCTGCTCGGCCAGTGGAAACCTTATCTGAAAGAACAGTTCAGCCTGTTCGGTGATGGCACCCGCATCATGCCCAAAAAGATGAAGAAGAAATTCAGTAAATTAAGCGACGAGGATAAAGCCAATATTCTCGAATATCTGGCGTCCGGCAAAGAGTAAGCAGGCTGTTCGGCCCTGCCACAGATTGTGGCTGAGCAGATTAACCCGATGGCTGGACACGACATACTAAGTCGTCGGGTTAATCGTAAAGCCTACCCTACCCCTACCCCTACCCACCAAGCACCAGCTCATAGGCATGCCGCAGTAACTCCAGTTCCACCCCGGGCAAGCCCCGAGCCTGGGTCAGGTCGATAAATTGTGCGTTAGCCTTCTCCACCTCTTCGAACGGCGGGTCCATCGTGGTGATACAGGCCAGAATGATCTGAATGGTCTCGCCCGGCACCTCGACACTATGCTGATACTCCCCTTCCGCCTTCAGACACCCCGTTGGCAGTGAGAATTCTTTCTCCACTTTTTGCAAAATGGCTGCGGGGTGATTGACCGTATTGGAGGATGGCTCCCTCTCCAGCAACTGCGCCGGCATGGGTATCGACTCAAAGGCGCAGACACTCTGGTGGGCAAACTTGAGAAAACGGGTGCGGGCGCTGGTGGCCTGCTTGTGGTAGAGAATAACGCGATAGTCCATGGTTTTGTTTTGTATCGTTGAATCCCTATTCAGGCATTGGCAGAAGCCTTGCTTCAGCCCTGATGTCGTTTCCTCGTCCCCAGGCATTGACCGCTTCGACAAACCAACCGCTGCGTTTCGGGTGTGGCCGCACGATATCCTGTTCGACAAAAAAACTGCCGTCGGCATGAAACAGCAGGGTGCCGAGTTTCATACCCTGTTCGCTCAACCAGTCGCCGACCAGGCTGTATTCGCTGGTGGAGGGATCACGCTCCAGTCGATAGGCCGCTTCCTGCGGACGCTTCAAGGGCACATCCTCACTGGCGAATCCCAGCTTCGATACTTCATGACAGAGTTGCTCGAAGACCTTATCAGCCAGTTGTTCGATTTTGAAAAAGCGCACGGCAACGGACTCATCCATCATCACACTCCCCTTCCACACCTTCGAGCAGATCGCGAATGACATCGGCACCGACCTGATCGTCAGGATCGATACGTCGTATCGCCTGCAAGATCTCCCTGGCAGCAACGAGATCATCCTGTCGCAGGCGAATGAACGCCAAGGCCTTGAGGCTGTAGAGATAGAGTCGACCAGCGCCACGCGGGTCACTCCACTCCGCCGTAGCCTGTTCCAGACAGTGCCAGTCGGAGGTAAAACCACCCTGGCAAGCGGCTTTGCTCAGGGCCTCTTCGACCAGGGCTTCCGCTTTGTCCGTCTCTCCCTGATAGAACAGCAGTTTGAACATGGCAACCAGCGTTTCCACCTGGTCGGGAGCCTCCTGATAGGCATCATTTAGCGCAGCCAGAGATGCCTCGCGGCTTGCGACCAGTTGGGCAGCCCGTTGCAGGTGAGTGTCGACGTTCGAAGCAATCCCGAAACCGAATTGGACGGGATTGTCGAACGGTGACACGACCCTGCTGGGGTTTTCGTTCACCCCCAGAACTCCTTGGCGACCTGCAGGCGCTCGACCGGCTGGTCATTCTGCAGATGCTCGTCGAAGATGGTCGCCACGTCAGACTTGCTGATGCCGCCGTACATGACACCTTCGGGATAGACCAGTACGGACGGACCCTCGCTGCAGGGACCCAGACAACCGGTGGTCGTCACCTGTACCTTGTCGAACAGCTGACGCTCCTGCAGATGCCAGTAGAACTCCTCCGCCACCTCGGCGCAGTTTTTCTGACTGCAGGAGGGACGCGGATGCCCAAGTGGACGGTTCTGAACACAGACGAAAACATGCTTTTGCGGTTTGGGCATATCGATAACTCCGGTTCAGGCCGCAACGGTCTGTGGCTCGTGAGAGAAGCACTTTTTCGGGCAGATACGAGCGCAGGAACCGCAACCGATACAATCCATCGCATTCTTGAGACTCATGACCATGGCGGTGTCATCAGAGAAACCGTCGTCGTCATCATCACCGTAGTCGTCGTCATCGTAGTCATCATCGTCCGCCATCAGACCTTCGACCTCTTCACGCTCGATCAGATCGAAGACTTCACGCGGGCAGACCTTGAAACAGCGGCCACAGCCGATGCAGTTCTGCTGGTTGATCTCCATTACAAACGCAGGGGTGTACTCTTCGCCGCCCCGGGTCATTCCAGTAATCATCGTCATCGGTACTTCCTCAACTCATTTCTGCTTCTGCCGCCTTGAAGGCGGCATCGGCCTTGGCCCACTCAACGCAGGCATCGTAGGTGGCCTGCGCGATGGCAGGAATCTCTTCATAAGCAGCGGGCAGCCGATCTTCGACCAGATCGTGCAACTCACCGGCTTTTTCAGTGGCTATGCGTTTCGCCTTCTTGACGGCTTTGTTCATTGCCTTTAGCTCTTCAGGGGTCATTGCTAACTCCTCAATTCAATTACATTCCGGCGACTTTCGGATGCTGACCGATAATCTCCAGGGCTACGGAAAGCAGTTTGTCAGCCTCGTCTTTCATCTTCGACAGCGTGGGGAAACCGAAGCGGTGAACGTCGCGCAGGGTCTTGTCCATCACCACCAGTTTGCCGACCGTGATGATGGAACGACCGAAACCTTCATGAGTCAGGTTCATCATAGGCACCGCCATCAGGCCGCACTCTTTCTCAATCATGGCGGAGATGGCGTTGTAGAAAACCTTGACGCGAGACATGGTGATCTCGTCGGGATCGCCGACAACCGGTATCTCCCGCTTCTTCTCCTTCGTCAGCACAAAGGGTTCCAGGATCTTGTCTACCGGCCAGCTATCATAGGTACCGTAGGTATCGATAGCCCGCATCTGACGCACCATCTCCTTGGCGAAATCGGTCTCAAGGACCGGATCGTCTTCAACGATCGCAGCGACTGCTTCACTCATTGCTCTAACTCCTCATTTATGTCGGCATCTCAACCCGCTGATAACCCGGCGCAACGATCCTCAACAAGCGAGGCTCATAGCGTTGCGACGTTCTGCTGCGGGAAACCCAACGCACTGTAAAAAAACCCATTGCCAGCCCTACCAGGGCCAGCAGACTCAAAAGCAACTCATTGATACCGGCCAGGTCACCCATGGCAGTCACCACCAGCATAACGACCAGCGGCAACAGATAAGCCGTCAGTGAGGCCCGCACCAGTAACTGGTCGGGTATTCCAATCACCACCTGATCACCCGGCCTGGCATTGAGACTGTTCGCCATCACCAGCCGGTTGCGCCTGACACCAAATAGCTTTGCTACCACTGAGGTGGAGCAACTGCTGCTGGTACTGCAGTGGCTGCAGCCGCTGCGGCTCTCGGTCTCGGCCGTCAGAAGGCCATCTTTTACCTCGATGACCTGGGCGGTCTCTTCCAGCATGGTGGTGACAGTCATATCCTCTGGCCTCATCTGATCCTGCTCCGGTGCGGCAAGCCGCACCCTACCTATCCATCTCGTAGGGGGTAGCCCTGCCCCAGCGAACTCTCACTTAACGTCACTCGTCCCAACCATCCGCTTCCATCTGATCGAAACGCGACGGATCGGCTGGCATAGTCTGTTGGATGGCGCGGGCCAGCCAACTCCCGGGGCCCTGTCGCAACTCCTCCTGTAGAGAAGTCAGCAGGCCGCTGATGGCGGCGCCGGGAGAGATCTTCACCGGTTGAATGCCGCGCGCCTTCAGTTGATTGATGGCCGACGCACCGACTGCCTGGCTGTAGACCGCAATGCAGCCGTCCAAGGCATCGATCTTGTCGACTAACTTATCTTCATTGCCATCCATATCGAGCTTGCCGAACTCCACCGCTTCAACGAAGCAGGCTTTCTCCTGATCCAAGGCATAGATGGCAAAGGACTGGGCCGCACCAAAGTGCTGGTCCACGTGTTTCATATCGCTGGTGGCGAAGGCCACCTTCAGTGCAGTCGCCATCCACTTATCCTCAGTGGTGCAACCCACCAGCTGCAGTCGCCGCGTCAGGCTCATGGGCCACCTCCCGGTATTCCGGTTTTTGTGCGTAGATGGAGCGGTAGGGATGAATCTCGCCCTTCTCCAGGGTCAGCATGATATTGGCGAGATCGAACAAGGTCTGGCGGCTGCCGCGATAACCGATCCAGGTCTTCTGGTAACCACCCACGGTGTCGTACTGTGGAAAGCCGGCACGCAACAGCGGAATACCCAGCCGTGCGGCGCTCTCGACACCATGGGAGTTGGCGATCAACAGCTCGGCGCCGTTGTTGCTGGCGATCTTTTCCAGATCTTCCAGATCGCCGATTTTGATCTGTTCACACGCCGCCTGCTGCAGGTAGGGCACATTGATCGGTGAAACAGCAGCCACTGTCTCAGCGCCGACACCGGCCAGCATCTGGCTGAAGCCGATCAGCAGATCGGGGTCTCCGGCCACCGCGATGCGGGACATACCGATCATGAAGTGACCGTCGAGCATGGCATCCTGCAGCTGAGCGCGCTGGCGCTCCAGCTTGGCCGGTACCGGCTCTCCTGAGATCAGATGCAGGGCATTGATAAAGGCATCCACCGCCTGCAAACCCATCAGATGATCGAAGCGGTAGTCCGGGACTCCGGTCAAGCGATGCAGCTCATCTGCCGCCTTGTTCATTGATGCGCCAATGACCAGCGTGGCTGCGGCGTCACCCAGGTTCAGCAGTTCGGAAACCTGCGCGCCACCAATAGTCAGCGGCGAGAAATCATCCTCTCCCAGATGGCCGTCGAGTGAATCGGAGAGATCGGGAATCACTTGCGGACGCAGACCGAAGGCCTCGATGATCTCTTTCAGCTCTTCCAGATCACCCGGCGTCAGCGCCGAGCCGACCAGCACATTGACCTGGTGGCGACGACGACCGGGCTCGGTGCCGGCATCCTCCGCTGCCGGGACGATGGTTTTGATAATCGCCTCCACCGCCTTGGCAAATCCCGTTTCGAGACAGCCTGTGTAGTCAGGTGTGGAGACCGGCACCACCGGAATGGCATCGAACTCCGGGTATTTCTGACGGAACATCCCCACCGCCATGCGCACGTCGCTACCCTGAGTTTCGGAGAGACCGGTGGTGGGCACGCCCAGCAGTGAAGGCTGACTCTTTTCAGCAATCGTCTTCAGCCCCTCGACCACGCTCTCCTCAGAACCCATCACCGTTGTGACCTGATCCATGGCGGTCGTCTGCAGCGGAATCGGCTCGCGGAAGTGACGTACGAAGAAGACCTTGCCAAAGGCGGTGCAGCCCTGGGAGCCGTGCAGCATCGGCATGGCGCGATGAAAACCGAGAAAAGCGAGAGCGGCGCCGATGGTCTGACTCGCCTTCAGCGGGCTGACCGACAGGGCCTTGTTACGTTTGATGATTTCAGTCATCAGCACACCTCCGCCTGTGCTGTGGTGGGCGTAGCCCAGGGAGCCGGGGCACGCACCTGCTGCCAGATCGGGCTCTCGATGGTCAACACCAGCTGACGTGCCAGCTCCACCATGCCGGTATAGCCGGCGTAGCCGAACTCGCGCTCCTGATTGATATCGAGAAAAGGAATACGCGCCTTCAGTGCGGTGTACATGTTGCGGCCACCGGCAATCAGCACGTCGACGTCGTGTTCTCGTACGATGTTGATGAGGGCGCGGGGATTGCCATCTTCCAGCATCACCGCATCCTGCCCCATCAGCTCGCGGATGCGCGCTTTATCCTCTTCGGTCGATTTCTTGGTACCGGTGGCGACCACCTGCATGCCGAGATCCTGCAGCGCCGCGATCACAGACCAGGACTTCACGCCGCCGGTGTAGAGCAGCACCTTGCGTCCGCGCAGTTTCTCGCGCCAGGGTTCCAGTGCGAGATCGATCTTCGCTTCCTCGCGAGCAATGAGTGCCTCGGTACGCTGGCTCAGATCGTCGTCACCAATCAGACGGGCAAAATCGCGCAACGCCTGAGAGACATCGCGCACGCCGTAAAAGCTGCCTTCGAACCAGGGACTGCCGAAGGCGTCCTGTAGCTTGCGGGCGACATTGATCATGGCCTTGGAGCAGACCATCATGTTGGCTTCGGAACGATGCATGGTCTGCACCTCCCGATAGCGCGCATCACCCGACAGCGTGCAGAGCACACGCAGCCCCAGTTCGTCGAGCAGGGGCAGCACATGCCAGAGCTCGCCGGCGATGTTGTATTCACCGACCAGGGCAATATCGTGGATCTTGTGTCCCGCCTTGGCCGCAGCTTGCGGCAGCGGATCGGGCTCGCGGGTACCGCAGACATATTTCACCATCGCCTCACCGGCGATGCGGTTACCCAGATTCTTGGTGCCGTAGAAACCGGCAGCGTCCACCGGCACCACCGGGGTACCCCAGCGTTCGGCAGCGGCCTTGCAGACCGCTTCGACATCATCGCCGACCAGGGCCGGAACACAGGTGTTGTAGACGAAAACCGCCGCGGGCTTGTGGTTCTCCACCGCCTGTTTGATGGAGTGGAAGAGGCGCTTCTCGCCACGCCCCATGATCACATCCTGTTCGGTCAGATCGGTGGTCATGCCGATACGAAACAGACGTGAACCGCTGGAACGGGTGCCCCGGTTGTCCCAGGAGCTTCCGGCGCAAGCAATCGAGCCGTGGACGATATGCGCCACATCGGCAATTGGCAGCAGAGCAATCTGTGCGCCATCAAAGGCACAACCACCCGCTGTTGCACCCGGCTTTGGCTTGGCACAACCCGATTTCGACTTCTTGTTGTGAGCACAGGCCGGCTCATCCAGCAGGGCGGCGATATCTTTCTGTTTCATGGCGTGACCTGAGATTCCATTAGATGGTTAACAGGATGCAATGCTCATGCCACAAGATATCCAATTGTTTTAACGACGTTTTTCTCCGTCTCGGCATTGTCACAAACACGACAACCCGCCGAACATGGAGGTTGTATGACCAAACCCGAGCGGCGAAACCGCGTGTCGAATCCGGAAAGTGAGGGGGGAGGATGCGGTGCTCCCGCACCCTCGGCAGAGAGCATTCAGATAGCGCCCCACCCTTCCCGAACCACCTCATTGGTCATGCCGGATAGCTCCTGCAGCGAGGCTTGGGGATAGTTCGGTTTGTAGCTCTTCAGCTCTTCGTAGAGAGTCACCACCTTGTCGGCAGCTGACTGTCCCTTGAAGTCGCTCTTCTCAAGTCCAAGTTCATCAAGTGCCTCATTCCAGGGCACACCCTGCACCAGGGGAATCAGAATAAAATTGGCGCCCTCGGCTTCCACCGTTACAGAAGCGCTGAGATTGACCACATAGATCAGGGCCTTCATGTCGGCAGCGAAATCGGCTTTGTATTTCTGCAGGAACGTCTCGAATGAGTTCAGCTGATCGATGGCCCCGACAACCATTTTCATCTTCTCATCAGCCAGAATGGCTACCCCGCGCATGACCTCAACCGGCGGCTTGGAGTGACCTTTGGCATCGGCCACTTCCCCCTCGACCAAAACCAGCTCGCCCCGGTAGCCGAAAAGATCCGACGCGGTCGCCGCTTCGAGAAAATTGATGTTGAACAGAAGATTATTCTCTTTGTATTGCTGTAACGACATGACAACCTCTAAGTCAAAGAAAGATGACTGCCATCAGCAAAATGCATACCACAAAAACAGTAAGGACAAACGTCCATACTTTCAGCGCGTTAACTAAGATATTGTTACCCGGCAAGTTGAGTTTGTTACGATACGGACAGTACCCGTGCGGAAAATTGTATGAAGTGATTCCTGTCAGAAGGTCACTCTTGATCTGACATGCAACGACTTGCAGAGCACCCTGGAATCAACGAAGCTATTTTTTATCTTGTGGAGAACTTGCCATGCTGACACCTGCCCGAGTTGCCGTAGCACTCATCCTCATCCTGGTGATCGCTCTCTCCTTCTGGTCGAAACTCCGCTTTATTGATGACACGAGCGATGCCCCCCAGCGTTGGCGTATTGATGAGCATCCCCGCTTTTCCCACTAGATTTCAGCCTGACACAAGCCCCTCCAGCAGCGTTCACCCAGCCTTCTCTGGCCAAGTTTTTTTACTAGATTTCAGAAAGATATGGCGAACTTAATGATTGCAGGCATAAGCGTCGTATATTTTTAATTATTCTTTATATTATTAATTGCTTATCTTCCTCGCTTGGGGATTCTATTTCTTGTCGCGTCCATGCAGGTCCGAGGCGCCGAAACTGCATCATGGAGATACAGCGATGTCGAACAAAAATCAGGCCACAAAACAGGCCGCACAACA
>JARRNY010000099.1:11433-21220 GCA_037384445.1 Candidatus Thiodiazotropha sp.
CTGGTCGAGCTGGATGACAAGCCGGCACAACGCGCCAACCCGGGGGAGCTGAATCAGAAAATCGGTCAGATCGACGCCGATCTGGACGGCTTGAGAAAAGAGCTCACCTCGACCAACAAGGGGTTGATGAACAACCTCTCCCAACTCAGCGAAAAGGACACCGATTTACGCTCAAAGGTCTCTGAGGCCTACCAACAGTTGGGGGCGCTGGATAGCGCTTACCAATCACTCACCAGCAAGTCTTCCGAGATCAGTCGCGAGATAAAAGCGGTATCGAAACGCATCAATGAGGTGAATAAAAAGAGCGATGAAAATTTCGGCAGCCTGAGCGAGGAGTACCGTCAGCTGGTTGGCGGTGTTGAGGAGCTGGCCGCGAAGTCGAAAAGGACAACACAAGATCTGAACAAAAGCATCAAAGCCAACGCCAAGGCCATGCAGGAGTTGGAGCAAAACCTGCTCACTGAGATCGATGATCTGGCCAGTGCCAGCAAAAGCCGCGACGAAACCCTGGACAAGAAAACAGAGGTGCTGGCAGAAAGCCTGGACAAAGCCGACACGGAGATCAGGGCCAGTCAAGCAAGACTGATCAAGATGCAGGCGATTGACCAGGCCCTGGAAAAACGTGCCCAGACCCTGGAAGAGACGACCAGCGAACTGACAAAGAAGAGCCGTGAACTGTCGCGTTCCACCACAACCCTTAACCAGCGGACACAACAGTTGGCGCAGGCTGTCAGTGAACTGCAGGAGACGACAGAGGAACACAGCAGCAAAATAGCCGGCTTGCAGGATCATGCCGAGAAGACCAGCAATGTCCTGTTTGCATCGATCATGCTGGAGAAGCGCCATTTCCGCCTGTTATCAGGCTCTCTTGTGTTGCTGCTGATCGGCTTTCTCGGTTTTATGCTCTACGACCAGGCAAATTGGCAGCAGGAGTCCTCGACCAATGCGGCGCTGGAGACCGGCATCACCAGTGTCAGTGAAGAGCTGGCCGCTACCGATAACCAAGTGACTGCCATCGATAACAGCCTGGGTGAGCTGCAACAGCAGACACAAGCCGCTGAGGTGGCGGTGCAAGAGGAGATCTCAAGCATAAACCAGAAGCTCGCCACCATCGGCGATCAGGTCGACAGCCTGGACGGCCGTCTTAGCAACCTGCACCCTTCTCGAAGCTTCGGCAACGGCAATGTCATCCATGGCCCGGCATGGTTGGCACAACAAGCGGCAGGCCAGTATGTGATTCACCTGGCTACCCTGAGTGACAAACAGGCCCTGTACAAGCTGGCCGAGCGCTACAGCCACTATCTGCAGGATGATCTTGCTTACCTGCCGGTGAACGACAACGGCGCACAGCACTTTGCACTGGTCTATGGCCAGTTCGAAAGTGAAGCGAAAGCGAGCTCAGCCCTGTCACGCATGCCGCGCTATATCGAGCGGCAGCGTCCATCGGTTCATCAAATGGGTATAGTGCAGCAATATTTGGCTGAGGGCTCATAACCCCTGACAGGAGAACGACAGGAGAGGAGTTTCAGCAGGTCGGGTTAAAATCCCGATGTTCAGCGCTTCAGCGTTAGAATTAGACAAACGTTTTAGATTGTCTTCGTCACGAATGGCACTTACTCAGGCACCACGCCCCCCTTCTACTTGGCTTAAGCAATGGATTTTGGTGGGGCAAGGCCCCACCCTACCGTTCAATTCAGGGTGTAGTGCAAGGTCCTGCCCTGCCGTTCAATTCAGGGTGTAGGGTGGGGCCCTGCCCCACCAAAATGTCTTAAAAACTAACCAGCCCATAGATATTTTTCCCCACTCCGTCACCCATGCTAGCGGCAGGCAGTTCCATACCGGATGACCCGCAAAAAACCGCAGCAACAAAAGCCGAGCCACTTGGATTCGGTGTTACAATGCCGGTCTATCGTGACCGCCATCCAGCCGCAACAATCAGTCATGTGCCGGTCTGCCATCGATCCAATAAATCCGCAGCGGCATAGATCAGCAGTCTATGAGTCAAGAATTTAAGACAATGGAGCTCCCTGATGGCAGGCGTCTCGCCTGGACAGAGTATGGCGCCCCAGAGGGAATACCGACTCTCTACTGCCATGGCTTTCCCGGCTCCCGACTGGAGGCAGGCATCTTCGACACAGCGGCGAAATCACTCAACCTGCGGCTTATTGCACCAGACCGAAACGGCTTGGGTGAGTCATCCCTTCATCCCGCTCGCCACTTGTTGGATTGGGCAACGGATGTACAAGCGTTGGTTGATCATCTTGAGATCGAGCGCTTTTTCCTGCTCGGGGTCTCCGGTGGCGGTCCCTATGCCCTGGCTTGCGCGCACCAATTAGCACCACGCTTGCTCGGGGTTAGCCTGGTTTGCCCGTTGGGGCCACTCGATCAGCCTGGCCTGTTGAATGCCATGCGCTGGCCGGCCCAGATCAACTTCAGATCGATCAGAACCATACCGTTCCTGATGGATCTGACCTACCGTTTCAGTGTCATCCCATTTGCCCAGCACTGGCCCCAATGGATCTTTCAGATGATGCTTGGTATGGTGCCGCAAGCCGATGCCACCGTTCTGAGGCGCCCCCAGATACGCTCGGCGATTACCGCATCGCTTCACGAAGCGATCCGCCAGGGCGCAGATGGCCTGCTTCAGGAGATGAAACTCTATACCCTGCCCTGGGGCTTCGATCTCGCAGAGATCACCCAGCCGGTGCAACTGTGGCACGGCACTGCTGATGATACGGTGCCGATCCTGCACGGCCGAACCCTGGCAGAACGTTTACCCGATTGCGAAACCCATTTCGTCGAAGGAGAAGGACACTTCTCGCTTCCCTTCGAACACATGGAGATGATCCTGCAACGGCTTATCGACAGCCGGATCGAGAGTTGAAGTGAGCGCCCTGACCTGCTTGGGAGCATGAAGATAGGGAAAAGACCTGGCTTGCTGAACTTATTGCTCACACAGCCGCATTCAGATGCCGTATGGCCGTTCTTCCCACTGCCTCAGCACCTTGAGGTCCTTCGCCGGCAAGTAGTCGTACGCCCCCATCTGATCCCGCAGTACAGCTTCCGCGACAGCAACATTTTCCGCTTTGCAGCCCAGCATATTGAAATACCAGGCGAAGGGATAACCGACACGCCGGTCGTATCCATGAATCAGGTTTGCCAGCTCAGCACCATGAAGTGTTCCGGCCTTGGCCAATGAATCGACATTTCCGGAGAAGGTACTGAAAGGCTTTGCGCTGAGTCGGTATTCACCATCGGCATCAATATACTCCCTCAGTGCAAGGGCCCAATGATTGCAGAAAGGACCGTGTTCTTTAGCACTACTCGATTGCCAGTCATCAAAAAACCGTTTCAGATTGTACAGTGCCTGATTCTCTTTCGGTGCCTCGCTCAGGAGTTTCTCTACTGGCGTGATGCGACGGAACTGCAAGTATGAGCTCCCTAACGGCTCCGGATCCAAGCGGGGATAGTCGAGCGGATCGAGAAACTCCTCGATACTCTCAGGATACCAGTCACGTTCAATCAGAGGTCTATCGATAACCTCGCGCAGCTCTTCAATCTCAAGCTGCACAAACGCCTCAGGTGAGTCGCCAAGGGGTGCGACGATATAGTGAGTCTTGCCGGCAAGGCGGGTTGCGAAATAACCGGCATCGACGTATTTAGCGATAAGGTGGTCTATATCTCCACCCGATTCCTGCTCTGCCCACTGAGCGATATTCGCACTTACGGCATTGTGCTCTGCATCGACCACACCTCCCAATCGATGCCAGTTTCCTCGTGTGGCAACATGACTGAAGCTCAAACCGGGCATTAAACCACCGATCTTTTCACTCAACTCATCCAGACCGGGAGTCGTGGTTAACTCTTTGCAAAGTAGTGCCAACTGTTCTGGCTTTGCCAATTCGATCGCCATCAAACCGCCTCTCTTACCGATGTATGTTGATGGCGCTCGCGCCACCATGTGGTAGCCAACTCTTGTGCACTATCCGCTGAATCTGCCAAACCGAGTGCCCGTGCTACCAGAGCCAGGGTTCCGGTAACGGCAAGCTCTCCATAGCTGTCGTTCGCATCGCCATCCCAAACAGCGCGAAAGTGTCTCAGATTCAGTCGTTCCTGGCGCAACTGTTGCCCCGGCTTTATCAAACCCGGCCAGGTCTCGATCCAGGTCTCACCCTCAGTGACGCCATTCAGCTCTACTGCACGATCGGGGATTCGTTCGAACTCCCCCCCTTCCCCTTTGCAAATAAGCGCGCTCGGTTGTTCGAGCAGAACTGCCGCTTGCTGGTGAATTTGAGCAAAGTTGGGGTGAAAAACACCCATCACACTCAAAGGCGCTTTGAATGGATTGAGCATACGCGCCACAGTGTGCAGCGGTGGCCGCAGACCAAAAAGATCACGTGTCGAAATGAGTTGCGCGGTCAGCGGCGATAACTTGCTGATCGGCAGGTAGCTGAAACCCTGATCCTGCAACTGCTGCTCTGCCTGCGGCATTGAGCCCGCTGCCTCAAGATCCAGGGCATCCAGCGCCTCAGGGACATAGACCCGCTCGTCATTGCGATTCATGCCGTGCATGAAGACCGGATAGCCCCGGCGAGCGAGAATCAGCGCGGCCAGAATGAACCAGGGAAGCTGGCGTTTCTTGCCGGCATAGGCCGCCCAGTCGATGGCAGGCGCCAGAGTATGCCGGCTAGTCGGCAGGCTATCCCTCAGCGCACGGGTAAAACCGGCCACCTCCTCCGCCGTCTCCTCCTTGACTCGCATCAACATAAGAAAAGCGCCAATCTGTTCTGGCTCGACGTCGTAACAGGCGATCATGCTCATCGCCTCGTAGGCCTCATCCTGCGTCAGGGGACGCATGCCGTTGCGTCCCTTACCGAGTATCTGAATAAAGCGAGCGAAAGGATGCATTGTTCCTATTCCTTTTCCTGTCGGTTGGCCAATCGTGCGGAGGCAGTATTGCGGACATCTTCATCCTCATCCTCCAATAGCGCAGAGAGCAGCGCCAATGGAGCACGTTGACAGACCGTCAGCCTTATCCGCCAATCGTTGTCATACAGCAAAGATTCAAGATCGTCTTCATCCATCCGCTCAGCGACAATCAGGCGCACCTCCGCCGCACTGTCATTGACCATCAAACCCAGGCTTTCCACAGGCAGACGGCGTGCGACGGTCCTACGCACATCACGATCTGTATCGGTAATCATGCGAAACAGTCGTCCCGGTTTCAGGCGTTTGGCGACATATTGCCGGACAAGATAGTCCTCGTCTTTCACCATACGCTCCAACTGATCCACCGGCAGACGGTCAGCTACCGTGATTCTCACCTCCCGGTCGGGATCGTCCATCAACGCTGCCAGCTTGTCGATTGGCAGCCTGTAGGCCAGAACACGGCGAACGACTTCGTCCGGATCCTCCAGCATGGTCAGCAGGCGTTGCTGTGAGAGATAGCGAGCAGCAATTGCGCGACGCTCCCAGAACTCATCGCCGGCATAATCTTCTGCGAGATCCGGGTTAATGCTGAAAAAACGTGCGATCTGTCGCCCACTCATGGCGCGAACACAAGCGTCTCCTGGCTTGCAGCGTCCACCTTTCAGGCGATCGAGTCGATGTGGGCAAGTGGAGCAGTCGGCTGTCGGCGTGGCGTCGGACCCTGACTGAGTTGCATCGACTGCCATTCATGCATCCTGGTCTGGTATTAGACATTTTGCACGCGTACTTTCGCAACAGGAGAGTCGTGATCTTAAACTTACAACGTCAGTTGCGGCGTAAAAGTCATCTATGTAAGCGATCGTTAGAGTCATCGAGGGATAGGAATCAAAGTGACTACTCTTCGTCCGGCTCGACCTCGGCAACTACGATGCCGGTTGCGATTTCGCGATCCTGAGTGAAAGCGAGGCAATGATTGCGGCTATCAATCAGATAGAGATTGTAGTTTTCCGCCTCAACGACAGGCGTTGCTGCATAGACATCATCATCCATGCAGTAGGTAAAGTGGATATCGCTAAACTGAGCACGCAATTTATCGACAGAGTCGGCACCGATGACATCATCTGCCAACTGCTGCTTAATCTGCTCGATATGTGTCTGCGAAATCATGCGCTCGCTTCCTGTTCAAACCGAATACGCTCTTCTGGTGACTGTCCCATCACCTTGGCCAGCCAGGGTGGCGCATCCTTGCCGATGACACTTTGCAGAGATTGCATCTCTTCCCGTGCGGGCGAGACTTGCGGTTTTTTGATGGGATGTACTCCCGCTCTGACCACTTTTGCAGCCGCTGGCCCACCAATCGAGCCGACAAACAACAATTGGCAGTCATTGATCAATGAAGCCCGGTAGCTGTTTTTGTCATCCGTGGCATCGGGTTCAGCAGCCGAGCGGATGTCGACCAGACGAAACTCCTGTTCCGAGACTTGGTAGATAAGGAAACGCTGACACGAGCCAAAATGGCCATCCAGCATTTCAGCTTTATTTGATGCGCAAGCCACCCGGATACTATTGGGCATGTCGCCATCCTGGTAGGCGACCACCTCGGGCAAAGGTTCAGAGGTAACTTCATTCTCACCTTTGAGATAGGCCAGCGCACTTTTGATGGCCGCCGTATCGATATCAGAAAACTCACCGTCACTGGCCGACTTCAGCTCCTTTACTGTCAGCTTTTCCAGTTTTTTCGCCGTGGGTGGCAGACCAACAGCATCAGCCAGGGCACGCAGTAACCGCGCAGGATCTGTGTCCGGCAGTTCACGAGCCGCCAGGCCGATGCGCAGGGCAATCTGTTGGGAAATGGGTGAAGCACTCATATCTCACTCCGGGAAATGTCAATTCCTAAGTGTATCGGGGCTGGTAAGGCTTCCACCTTTCTCAATAAGCAAACAGATTTGCTCATTGGATTAGCGCGAAGGCCCCGCTCACTTGGCGAGTCATGACTCGCGTCCCTGCGAGTCGACTAAGTCAAATAGTCCGATGTCATTTTGGACTATGATCGAATCATCCATTCACACAGGAATGATGCAATCGTCTTCCATGCAGACATCAAGACACTGAGGAACGTCGTGGTCACCCTCACACTCGGTGCAGGTTTCCGCTTCGATTTTATAGACGCCTTTGAAGGGCACGATAGACTGTGTCGGACAGATGGGTTCACAGTCACCACAGGCGGTGCATATATCACGTACAATCTTTAAAGCCATAACTATTCTCCTGAATACTGCTAGTCAGCGCGTTTGAAACGCAGCGTTGTCGGAAAACTGGGACGTGGACTGATTGGATCGATGTAGTAGGTTGATCCATCGGTCAGCTCTACCTTACCGCCCCACTCGGCCTCGGTATCCTTTTCCACGGAAGCGATCTCGTCTTCCTGATCCTTTTTGGCGATATAGAAAAGAAGAGCGCCGTTGTCCTTCACACGAATCATTACATTGGGCACGGGTTTTACCTCATTCGTTTGGTCGTTTTGAATTTTGAGTATTGAATTTGAAAGTAGGTGTAAAACTTGCCGGAAAAACGCCTGCTCAAGATTCAATTTTCATCAATCAAAACCGTAGATCGATGCCGGTGGCGCAAAACGCCACCGGCTTTCGATTAACGTACCAGGTCGTAGTTGTAGTCCGTCGTACCCATACCACGGGTCTCTTCGTCAAGACGCTCGAGTACTGCATTGACCAGAGTCTTCAGCATGTACATGGCACCTTCGTAACCCAATGTGGTATCACGATGCATGTGGTGACGATCGAAGATCGGGAAACCGATACGGATCAGCGGTACTTCATGCTCTTTACCTTTGTGCAAGGTATCGCGCTGGATGAACTTACCGTAAGAGTTACCAATCATAAAGTCAGGCTTGTTGGTGAACATCAGTGAACGGAAGTGCCACAGATCCTTACCGATATGCACTTCACTGTTCTGACCGTATGGCGAATCCGCCAGGATCTTCTCCACTGCTTTTTTCCAACGCTTGTTGGCGTGGTTGCAGAGGATCTGAGTCGGCTCGGCACCCAGTTCCAGCAGGAACTTGGTCATACCCAGCACGAAGTCGGCGTCACCGTAGAGGCCGAACTTCTTACCGTGCAGCCAAGCGTGGCTGTCAGTCATCATATCGACCAGGATACCGCGCTCGCGGGTCAGAGACTCGGAGATCGGCTTGCCGGTCAGCTCAGAGACCTTCATCAGGAACTCGTCGGTTGCTTCCAGGCCCATCGGGATAGCGATGTCGCTAGCTGGCTGCTTCCAGGTGTTCTTGGTGAACTTGCGGCTCTTAACAGACTGCCAGGGCTGCAGATACAGGGTATCGATGGCGTTGGGGGCATCTTTGACTTCGTCAATGGTAGTGCCACCATCGTACAAGCGGAACTGACCGTCGGCAGGAGTATCCAGCACGTCGGTAGGATCACACAGCAGGCTGTACTCGACGCCCATATCTTCCATCATCCGCTTCATGACGCGGTAGTTGCCCAGGTAGGTCTCGAAACCGGGCACGATGTTGATCTTGCCGTTACTGCCGACCTCTTTGTCGTCCATGTGGTTCAGCGTGAAATAGCGCTGAATACCCTCGAACATGTTGTCCCAACCAGTGGTATGAGAACCGACAAAGCTGGGTGTATGGGCGAAAGGTGTTGGGAAATCCTCTTCAACACTGCCTTCCTTCTTGGCGTTGCCGATGAAGGCGTTCAGGTCGTCACCGATAACCTCGGCCATACAAGTGGTGGAAACAGCGATCATTTCCGGCTTGTACAGGGCCTTGGCATTTTCCAGGCCGGCGAACATGTTCTTCTGGCCACCGAATACAGCTGCATCTTCCGTCATGGAGTCGGAAACACAGGCGACCGGCTCTTTGAAGTGGCGGTTGAAGTAGGTGCGGAAGTAGGCAACACAACCCTGGGAGCCGTGCACGTAAGGCAGGGTCTTTTCAAAACCCAGTGAGCACAGAACAGCACCCAGCGGCTGGCAGGCCTTGGCGGGGTTAACAGTCAGGGCTTCACGGTTGAAGTTCAGCTCCTGATACTCTTCGGTAGTGGTCCACTGGAAGGTCTCGTCGATCTTCTCCTGCGGTACCTTGTTTTCGTATTTAGCCTTGTTCGCGAGGTTTTCTTTGTATTCCTCCTCGCGGAACAGCGGATAACACGGCTTAACTTTTTCAGCTGACTGAGGCATGACTTTTCTCCTACCGTGTCACTAATCTGTGAACAACGGCGTTTGAGATTAAGGGATGACAGGGACGGACCGTTCCGTCCCTGTCCGATCAATCAGGCACTGGCGGCCATCTTTTGCTCTTCATCGCTCGCTTTCCACGGCGCCTTCAACTTGCCCCAGCAGGGGTTGTTGAGGGTCATATCCATGTCGCGGGCGAAGATAGCGAAGCCGTCATAGCCGTGGTAGGGACCGGAATAATCCCAGCTGTGCATCTGACGGAAAGGAACCCCCATCTTCTGGAAGATGTATTTTTCCTTGATACCGGAGCCGATGAGGTCGGGCTTGACCTTCTTCACAAACTCTTCGAACTCGTAGCCGGTCACATCGTCGTAGATCAGGGTCGCGTTACCCATCTCTTTGGTGGTGCGGTCGTAGTCATCGTTGTGACCGAACTCATAGCCGGTACCAACGACTTCCATACCCAGGTCTTCGTAGGCGCCGATAACGTGGCGCGGGCGCAGACCACCGACGTACAGCATGACGCGCTTGCCTTCCAGGCGTGGCTTGTACTTGTCGATCACTTCCTGCATCAGCGGCTTATACTTGGCGATAACCTCTTCGGCCTTGGCCTGGATAGTCTCGTCAAAGTGGGCAGCGATCT
>JARRNY010000100.1:0-18298 GCA_037384445.1 Candidatus Thiodiazotropha sp.
CACCGTTGGTTGGGTGGCCCACTGGCTGGAGATGATGGACGATCCACGGCAGAAGATCGGCCGTCCGAGACAGATCTACAAAGGCTATCCGCGGCGTGACTTTGTGCCGATGGATAAGCGCTGAGAGTTAGTGAGTTGCCGGCTTAATTAAAATGTCGGTCCGTGACTTGTTCAGAGGTTCCCTGGCCCGAACCTTTTGCGTGGCCACCTGGAAACGCGAATAACACACTGTTTTCACTTAAAATTTATGGTGCATTGGCAAAATGCGG
The DNA here is from genome assembly GCA_037384445.1 of Candidatus Thiodiazotropha sp. GTDB lineage: Bacteria > Pseudomonadota > Gammaproteobacteria > Chromatiales > Chromatiaceae > Thiodiazotropha. The sequence goes on from JARRNY010000100.1 coordinate 270, forward strand.
GATGTTACCGATCCTCGCTGAACGCGCCTTTGCACCGATCTCGTCGTCCAGCTGCGGTATTGACTCAATTGCCAATCCGCATCTGAACAACGACCTCGGCACGATCATCGCGTTCCCGGGTCCAGAGCGTCCATCTGCTTCAAGGTGGCGCCCTGCATCGGCTGGTTATCGAGCGGATCGAGTGGGCGGACGTGAGGCGTTTCGGTAGAGAGCGTCAGGAGTTCGAAACCCACGCCGTCGGCGGTAAACCTGAAACTGGGTACATCGAGGCGCCGCCCATTGCTGAAGTTGAAGCTTCGCTGGCGCTCCTGCCAGGGAATATTCAGGTCGGTCAGAGCGAAGAGCACATCTTCCGGGGTGTTGGCGCGCAACAGGAGCTGGACCCGGTTGTTGATGTCCGCCGTGCAAGCGGAGCAGCGCCTGCTGTTGCTTGTCCCCGCGCACTAACCACTGCTGCTCCCGCAGCGCCTCTTCCACCTCTTCCCGTGACGGCATCTGCTGGCGGCGGGAGACGCCGAGTCGTGCAGCTGCTTTCTGACAGGCATGGGCCATGTCATCCGAGCGATGCTCGGTCATAATCCTGGCGGCTTCATAGGCGATCCTTCGCTGCAGTTCGCGATTACCCTGCGTCATGCCGGCTCAGAATGGATCCTCGGCTGGGGCGACATTGCCGCCACCGGGGCCTTGTCCCGGTTTGCCTCCGGGACCGCTTTGCGGCAGCTTGGGTGCGTTCTTCTCCTCAAAGACCTCAAAGATCGCATTGCTGCTGCCAGAGAGTACCGGCTCCCCGGTATCCACGTCGATTCGCATAGTGACCATGCCAGGCGGCATCTCGGGAACCTTCTCGGCGATGCCGTTAAGGGCCACGCGCATGAAATCGATCCAGGCGGGAAGTGCGGCACGGCCGCCCACCTCGCCCCGTCCCAGGGGTTCCACATCGTCGAACCCGAGCCAGGTGATCGCGACCATATGGCTGTTGAAGCCGTTGAACCAGGCATCGCGCTGATCATTGGTGGTGCCTGTCTTGCCGGCGATGTCATGTCGTCCAAGTACACGTGCCTTGCGGGCGGTGCCGTGCTGGATTACGTCGCGCAGCATGGAATGCATCAGGTATTCGTTCTGCTCTGAGATTGCACGTTTGGCGCATTGCAGGGGCATGGGTGCGGAGTCTTGACCCTCGGTAGGCTCAGAAGAATTGTCACTGACAGAGGATGGCGGTGGCTCAGCAGTCGTTGCGGAGTCGCCTTTCTGTTCTGCCTCGTAGCGAGCCAGCATCTCACTGTCGCAGACCTGCACTGGATTAGCCTGATACAGTGCCTCACCTGTGCTGTCATGGATAGAATCGATGATGTAGGGCGGTACGTAATAGCCGCCATTTGCCAGCACTGTGTAGCCGGTACCCATCTGCAATGGTGATACCGCGCCGCTACCGAGTGCAAGAGAGAGGTCCCTGGGCAGGTCCCGGGTATCAAAACCAAAACGGCTGGCATACTGGATGGCAAAACCGACCCCCATCTTGCGCAAGAGACGGATGGAGACCAGGTTACGCGAATGGGTCAGGGCATAGCGCAGGCGAGTGGGGCCGAAGAATTTGCCGCTATAGTTCTCGGGGCGCCAGACTGCTTCGAGGGCGTCGTCTTCGAATACCACAGGAGCGTCATTGATCATGCTGGCTGGGGTGAAGCCGGCTTCCAGAGCCGCAGAGTAGATAAAGGCCTTGAATCCTGAACCCGGCTGGCGCTTGGCCTGGATCACGCGGTTGAATTTACTCTGATAAAAGTCGTAACCACCAACCAGGGATTTGATGGCGCCGTTATTGGGGGCGATGGCAACCAGAGCGCCTGCCACCTTGGGTGTTTGCGCCAGTCGCCAGAAGGGTTCGCCCTCCTCTGGCTGCTCAAGAAAGAGGTAGATCTGATCCCCTGTCTGAAGAATGTCGGCAGCGGTTTTCGGTGCGTCACCCTTGTGGTCGTTATCGATATAGGGGCTGGCCCACTCCAGTCCCGGCCAGCCGAGGGTGATACGCTCGCCATCCGGGGTGAGGACCTCGACGCTCTGTTCATCCACCGCGGTGACCAGACCCCGCTTGAGGTCGGCCGAGGTTGGCTGCTGGTGCAGAAAGGCGAGCATCTCTGCCTCGTCGGTGGCGTCGGTGAGTTCCAGATGGCCGCTGACGCCGCGGTATCCATGGCGCTTGTCATAGGCTTGAATGGCGCTGCGAAGTGCCAGATTGGCCGCTGTCTGCAGGTGGCTTTCGATGGTGGTGATCACGGTATAGCCATTGGTATAGGCCTCCTGTCCAAAGCGGGTGACCGCTTCGGCCCGCGCCATCTCGGCAACATAGGGGGCCTCCACCTCACTCTGCGTGGTGTGAAGCTCGGCGGTGATGGGGGCTGCCTTGGCCATGTCGTAGTCGGCGCGGGTGATCATATCCAAATCGAACATGCGACCCAGTACGTAGTTTCGACGGATGAGAGCCCGAGCTGGATCGGCGATTGGATTGTAGCGGGAAGGGGCTTTGGGGAGCCCGGCAACCATCGCGATTTCAGGAAGCTCAAGTTTATCAACCGGCCGGCCGTAATAGACTAAAGCAGCGGCACCTACTCCGTAGGCACGGTGGCCCAGATAGATCTTGTTGAGATAGAGTTCCAGAATCTCCTGCTTTGTCAGCAGGCGCTCTATCTTCAGGGCGAGAAATATCTCATTGAGCTTACGGGTGTATGTTTTCCTACTGCTGAGGAAGAAGTTTCTCGCCACCTGCATGGTGATCGTGCTTCCGCCCTGCCTTCTCTCTCCGGTGAGAAGCAGCTGGACTGCGGCACGAACAATTCCCTGGTAATCAACCCCGGGGTGTTCGAAGAAGCGATCGTCCTCAGCGGCCAGAAAGGCCTGGATCATCTGCTGCGGGACATCGTCGTACCGGAGTGGTTCACGACGTTTCTCGCCAAACTCGGCGATGAGAAGGTGATCGCTGCTGTAGATTCGCAGGGGGACCTGAAGCTGAACGTCCTTGAGGGTTTCGATAGAGGGCAGCTTGGGTTCAAGGTATAGATAGATCCCGTAAAGACCGCCGGCTCCTACAAGAGTCAGGCCAAATAGGAATAAAACGAGGTACTTTAAGAGTCTGTAGAACGACTTCATGCGCTGGTTCACAGAATTAGATGTGCCGGAAGGACCAGAATGGCCCGTGTGGAAAAAGTCATAGTTTAGCAAATAAGTGCAGCACTTTTTTAACTTAATTTTTAAAAAACAGCTTCACATAAAAATCATTTGCTGCTATATAGTTACTTACTCTAGTTAAAGAGATTCCTCGTTAAGTTCTGCGGCGAAAGGATCGTTTGGGTAAAAACCGCATGTCACTGTTCGGAAGAAAGAACCCGCCTCTGCTTGGCATAGACATCAGTTCGACAACTGTTAAGTTGCTGGAGCTGTCAAAAAGTGCTGGGCGCAATGGGGCAATGTATCGTGTAGAGGCTTACGGGGTTGAGCCCCTGCCGGCCAATGCCGTGGTGGAAAAGAATATCGCGGAGGTCGATGCCGTTGGAGAGGCAGTCCGCGCTGCAGTCAGGCGTTCGGGGTCCCGAGCCAAGCATGCAGCGGTGGCGGTCTCCGGCTCGGCAGTGATCACCAAGGTGATCTCGATGCCCGCCGCGCTCTCTGATCAGGAGCTGGAAAGCCAGATCCAGCTGGAAGCTGATCAGTACATCCCCTACCCGCTTGAAGAGGTCAATCTCGATTTTGAAGTCATCGGGCCCTCGGAAAAGAACCCGGACTTGGTGGATGTCCTGCTGGCTGCTTCCCGTAGTGAGAATGTTGACGACAGGGTGGCGGCGCTCGAGTTGGCGGGGTTGACTGCGACTATCGTCGATGTTGAAGCCTACGCCATGGAGAATGCCTGCTCCCAGCTCATGGATCAGCTGCCGGAGCATGGTGAAGATCAGACCATCGCGATAGCCGACATCGGCGCCACCACGACGACGCTGAATGTCTTGCACAACAACAAGATTATTTACACCCGCGAACAGAATTTTGGTGGCCGCCAGCTGACTGAAGAGATTCAGCGGCGATACGGGCTGTCACTGGAAGAGGCGGGTATGGCGAAACGCCAGGGTGGTCTCCCTGATAACTATGTGCCTGAGGTGCTCGACCCATTCAAGGAGGCCATGGCTCAGCAGGTCAGCCGCTCCTTGCAATTCTTTTTCTCCTCTAGCGCATATAACAGTGTTGACCACATCATTCTGGCGGGCGGCAGTGCCTCGATCGTCGGCATCGACGACCTGATTGAAGAGAAGTTGGGTACGCCGGCATCGGTTGCCAATCCTTTCGCGAATATGTCTGTTGCATCCAGAGTCAAGCACCAGGCGCTTAGCGCCGACGCACCGGCCCTGATGATCGCCTGCGGATTGGCCTTGAGGAGCTTTGACTAATGGCGCGTATCAATCTACTCCCCTGGCGGGAGGCGGAACGAAAAAAACGCCAGCAGGAATTCGGCCTGATGGTTCTGGGAGGTGTTTTGCTGACCGGACTGGCGCTTTTGGGGATTCACATGCAGTTTGAAAGCATGATTTCGGCTCAACAGCAGCGTAACGGCTTTCTGGAGAAAGAGATCAAAGTTGTGGAGCGGCAGATTCGCGAAATCCAGGAACTGGATAAAACGAAACAGAACCTCCTGGCGCGAATGAATGTTATCCAAGAGCTACAGAGCAGCCGGCCACAGATAGTCCACCTGTTCGATGAGGTCGTGTCCATCCTGCCTGATGGTGTTTATCTCACTTCATTGACTCAGTCCGGGAATAAAGTCACTTTCGAAGGTCAAGCGCAATCGAATGCACGTGTCTCATCCATGATGCGGAACATTGATGATTCAGAGTGGCTGGTAGGACCTACACTCGATTTCATCGAGAGCAAGGAAAAGACCGGTACCGGCTACAGTCACTTTCAGCTGACAGCAAAACAGGTGGCTCAGACTGGGGAGGCAGAAAAGTGAATCTCCAGGATTTGAACGAACTTGATTTAAGTAACATTGGTGTTTGGCCTGCCCCGGTCAAATTGGTACTCGTTCTGCTGGTCTGCATTATCGTTGGCGTTGGTGGATATTACTTAGACACCGAGGGGCAAATCGAAAGGTTGAATGCGGTAGAGAAAACCGAAATCCAGCTGCGTAAGGATTTTGAGACCAAGCAGGCCAAAGCATCAAATCTGGATGCCTATAGAAAGCAGCTTGAAGAGATGAAGCAGTCATTTGGTGCCATGTTGCGGCAGTTGCCCAACAAAACCGAAGTGGCGGAACTACTGGTAGACGTTTCTCAGACAGGATTGGCATCTGGATTGGAGTTCCAACTTTTCAAACCCGATGCGGAGACACCTCGGGAATTCTATGCTGAGCTCCCAATCCAGATCAAAGTGACCGGTGGTTACCATGAATTTGGTAATTTCATCAGCGGGCTGGCTGCGCTACCGCGAATAGTCACCATTCACAATATCGCGATAAAGATGCCGGCTAAACAGGCTCAGGGTGTTACGGACTCAAAATTAACCCTTGAGGCGACAGCCAAGACATATCGCTATTTGGATGAAGAGGAAACACAATGATTGGCCGGGTTGTAATGAAAACAGCATCGGCGCTGGTGTGGGCATTCTTGATCACATCTGTCGGTATATTGTCTGGTTGCGCCAATCCGGATCTCGATGAGCTTCGGAACTACGTAGATACGAAAAAGGAGGAGCCGCCAGGGCGTATTGAGCCGCTTCCCGAAATCAAACAAATCACTACCTTCGTCTATGAGGCGGATGATCGGCGCAGCCCATTCAGACCGGTCGAGAGCGAGGAACAAGAGCAGAGAGGCCTCACGGAAAACGGAATCTCACCTGATTTCAATCGGCGAAAGGAGGAGTTGGAAAGCTATGCACTTGACTCCGTCCGCATGGTCGGGACTTTGGAGCAGGAGGGAGTCACCTGGGGGTTGGTTAGTACCAAAGAAGGTACCATCCATCGGGTTAAGACCGGTAATTACATGGGGCAGAATCATGGCCGCATCATACAGATTACTGAAGACAAGATTGAACTGACCGAGATCGTGCAGGATGGTACGGGCGGCTACAGTGAGCGCCAAGCATCGCTGGCTTTGGCGGAATAGCAAGGGGAATTCGAGATGAGAGGTTTGCCAATGGCACTCAGACAGTATTGGAACAATTCGAGCAATGCACAAGATGTTAGTTGGTGCAGATCGCTTGGGATCCTGGTTCTCCTGGCTTTCTGCGCTCTACCTGCAAGTGCAATTGCGGAAACGGCATTGAAAGCCATTGATTTCTCTGCTTTGCCAGGTGATCGAGTCCAGATTACATTGAGCATGACAGATGCAGTCGCTGAGCCTAACAGCTTCGTAACTGAGAACCCTGCGCGCATCTCCATGGATTTTGCAGGAGTTAAGAGTGAGCTTGGTTATAAGACGAAGCTGGTTGGAGTTGGGCCTGTACACAGTGTGACGGCGCTTGAGGCTGGCGCACGCACACGCTTAGTGATCAATCTCACCAATACGCTTGGTTACAACACTGAAATTGACGGGAAGAAGGTCTTAATCACTCTTGATATCAGTGATAAAGCCAAAACAGCACCTGTTGTTGAAAGGCCAAAACCGAGTGTTGCGGTGGCAGCGCAATCAGCAGCGCCTTCTGCTCAGCCGACGTCAGATATTCGAAATATCGATTTTCGCCGTGGAAAAGAGGGTGAAGGTCGAGTGCTCATCACTCTTGCGGATCCCAAATTGCCGGTTGATGTTCGCGAAGAGGCAGGTCATATCGTGCTCGAATTTTTTGACGCCTCGATAGAGCAATCGATGCTTCAATCCCTCGATGTAATGGATTTTGCTACCCCGATCACGAAGGTCGAAACGAGAACCAAGGGTGGCAATGTCCTCGTCGATATTACTCCCACTGGCGAGTATGACTATCTCGCTTATCAAGCGAACGAGACGTTTGCTGTTGAAGTGCGGCCACTGTCAAAAGAGGAAAAAGATGCGCTGCAAAAAGAGCGCATGATCTATACCGGAGACAGATTGTCTCTGAATTTCCAGGATATTGAGGTCAGGTCTGTGCTGCAGTTGCTGGCCGATTTCACGGAGCTCAACTTAGTGACGAGCGATACCGTGGATGGGCAAATCACTCTGCGCCTTAAGAATGTTCCATGGGACCAGGCGCTGGATATCATTCTGAAGTCAAAAGGGCTATCAAAGCGTCAGATTGATAATGTCATCATGGTGGCCCCTACTGAGGAGATGGCTGCCAGGGAGCAGTTGGAGCTGGAATCTCAGCAGAAGATTGAAGAGCTCGCACCCCTGAAGTCCGATTTTATACAGGTCAACTATGCAAAGGCTGATGCATTGGCGGCATTGTTGAAGTCTGAAGAGAATCGTCTGTTGTCTGAGAGAGGCAACGTAACCGTTGATGAGCGGACTAACACCCTTCTGGTACAGGATACGGCTTTAAAACTGAATGAGATCCGTCGACTGCTCCAGAAGCTGGATGTCCCGGTTCGACAGGTCCTTATCGAGTCGCGAATCGTCGTCGCCAACAACGATTTTGCAAAGGATCTTGGCGTGCGTTTGGGTACAACTTACAACGGAGATTCTGGTGACCGATGGGCTACGGTAGCTGGTGGTGTCCCAGGTCATTTAGCAGGTACAAACGCCTTTGTGGGTGGCATTGAGAACCCGGCAGGAAGCGAGCAAGAGGCTTTGATGGTTAATCTGCCTGTCACCACTCCCTCTGGCGCGATCAACTTTCTGGTCGGCAAGATGGGCCACCACCTGTTGCAGCTAGAGCTCTCCGCGATGCAGACTGAAGGCCGCGGTGAGGTTATCTCCAGTCCTAGAGTTATAACTTCTGATCAGAATCAGGCCACGATTAAACAGGGTGTGGAGATTCCGTATCAGGAGGCCAGCTCCAGTGGCGCGACAACTGTCAGCTTCAAGGAGGCTGTACTTAAATTGGATGTGACGCCTCAGATCACACCTGATGACAGGGTGCGCATGGATCTCGTGATCAACAAGGACAGCCCTGACTTCTCCAGGTCTGTTTTGGGTGTGCCGCCCCTGGATACGCGTCGGATTGAAACCACAGTCTTGGTCGACAATGGTGAGACGGTTGTGCTTGGCGGTGTGTTTGAGAGCACAAAAACCAAAGATTCCGAGAAGATTCCTTTCTTTGGCGATCTCCCCTACGCGGGTGTGCTTTTCCGTAGAAACGAAGTCCGCGATCAAAATAGTGAGCTTCTGATTTTTGTCACGCCAAAGATTCTTAAAGAGACGCTACGTGTCAGATAGTTAAGAAGTATTCATTAATAGCAAGTGGCGTGCTTTAGGGCGCGCCATTTTTGGGCGAGCATGTCAGTGCATAATTTATTTCTAGTTGGGCCGATGGGGGCCGGTAAAACAACTGTCGGGAGACAATTGTCGGATTCGTTGCGGCTGGACTTTGTCGACTCTGACCATGAAATTCAGCGCCGTACTGGGGTGGATATACCCACTATTTTCGAATTTGAAGGTGAAGAGGGTTTTAGGAGTCGTGAACGAGCAGTGATCGACGAGCTAACGGCGAGGGAAGGCATTATACTCGCAACTGGAGGAGGTGCTGTTCTGCTGGAGGCCAATCGCCAGCATCTCTCATCAAGGGGCTATGTCGTCTATCTGCAGTGCACGCCTGAGCAACAGTTTGAGCGGACCAAGCGGGATAAGAATCGTCCGCTACTGCAGACAGAGGACCCACTTGAGAAGCTGCGTTCGCTGATGGAGATTCGAGACCCGCTCTATCGACAGACGGCAGATCTGGTGATCAGCACAGAAGGCAGAAATACTCAATCGGTTGTTCATGAAATTATCAAGCACTTGGAATCTTCTTAGTGCTCGGCTCGAGTGGTGTGGTTTTGAGTAATTGTTTCAATACATTAAATGTCGACTTGGGGGAGCGTAGCTACCCAATCTACATTGGCGAAAATCTGCACGCAGATGCCACCTACTATCAGCGGCATCTGCCAGGAAAGCAGGTTATGGTGGTCACCAACGAAACCATAGCGCCGCTCTACCTGGAAGCAACGCTAGCTGCGCTAAACGGCTATGAGGTTGCGCAGGTCATTCTTCCCGATGGGGAGAAGTACAAAACACTTGATGTGTTGAACGAAATTTATTCTGCCCTGCTGAAGAGCCGTTTTACAAGAAATTGCACTTTGATAGCGCTGGGCGGCGGAGTGATCGGTGATATGACCGGTTTTGCAGCCGCCACCTACCAGCGTGGCGTTGATTTTATCCAGGTGCCGACCACCCTGCTTGCCCAGGTAGACTCCTCAGTGGGTGGAAAAACCGGGGTCAATCATTCGCTCGGCAAAAATATGATCGGTGCCTTCCATCAGCCGCTTGCCGTACTTGCGGATACCGCCACCCTGAAAACGCTGGATGACCGGCAGCTGGCCTCTGGACTTGCCGAGGTGATCAAATACGGCCTGATAGCCGATGCAGATTTATTTAAATGGCTCGAGCAAGGGATGGATGCCCTGCTGGCACGTGACCCTGAGCATTTGGCGTCTGCAGTCGAGCGCTCCTGCCGGTGCAAGGCAGAGGTGGTTGCCGCAGATGAAAGAGAGGCTGGCCAGCGTGCTCTTCTTAATCTTGGGCACACCTTCGGACATGCGATTGAGACAGGTATGGGCTATGGCACCTGGCTGCATGGCGAAGCCGTTGCTACGGGTATGTGCATGGCCGCGGACCTGTCATACCGGTTAGGCTGGCTCAGGCAGGAGGGTTTGGCGCGAGCCTGTGCATTGATCGAGCGCGCGGGTCTGCCAATTGTCCCGCCCAAGGAACTGGATGCGAATCGATTCCTCTCCCTGATGTCGGTGGATAAAAAGGTGCTGGATGGCAAGTTGCGGTTGGTATTGCTCAACGCTATCGGTTCTGCCTGCGTAACGGATGAGTTCGATATGGAAAAGTTGCATGAAACGCTTGAGAATTATGGTCAGCTAACCCACTGAGATAGGAGCTTCGCTTGCCTGAGTCTGAGGACATATTCTCCACGCCCGAATCTGAGGCGCGCCTTGATCTGATCAAGCATCTGATTGAAAACAGTGAGTTGGTCCCGCTGGTAAGAGGCATGTCCGGTATCGGAAAGAGTCTGCTGGCCTCTCGACTTCAGTCGGGCGCGCCAAAGAATTGGGCTGTCTGTCACTTTTCCGCGGATTCCATGATGCAGCCGGAACGGCTGTTGGCGCAGATTGCCCGCTGCAATGGCCTGCCAGATGCAAAAGAGGACAATATCAAACGGTTGGTGAATCGTTTTGAGACTCTGAGAAAGCGCGGCACCATCCCGGTATTGCTTATCGACGATGCCCAAGAGCTACCTCCCACCAGCCTGATTACCCTGCTGCGCCTCTACGAGCGGCAAGTGAGTGGCGCACCATTGGTGAGTCTGGTCCTGTTTGCCAACGAACAGATCGACATGCTGCTATCCACGCCACAGTTGCAGATCATGTCGCCACAATCCATTCAGGTGATAGACCTTCCCCCGCTGACGAGGGAAGAGGCTGATACCTATATGGATTATTTATTGAAAATAGAGGGTCTGGATCAGGGGCTGGCGCTGGATGAGTCTCGCATGTCACGCATCTATCGTGAAACCCGTGGCGCGCCTGGGCCACTCGCCCATGCGATCCTGGAGGCTTTTGGTGAGGCGGATGCCGTCAGTAAACCGATTCTTGGCAAGCTCAACCAGCCGCTTGTCTGGGGAGCGGCTTCCCTGGCAGTCCTGTTACTGTTGGTGCTGGTTTTTCAGGAGTCGCTAAATCAGCTGTTTACGCCTGATGTGCCCTTGCCTGATGAGCGTGTCGCGAATGCGGAAATCGCTCACGAGGCCGAACCATCGGCCCAGACCAACAATAAACCGCAAGCGCAAATTGTTTTGCCGAAACCAGGAGCGGCTGGACCAGCCGAAGTGGTTGACGCGCCAAGCGTGGTGCAGATCAATCCGGCTTCTGAGATCGAGCGGCAGCCACCAGATGCATCGAGCGTTGTGTCTGAAGCCGTACCTGAAACATCCGTGCCGGAACCGGTAGAGCACGAGAGTGCAAGCGAGCCTGATGGCGTGACCCAAGAGACGGCAGTCGAACCAACGCCAAGCACGCCGAATGAGGACCCGACCATTGAGGCTCCAGGGCAGCTAGCAGCTAAAGAGAATCCTGAAAGTGAAGTTATGGATGAGCCGGTTGCAGCGCCCGATGTGCCTCCAGCGGAGCAGCCGGAGTCTGCTGTTGAGGTCAAGATCTCCACCAAGCCAACGGTGCTCCGGTCTCTGGAGTGGGTCAGGGAGCAAAAGCCAGGTAGCTATACGATCCAGATTCTGGCTGTAGAGAATATCGAGTCAATACAACCAGTTATTGACAAGCACCACCTGCAGGGCAAAGCTTTTTCCGTACGCACAGAACGCCAGGGGCGGGCCTGGTATCCGCTCCTTTTGGGTGAATTTCCCAACCGGACCGCAGCGGTTGAGGCGATCAAACAATTGGCTCCAGATCTACAGAAAGGTGGTGCCTGGGCGCGCTCTTTTGCCTCTTTGCAGCCTTAGATGGTTGAATAACCAGAGGCTTCCCGGGTTGCCTCAGGTATTGAATTTGGGGTAGTTTCGGCGTAAATGGTGTCCAAGCTTTAGGGAAAACCCCTGCATACTGGTCTGTGAGTGATTTCTCAAGTATCCTACGATGTTCTGCGTCTCGTTACTCGCTTGAACAGGGGATTGGCGACATTCAGGCTCAGGGTTGATTCGGATCTGAAAGACCGAAGCACCCTCTGAGGCTCTATTCGGGCCGCTCATTCGTGCCCATATAGGCGTCGCAGACACCAAGTGTTACCGAACGAGCGCGAATGTGCAGAGAGGGCATCAAGTATGACGCCTATCCGATGTTCGGGTTTTTGAGATGTATGCGGGCGGCTGTGAATCGCCGCCGATAACTCCTTCTTCAGCAATTGCCTGAGAATGCCGCCAGGGCCTCGGCCGGGCAGGTACGGGCAAAATGAGGTTTGCGTAATGAACCAGGGTGCTTTACCGCCGAAACAGGGACTCTACGATCCCGCCAATGAACACGATGCCTGTGGTGTAGGTTTTGTTGCCAACATCAAAGGTGTCAAGAGCCATGAGATCATCCAGCAGGGCCTGGGGATTCTTGAGCGGTTGACCCATCGAGGTGCAGTGGGCGCCGACCCCAAAGCGGGTGACGGTGCGGGTATCCTGTTTCAGATTCCGGATACCTTCTTCCGTGAAGTAACCGATTTCGATTTGCCAACCGAGGGCGATTACGCCATCGGCATGATGTTTTTACCGCGCAATGAGGCAAGCCGCATTGTCTGTGAAGAGAGCGTCGAGCAATTGGTGACAGCCGAGGGGCAGTCTGTTCTGGGCTGGCGAGATGTGCCGGTGAACAACGACGACCTGGGCTACAGTGTGAAACCCACGGAGCCGGTTGTACGCCAGATATTCGTTGGTCGTGGTGACAACTGCGCTGATCAGGATGCCTTCGAGCGTAAACTCTTCGTTATCCGGAAACAGATTGAGTGTCGAGTTCAGCAGGCGGAGCTGGAGGGCGGGGACGCTTTCTACTTCACCTCATTTTCTTCGCGCACCCTGGTCTATAAGGGCATGCTGCTGGCTGATCAGGTCGGCGACTATTTTCTCGATCTTGATGATGAACGCATAGTCACGGCCCTCGCGCTGGTGCATCAGCGCTTCTCCACCAATACCTTTCCTACCTGGGATCTGGCCCATCCGTTCCGCATGATTGCCCACAATGGTGAGATCAATACCTTACGGGGCAATGTGAACTGGATGCGGGCGCGCAAGAACTCCATGGCTTCCGATATCCTCGGCGAGGATCTGGATAAGATCTGGCCGCTGATTCCGGAGGGCCAGTCTGACTCTGCATGCTTCGACAATGCGCTGGAGCTGCTGGTCGCTGGCGGTTACTCTCTGGCCCACGCCATGATGATGCTGATCCCCGAGGCCTGGGGTGGCAATAAGTTGATGGACAAGGAACGACGCGCCTTCTACGAGTACCATGCGGCGCTGATGGAGCCCTGGGATGGTCCTGCCGCCGTAGCATTTACCGACGGCCGTCAGATTGGCGCCACACTGGATCGCAATGGCCTTCGTCCGGCCCGCTACCTGATCACAGAGGATGACCTGGTGGTGATGGGTTCCGAGATGGGTGTGCTTGATATCCCCGAAGAGAAGATCGTTAAGAAGTGGCGCCTGCAACCCGGCAAGATGTTCCTTATCGATATGGAGCAGGGCCGCATCATCGACGATGTTGAGATCAAGTCTCAGCTGGCCTCGGCCAAACCCTATCAGGATTGGCTCGATCAGACCCAGATCCACCTCGATGAACTGCCTTCTGATGTTGCGCCGATGGCGCCCGACGAAGATGATCTGCTGGACGCCCAGCAGGCCTTCGGCTACAGCCAGGAGGACATCAAGTTCCTGCTTACCCCCATGGTCATGACCGGCCAGGAAGGGACCGGCTCCATGGGTGCCGACAACCCGCCCTCGGTGCTTTCTCTGCGAGCCAAGCACCTGTCGACCTATTTCAAACAGAATTTCGCCCAGGTCACCAATCCGCCGATCGATCCGATTCGTGAGGAGTTGGTAATGTCGCTGGTGAGCCTGATCGGTCCTCGGCCGAATCTGCTCAATCTGGCAGATGCCGGCAGTCACATGCGTCTCGAGGTCAGTCAGCCGGTGCTGACCAATGAAGACCTGGAGCGCATCCGTCACATTGAGGACAATACCAGCGGCGCCTTCCGCACCAAGACACTGCACATCACCTATCCGGTGGCTGAAGGGGCAGCCGGTATGAAACCGGCGCTGGATGCACTCTGCGATCTGGCTGAGCAGAAGGTACGCGAGGGCTTTAACATTCTGATCCTCTCGGACCGGCGGGTCGATGCAGACAGCATTGCGATCCCGGCGCTGCTGGCCACTTCCGCGGTACACCATCATCTGATTCGCAAAGGGCTGCGTACCGAATCGGGTCTGGTATTGGAGACCGGAGCCGCCCTTGAAGTGCATCACTTCGCTACTCTGGCCGGTTACGGCGCCGAGGCGGTCAATCCCTACCTCGCCTTCGATACCATCCAAAGCGAGCTGTCTCAGCTGACTGAGAAGCTCACCTTTGCGGAAGCACAGAAGCGCTATATCAAGGCCATCGGCAAGGGCCTGAAAAAAGTCATGTCGAAGATGGGTATCTCCACCTACCAGTCCTACTGCGGTGCGCAGATCTTTGACGCGGTGGGGCTCTCCAGTGAACTGATCGACGCCTATTTTACCGGCACTACCACCACGATTGAGGGTGCTGGCCTGAACGAAGTCGCCGCCGAGGCGGTGAAGTGGCACGACAAGGCCTATGGCGACCAGCTGATCTACAAGCGTCATCTCGATGTCGGCGGTGATTATGCCTACCGTCTGCGAGGCGAGGATCACAACTGGACCCCGCAGAGTATCGCTAAGCTGCAGCACTCGGTACGTAGCAACGATTGGAACACCTACACTGAGTTCGCCAAGACGATCAACGAACAGAACGAGATCCTGCTCACTCTGCGTGGCCTGTTCGAGTTCAAGTTTGCCGAAAAGCCGATCCCTCTCGACGAGGTGGAGCCGGCCAGTGAGATCGTCAAGCGGTTCGCTACCGGTGCCATGTCGTTCGGTTCCATCTCTTACGAGGCCCACTCGACCCTGGCCAAGGCGATGAATGCCATCGGCGGTAAGTCCAATACGGGTGAAGGCGGTGAGGAGCCGGAGCGCTTCAACCCGCTGCCAGACGGTTCAAGGAACCCAGAGCGTTCCGCCATCAAGCAGGTGGCCTCGGGGCGCTTTGGCGTCACTACTGAGTACCTGGTCAACGCCGACGACATTCAGATCAAGATGGCACAGGGCGCCAAGCCCGGTGAAGGTGGTCAGCTGCCCGGCCACAAGGTCAACCAGCAGATTGCGCGGGTACGCCACTCTACCCCCGGCGTTGGCCTGATTTCGCCGCCGCCACATCACGACATCTACTCCATCGAGGATCTGGCGCAGCTGATTCACGATCTGAAGAACGCCAACCCGAAGGCGCGCATCTCAGTGAAACTGGTCTCCGAAGTGGGCGTGGGTACGGTCGCCGCCGGTGTTTCCAAAGCGCACGCCGACCATGTCACCATCGCCGGCTATGATGGCGGCACCGGTGCCAGCCCGCTGACCTCGATCAAGCACGCCGGTTCGCCCTGGGAGATCGGCCTGGCCGAGACCCATCAGACGTTGGTGCTGAACCAGCTGCGCGGGCGTATCGCGGTGCAGGCCGACGGCGGTATGCGCACCGGCCGCGATGTGGTGGTGGCTGCCCTGCTGGGTGCCGATGAGATCGGTTTCGCTACTGCGCCGCTGATCGCTGAAGGCTGCCTGATGATGCGCAAGTGCCATCTCAACACCTGCCCGGTAGGTATCGCGACCCAGGATCCGGAGTTGCGCAAGCGTTTCACCGGCAAGCCGGAACACGTCATCAACTACTTCTTCTTCGTTGCCGAAGAGGCTCGCCAGCTGATGGCGCAGCTGGGTTTCCGCAGCTGGAACGAGATGATTGGTCAGAGCGACCGCCTCGATATGCGCCAGGCCATCAACCATTGGAAGGCCAAGGGGCTCGACTATAGTCGTCTGTTGCGTAAGCCGGAGGCGGGTGAGGGTGTCGCCATCTACAACTGCGAGACACAGGATCACGGACTCGACAAGGCACTCGACCGGGAGTTGATCGAGCGTGCCAAGCCCGCTTTGGAGAAGGGTGAGGCGGTTAAGATCGAGGTCGATATCCATAACTACAACCGCACCTTCGGCACCATGCTCTCGGGTCGCTTGGCTGAGAAGTACGGCTATGCGGGTTTGCCTGACGACACGGTCTATATCAAGGTCAAGGGTACGGCAGGCCAATCCTTCGGTGCCTGGGTCACCAAGGGTGTCACCCTGGAGCTGGCAGGTGAAGGCAACGACTATGTGGGTAAGGGCCTGTCGGGTGGCCGTCTGGTGATCTACCCGCCGCAGGAGTCGAAGATCGGCAAGGCGGAAGAGAACATCATCGTCGGCAATACGGTGCTCTATGGCGCCATCAGCGGCGAATGTTACTTCCGTGGCGTGGCCGGCGAGCGCTTCGGTGTACGTAACTCGGGTGCCACGGCGGTGGTCGAGGGCGTGGGTGACCACGGCTGCGAGTACATGACCGGCGGTATCGTGGTCTGCCTGGGCACTACCGGCCGCAACTTTGCCGCCGGCATGTCGGGTGGCATCGCCTACGTGTTGGACGAGCAGGGTGATTTCGCCCAGCGCTGTAACCTGGCGCAGGTGGAGCTGGAGCCGATCGAGGACGAAGATGTCGCGTTGGAGGAGCTGGATCACCAGGGTGGCGATCTTGAGAGCCACGGAATGGTCGACCTCAGCAGCGACATGACCCGTTTTGATGCACTGCGCTTGAAACAGCTGATCGAGAAACATCTCCACTACACCAATTCAGAAGTGGCCCAGCACATTCTCGACAACTGGAGCAGCACGCTGCCCAAATTCGTCAAGGTTATGCCGGTGGAGTACCGCCGCGCGCTGAAAGAGATGCAGGCGCAGCAGAATTTCGCTGCCGCTGAGAGTAAGGGGAGTCACTGAGCATGGGTAAGCCAACGGGTTTCAAAGAGATCGCACGTCAGGACCGGACCTATACACCGGTTGCCGACCGCCTCTCCCACTATCAAGAGTTCGTGATTCCGATGTCTGACCAGGCGGTCAGCCAGCAGGGCGCGCGCTGCATGGATTGTGGCATTCCGTTCTGTCATCAGGGTTGTCCGGTCAACAACATCATTCCGGACTGGAACGACCTGGTCTACCGGGAGGACTGGCGGGACGCTATCGATGTGTTACACAGCACAAACAACTTTCCTGAGTTCACCGGTCGCATCTGTCCGGCTCCCTGTGAGGCGGCCTGTACCCTGAATCTCGATGACCAGCCGGTCACCATCAAGACCATCGAATACAGCATTATCGAGAAGGCCTGGCAGGAGGGGTGGGTCAAGCCCCAGATCGCTGTGCACAAGAGCGGCAAACGGGTGGCCGTAGTCGGTTCCGGTCCCGCTGGCATGGCGGCCGCTCAGCAGCTGGCTCGTGCAGGTCACGCCGTGGTGTTGTATGAAAAGCAGAACCGTATCGGCGGTCTGCTGCGCTACGGCATCCCCGATTTCAAGCTGGACAAAAAGGTCATCGACCGTCGCATGGCGCAGATGCGCACCGAAGGCGTGGAATTCAAAACCAACGTCAATATCGGTGTCGATATTCCGGTCAAGCAGCTGCTCGAGGAATTCGATTCAGTGGTATTGGCTGGTGGCTCCGAGAAGCCGCGTGATCTGCCGATTCCGGGCCGTGAGCTCAATGGTGTTCACTTCGCCATGGACTTCCTGCGCCGCAACAGCCACCGGGTGCAGGGTGACAAGGTCGAGGACTTCATCTCTGCCGAGGGCAGGAATGTGGTGGTGATTGGTGGCGGTGACACCGGTTCCGACTGCATTGGCACCTCCAATCGCCACGGTGCGGCTTCGGTGACCCAACTGGAGATCCTGCCGCAACCGCCTGAGCAGGAGAACAAGGGCGTCACCTGGCCTGACTGGCCAAATCGAATGCGTACCTCCAGCTCCCAGGAAGAGGGTTGCCAGCGGATGTGGCAGGTCGCTACCAAGGCCTTTATCGATGATGGCAATGGTAATCTCGCGGCTGTTAAGTGCATCAAGGTGGAGTGGAGCAAGGACGAGCAAGGTAACTGGCAGATGTCCGAAGTGGCGGGTTCCGAGTTTGAGTTGAAAGCCGAGCTGGTGACCCTGGCAATGGGCTTTGTCCACCCTGTGCACGAAGGGATGATTGAGGAGCTGGGAGTTGAGCTTGATGGCCGAGGGAACGTCAAGGCAGCCACCGAGGGCGCGAGTGCCTATAAGACCTCGCTC
>JARRNY010000101.1:0-11975 GCA_037384445.1 Candidatus Thiodiazotropha sp.
CGCGACCATGCGCGTGAACTGGTCAGCGCCCTGCGTGATGAGATTGGCGCAGAGTTGGCCGACGCCCTGCTGAGTGCCGATCAACACAGCGAACCGGCCATCTTTGAACAACGCCAACGCATCGTGAGCCTGAAAGAGAAACTGCGGCAGATCGCCACTCCCCAGGCCCGCAGCCTGATGGCCACTGCCGACAGTCTGGCGAAAAAGAGCGTCTGGCTGGTGGGCGGCGACGGCTGGGCCTACGACATCGGCTATGGCGGCGTTGACCACGCGCTCGCCTCCGGTCGCAACGTCAACATCCTGCTGCTCGACACCGAGACCTACTCCAACACCGGTGGGCAGACCTCCAAAGCCACCCCGCTGGGCGCAGTCGCCAAGTTCTCCGCCGGTGGTAAAGCCACCAGCAAAAAAGACATGGCGCTGATGGCCATGTCCTACGGTAATGTCTATGTGGCCCAGGTCGCCTTTGGCGCCAAAGACGTTCAGACCCTGCGCACCTTTCTGGAGGCGGAATCATACGACGGCCCCTCACTCATCATCTGCTACTCCCCCTGTATCGCGCATGGCGTCGATCTGTCGAACAACATCCGTCAGCAGGAGCTGGCAGTCGACTCCGGTCACTGGCCGCTGTTCCGCTACGATCCACGGCGCACGGAGCAGGGGGAAAATCCGCTGAAAATGGATTCCAAGGAACCCTCCATCCCCTACCGTGACTTCGCCTCAACGGAGACCCGCTTCAGCGTTCTGCAACGAACCGACCCGGAAGCCTCCGAACGCTTCATGCGTCAGGCGCAACAACAAATCAAGACTCGCTATCAGCTCTACGAGCAACTGGCGCATCTTGCTGTAGCACATGCCAGCACTGAAAAAGAGAGTTAATGGCCAAAACCGGCACAAAGTTATTTCCTTGATTACTCAGCTAAAGCAGCCATGCGACATTAGCGGAGGAATTGAGTAACCGCCAGAACAGCTTTGAATGTTGAGTTGTGGCGCTCGCTTTGCGCAGGATATTTTCTCTCCCCCTCTCCCTGGCCCTCTCCCGCAAGGGGAGAGGGAAAGCCTGGATCAGGAGCGGAGGTAACTTGAAAGCTTGTCTGTATAACCTGGCTGGAAGCTAACACTATTCTCGAATAAAACGCCCCCTCCTGTGGCGGGAGAGGGCCAGGGAGAGGGAGATATACTAAAATCCCGACAGATTAATTTTTCAGTTATCCGCATAGGCTTCGCGCGATTGCACAGAAAGTCCGCCAATCACTATAAATAAATTGACACCTTCATGGGTTTGAAGACATTCAGCAATGTCTCCGACCTGTATTGATATGCCCCTTGAGCAATTCGACAATGAAACATACAGCATCCATACAACCTGATTAATAAAAACCATCTCTGCATATAAATACAATTCGCTATAGCTTGAAGGCAGGGTGAGGTTATTTTTTTGGGATGGCGCTCATATTGGTTCAACCATAGACACCACAAAGCAGCATGACTTAGCTTCGAAGCTTTATGAATGGTATAAATAAATTGAGTTAATTAAATCACCGTTAATAGTGAAGCCCCACTAAAACCCACACCACAGATCAAGCATGAAAAGAAAATATATTGGCCTCGCGTTTTTAGCGATTTTCGTAGCGGGCTTTCTCATCCCAGAGGACCGGGTTATCCCCGTTAAAGGCGCCACACAAAGTGACTGGAATCAGGATACCTTTTGGTATGAGCCCTGGGGGGATTCCGGAGTTCACAAAGGCATCGATATATTCGCGCCTACAAAGACGCCGGTGCTTGCGACAACAAATTTAGTTTTACTTTATCAAGGCACAATCAACAAAGGCGGCAACGTAGTAATCGGCTTAGGTCCCAAATGGCGCATACACTATTTTGCTCATTTAGCCAGCATCAACCAGGAGATGGGATTCATACTCTCGAAAGGCGACGAAATCGGCAGCGTGGGCGATTCCGGCAATGCCAAAGGCAAACAACCCCACCTGCACTATTCCATCCTAAGTCTCATTCCATTGCCCTGGCGTATCGACTCATCTACCCAAGGCTATAAAAAAGCCTTCTACCTGAATCCCGTTGAGTATATCCAGTAGCAGGAGCAACCATCACCTGGCAATGAACGCATCCCGATCATTGCCTGTCATCGAATGTCAGCGGCCCCTGTTACTACAGCGCAGAGGTAGTAAGTTCCACCGAGTCATCCAACAGACCGTAATGGTAGGCGCCTTCAAGCACACCACTCACATAGTAGCCATTGAGCCCCATAAAGTTCCCCTTGGCATGATAGATCTGGATAGCGTCGTTTTTCCGCTTCGCCTCGGTGACCTGATGGACTAACTGTTCATCTGCATTGCGCACCATTACGCCAAGAAAGCCAGCCGTGAGGGGAAAGACATCATTACCACTATCGCCACAAAAGACGACATCTTTGCCTGCTTTATAGGCTTTGGCGATGTACTCCAGTGAGGTCTGCTTGGTAGCGCTGGCGGGGAGCACATCCAGCAGGCCGTTGCCGTTATTGGAATCAAAGCTGTATACCAGCACCTCATCAAACTTACCGCCGATCAAACCTTCCACTTCAGCCAAAATGGCCTCGCGGTTTTGATGGTCTACATAGTAACTCTGTTTGAACTCATTCAGGTGCTCGGCCTCCTGTTCGCGCATACCCTTGACTTGCGCCAGCGCATCACGAATGGCCGGATTGTCCCAGCGCGGACTCATGGCGTGGACGTGATCGATCCAGCCCTGATCCATTGTCCAGGCATCGTTTTCATAGTGTCGAATGGTGGTTCCCACATCACCGCAAAGGATATCGGGATAACGCACGCCATATTCGTGAATCGCATTTTCAGTCAGATCAAGATTGCGCCCTGTCACATAGACCACCAGCACGCCCTGTTTAGTGGTCCACTCGTTAAACAGCGCAATGGCGTTCTCATCAACGGACCAGGAACCGTTGGGTAGCAGGGTGCGATCAAGATCGGTAGCAAGTATCTTCATATCAAGCTCTCTTCAGGCATAGAACATGTCAGGGTTTGGGGTAGCTATAGACCTGCACCTCAGCTCCTGCGGCGCTGTGGCTAATGGTGAACCCGTGACTCTCGAGGTTGGCCTTTAAGGTGACGCTGTCATCTTCCAGCGACCAGGTCATCTCCAGCTCATTCGGCGGGGTTTCGCCGATATACAGAGTACCGTTGAAGGCCGCCGCAGTGTTTCGCAGACGCATCATCTCCAGTTGATCGAGCACCACAGCGCTTTGCAATCCCGCAGCTACCGCTTCGTGGCTTAACGTGGTGCGATTAATCTCTTTGTGGCTGGCCGTGCCACCCTTGTCGGCGGCGGCATAGTCGTTCTTACCGGCGAAAAGATCCAGATACCAGACCTGGGGAATACCCGGCATAAAGAGCTGAATGGCGCGCGCCAGACGCAGCTTCTGTTCGTCTTCGCCCAATGCACTGAAGTAGGTGGCATTGACCTGGTAATAGGCGATCTTTTTTCCGTCGGCGCCAAAGAGGTTCTTCACCCGGCCGCCGCGCTCGATCACGCGTTCGATAATGGCCTCGATCTCGGCTGTTTCAAGCAGTCCCTTCTGATAACCATCCTCGGTCTCGAAACCATCCAGATCAAGCACTGGTATACCGTCATGACAACCCAACATATTGACCGTGCGAATGCGCTTTGTCTGGATCTCATCGATCCAGCGTAACAGGTAGGTATTGCGCCCTTGATCCAGCGCATCCAGCAACAGGCCCGGGAGAAAAAAGTCGTAAATGGGATAGCCGGCTTCAGCAACAGCAGTGTGCAGATGCTTGCCATATTGGGCGTGAATCTCAGGCAGCAGGCTCAGCTGATTCGCTTCGGCAATGGACTTGAGTCGATCGAGATAATCCCAGGTGCCGGGGGTGTTGAAGAAATTGCTCAGCCCCGGTTTTTTGTGCAGATAGGCGAAGGCGTCAAGACGAATCAACTTGCCGCCGAAATCGGCCAATCGTTTCAGGGTCTCAGCATAGAATTCCCACACCACTTCCGATTCGGCATTGAGATCCATCTGGCCCAGGTAACGTCGTTTCGATTCGACAATGTCGATGATCTGTTTCAGGTAGTCTTGATACGGACCTAAATCGATGTTGCGAAAATCCTCCTCGGCAGCGATCTTTACATTGATCCGACTGAGGATCATGTCCACCTCATCCGGTGGCAAGATACGCAGATGCTTGAGGTCTTCGGGTTCCAGCTCCCGATAGTGAATGTATTGATAGAAGGTATTCCAGTAGGGCCGCTCCGAGCCATCCGGGAAGCGGACAAACAGGACAGGAAGACCCGGTTTGCGCATGAAGAGTTTATTGAGATGGGCCTCATCCGGAATGATGACGTTATCCTCACCCATCTCGCCTTCGCCCTCCCAAAACTTGTTCCAATCAATGAAAAAGTCGCGGTAGCGTGATTGATCACCCTTTGCCAGCATATCCAGAAATTGGGGTGAACGCACCGATAGGTGATTCAGCACCAGATCGAATTTGAGGACGACGTTCAACTCCCTCAGAGCCTGTAGATCCGCCTCTGACACCAACTCTTCATTGAGTTCGTAGCGGTTGATGGAGAAACCGCGATCCAGATCGCTTTGGAAGAAGGTAGGCAGAATATAAAAGAGGGAGAAAACGTTGTGCAGCTCGGGGCGCTGCAGCAGCGCGATGGTATCACTCAGTTTGCTACCAATGCTGTCCGGGTAGGCATTGAACATAACCCCGTTGGTTAAAGATTGATCTGACATCAAATCACCTTCTTCTTGTCTATGGACGATGGCTGGCGCCCTTTGTATTACTTGCCGTGGTTCATCCCAATAGAGTCATCCTATGTGCTTACTATGCTACCGTCAAAACACAGGGGGATGAGCGCTCGTAATACTGACCAATCAACTGGCGATTCGAGCAGATGCAAAATATCGCTCTTATGACCCGAATGGCGCTGACTTAAGCAAGTATTTGGTGCGGCAAGCCGCACCCTACCCGTAATTGAGCCGTAGGGTGCGGCTTGCCGCACCGTTATTCTTTGGCCAACCCGGCACAGTTCGCTTAAGTCAGCGCCATTCCTCTTATGACCCTTCTTTCCATACGCATAACGTCAAGCGAGCGAAGCTATTGGCTACAGGAAAAAGTGTTCTTTTGCGTATCAGAAACTCTCACTGTTTTACCGCTTGTCGTTGAGCAGTAACAACTGCCTCTGCTCGACGACTCTCTATCCGGTTCCAAGCCACAGGCGTATGCTTCGGCCTCACTGCGGACCTCTGGATAAAATGGTCAGCGATGCCTTGCTTAGATAGCAAAACTCATCATGGACGCGCAGAATAGAGGCAAACTCCTTACTCCAAGGGCAGCAGGTCTATATAGATGGCGTCATATGACCCAAGCTTGATATTCAACTGCTGAGATCGATGCTGGCACACACACCAGAATCCCTCAGCGAAGACCGCCCCCCTGACAAACCACTATTGGCGATCCCGACCAAATAGCCTTTAATAGGCGTATCAACCAGACATCAGCGAGAAGCGTTATGGACCTCACAACCGATTATCTTGGATTAAAACTGAAGAACCCCCTCGTCCCTTCCGCCTCTCCGCTCTCCCGCAGTATCGATGACGCTAAGCGCATGCAGGATGCCGGCGCCTCCGCAATCATCATGTATTCCCTATTCGAAGAGGCGGTCTCTGCCGAAGAGGAGACCATGGTGCGATTTCTTCATCACCAGGAGATCGGCTTCGCCGAAGCGGACAGCTTCCTGCCCGGCCACTACGACTTCTCCAACGGTCAGGACCTCTATCTCGAAAACCTGCGCGCTTTGAAAGAGACCCTCGACATACCGGTCATCGCCAGCCTCAACGGCACCACCCCGGGCGGTTGGATCTCCCATGCCGAGGAGATAGAGCAGGCGGGCGCCGATGCCCTGGAGCTCAACATATATCAGGTTGCAGCTGACGTGGAAGTCAGTGGCAGCGAGATCGAACGGCGCTACGTGGAACTGCTCACCCAGTTGAAGCAGCAGGTGTCGATTCCCATCAATATGAAACTCTCCCCCGCCTTCAGTTCCGTCGCCAATATGGTGAAACAGCTGGAGCTGGCCGGCGCCGCAGGCGTCTCCCTGTTTAATCGTTTTTATCAACCAGACATCAATATCGACACTTTGCGTCTGAGCCACAGCCTGCACACCTCGACCTCGATTGAGTCCCTGCTGGCGATGCGTTGGATCGCCATCCTGCACGGTCGCACTGCACTCTCCCTGGGCGCCACCGGCGGTGTTCATTCGGCCGAGGATGCCATCAAACTGCTATTGGCGGGCGCCGATGTGGTACACATCTGTAGTCTGCTGCTGGAGCAGGGAGCCCAGGCCATCGCCCCACTTCTCTCCGGCATCGAGGTATGGATGGATGAGCAGGGCTTTGAATCGGTGGATGATTTTCGCGGCCGCCTCAGCCAACGTTCGATTGCCGACCCCAGCGAATTCGAGCGGGTCAATTATGTGCATATTCTGGACAGCTTCAGCCTCAGCCCCGGGGTCCGTGGCTAGTAAGGTTTTCAGCCCGTCTGCCAACCGTGTTACAAAAGCGCCTATAGATCGTTAACGCAGTTAGAGTTCATTGGCGGGGCCTGACATAATAGTGTGCTTATTGAACACTCACTCTGGCGGAAAGTAACAAATTTGTGGCTGACCTGATCCATTTCGAACATCCACTGAATGAAAGGATTCGCACCTTTCTACGCTTGGAGCACCTGTTTCTGCAGGTCGATCACTTCCGCCCGCAAGCCGACCCCTGGAGCAATCGCGCAGCCATCGACGGTCTGCTCAGCATCATCAGTATCTTTGCTCGCAGCGACCTGAAGACTGAGATCCTCAAGGAGCTGGAGCGACACACCAGCAATCTGGAGCGGGTACGCCAGCAGCCCGGCGTCGACATGCAGGCCCTGGGACAGGTAGTGGACGATCTGGAGCAGGCGATCCATCAGGTCTATCAGATGAACGGTCAGATCGCACGCCATTTGCGCAGCAACGAATTTCTCACCACCATTTTGCAGCGCAGCAGTATCCCCGGCGGCAGTTGTAATTTCGATCTACCGCAATACCACTTCTGGCTGAATCAGCCACACGATGTGCGCCAACATCAAATGAGCGACTGGCTGCAGGAACTGCTGCCGGTACGAGAGGCGGTGGTTTTGCTGCTGAATCTGGTGAGAAACAGTAAACTGCCTACCCGCGAATTGGCGGAACATGGCTTTTTTCAGCGCACTCTGGAGAGCTCGGCGCCGGCCCAGATGATCCGGGTGAGCCTGCCGCGGACCTCCACCGTTTTCACTGAAATCAGCGGAAACAAACACCGTTTCAGTATCCGCTTCCTGGAGTCTTCGGATGCTGGCAAGCCGCTTCAGACCAGCAGCGACGTGGAGTTTCTGCTCACCTCCTGCATCTTCTGACCACTGCAAACAGCCCCGACCGAGCCCATGAGTCATACCACATCCCACCCGGACAACCCGAAGACCGTAGCTTGCCCCACCTGCGGTAAGTCAGTGATCTGGAGCAGTGAATCGACCTGGCGGCCGTTCTGCAGTGATCGCTGCCGCTTGATCGACCTGGGAGACTGGCTGGATGAAAATCACCGCATTCCCGACACCCAGGGGGGCTACGGTGAGGATGGTTCCTCTGACGGCGCAGAGGAGTGACCGGAAATCTCCGCCGAAATCTCTCGGTAGCGCTGATCCATCTCGCGATACCACTCTCGGCTCGACTCGTTGTCCGGCGCCTCATCGCGCAAGAACTGACGTGCCTGGTTGCAGTGCCACAAGGCTTGATGGAGCTGACCCTCTTTCGCTCGGCGTTCGGTCTCCCGCCGGTGAAAGCGATAGATCGACTCGGCCTGGCAGAAAACGATGCTCTGCATCATCCGGCCGCTCGCCTCCCCGGTTAGCGAAACGAGAAAGCGGCCCTCCTTCAGCATCCATTTCACCTGTCCCAGCCCGCGCATCAACCTTTCAAAATCGGCCTCGTTGAGTGCCGACGGGGCGACTCCGCCCTGCTCACTACCAGCCTGTGCTGATCTGGCCTTGCCGATCATGTCATCGATCCCCGGTTGACGCGGGTGGACCTGTTTCACCACCTCAAGCCTGGCCAGAATGTCGCTTTGCAGCAACTGCAACACCTCAGGCGGCACAGCCAGCCCCTGCAGGCGCTGAACGATCTCCTGCACCTCATCGACGCGCCGCAGGATTCGCTCGATCTGCCGCCGCCGCTCCTCCACATAGGCGTGGTAGCGCTGGGCGATACTTGCCAGCACCAGGGCCAGGATCAATAATCCCCCTAGCACTATAAAAAGCGTCATCTGCTCCATCCGCTCTCCGGCCCGTTATCGTTGATAGGGAGGCCATTGTAACGGGCAGACTACAAAACGACATCAGAGAGTCATCATGTCCTGGTTATCGATCGTGTTACTGGCAGCCACCGCCTTTCTACTCCTGGTGCCAATACTGACCTACCTCTCCTCGCGCCGGCAGATCGGCCGAGCGGTTGACAGCGATCTGTCCGGTAGCGGGTCGGGAGACCGGCTTATCTACTTCTACAGTGCCAAGTGCGCTCCCTGCCGCAGCATGACGCCGATCATCGATCAATTGGCGGAGGAGCACCCCCAGGTCAATAAGGTCGATGTGCTGTCTGACACAGAGACCGCGCGCAGCTTCAACATCCGCGCCACCCCAACCACGGTGCTGGTGAAAGACAACCGGATACTCGATATCGCCCTGGGGAGCAAAACCCAGACCCAGCTGGAGAAACTGCTGCGGAGGCTGCTCTGATGCGCTACGCCATAATTCCCGTCACCCCCTTCCAGCAGAACTGTACCCTCTTCTGGTGCGAAAAGAGCCAACACGCCGCGATCATCGATCCGGGTGGCGACATCCCGAAGATCATGACCGAACTGAATCACTACGGCCTGACGCCGGAGCGCATTCTGCTCACCCACGGACACATCGACCACGCCGCCGGCGCCAGCGAACTGGCTGAGAAGCTACGCATACCGATCGACGGCCCCCACCCCGACGACGCCTTCTGGCTCGACAGCATGGCCCAGCAGGCCTCCATGTTCGGCTTCAACGAAGGCAGCATCTGCCAACCCGACCGCTGGTTGCAGGAGGGGGACGAGGTGAGCTTTGGCGAGCAGCGGCTGGAGGTACTCCACTGCCCCGGCCACACCCCCGGTCACCTGGTCTTCTACCATGCCGGCCAACGCCTGGCCCAGGTAGGGGATGTGCTCTTCAAGGGCTCCATCGGCCGCACTGACTTCCCCAAGGGGGACTACGACACGCTGATACGCTCGATCCGGGAGAAACTCTTCCCGCTGGGCGACGATGTGCGTTTCATCCCCGGCCACGGCCCCATGTCGACCTTCGGCGAGGAGCGGCGCAGCAATCCCTTCGCCGGCGACGGGCGCTGATCGCCCGGCATTCGTGTCTGTCTGGTAGGCAGGACTTTTGGTGGGGCAGGGCCCCACCCTACACTCCGAATCAACGGTAGGGTGCGGCTTGCCGCACCGATAAACCCGTACGCCTTCCCAATCGCCGGTTCGCACACCACCACCTAGGGTGCTTTCTCAACAATCCCACCTAACCTGCTGACCCCAATACACAACCTCTCGAATATGACATTCGCATGCGACTTGATCTCGATCAAGGTCATCGAATATGACATTCGCATGCGACTTGATCTCGATCAAGTTCACGCCTTGAAAACACAAGATATAGTGCCTTTACTTCAAAGGCATCCCACTATCTTGCGATTAAACCAGTTTATCCGGAGGATTCCCGGTCATGTCCGCTCACGCCTCGATTCAGACCATTCATCTACCCAGCAAAGTGCACAAACGTGACGGCAGCGAAGCCGCCTTCGATGTCGCAAAGATACGCAACGCGATCCTCAAAGCGGGCCAGGCCAGCGGAGAGTTCGGCGCAGAGGAAGCCCGCTTGCTGACCGCCCAGGTGATGAAGGTACTGACACATGCCGGGATCCCGCAGGGTATCCCCGGCATCGAGCGCATTCAGGACATCGTTGAGCAGGTACTGATCAGCGCCAATCACCTGCAGACTGCCCGCGCCTATATCGTCTATCGGGAGCAGCACAATAAGCTGCGCGAAGACCGCCGTGTTCTGCTCGATGTCACCGCCTCGGTGGGAGAATATCTGGAGCGCGCCGACTGGCGGGTCAGCGCCAACGCCAACCAGGGCTACTCCCTGGGCGGGCTGATCCTCAACACCTCGGGCAAGATGATCGCCAACTACTGGCTCAGCCATGTCTATCCGCCGGAGATCGGCGAGGCCCACCGGGAGGCGCAAATCCATATCCACGACCTGGATATGCTGGCCGGCTACTGCGCCGGCTGGTCCCTGCGCACATTGCTGCACGAGGGGCTCAACGGAGTACCAGGCAAAGTGGAAGCGGGGCCGCCCAAGCACATGTCGAGCGCGGTGGGGCAGATCGTCAACTTCCTCGGCACCCTGCAGAACGAGTGGGCCGGCGCCCAGGCCTTCAGCTCCTTCGACACCTACATGGCCCCCTTCGTACGCAAAGACAACCTGAGCTATGACCAGGTGCGCCAGACCATCCAGGAGCTGATCTACAACCTCAACGTGCCGTCGCGCTGGGGCACACAGACGCCGTTTACCAACCTCACCTTCGACTGGGTCTGCCCGCAGGATCTGCGTGAACAGATCCCGGTCATCGGCGGCGAGGAGATGCCCTTCAGCTACGGCGAGCTGCAGGCGGAGATGGACCTGATCAACCGGGCCTACATCGAGGTGATGACGGCGGGCGATGCCAAGGGGCGGATCTTCACCTTCCCCATCCCGACCTACAACATCACCCCCGACTTCCCTTGGGAGAGCGAAAATGCCGAGCGTCTGTTTGCCATGACGGCGAAATACGGCCTGCCCTACTTCCAGAACTTCCTCAACTCGGAGTTGAGCCCCAACATGGTTCGTTCCATGTGTTGCCGCCTGCAACTCGACCTGCGGGAACTGCTCAAGCGCGGCAACGGGCTGTTCGGTTCAGCGGAGCAGACCGGCTCGCTCGGCGTGGTGACGCTCAACTGCGCGCGCCTCGGCTATCTCCACCGGGAAGACGAGGCCGGTCTGCTACAACGGGTCGACGAGCTGCTGCGCCTCGCCCGCAACAGTCTGGAGATCAAACGCAAGGTGATCCAGCGCCATATGGATGCCGGCCTCTTCCCCTACACCAAGCGCTACCTCGGCACCCTGCGCAACCACTTCTCTACCATCGGCGTCAACGGCATCAACGAGATGATCCGCAACTACACCGGCGGCGAGCTCGACATCACTTCGGAGTGGGGGCAGCGCTTCGCCGGCCGTTTCCTCGACCATATCCGCAGCCGCATGGTCGAGTTTCAGGAGGAGACCGGCAACCTCTACAACCTGGAGGCGACCCCGGCTGAGGGCACCACCTACCGCTTCGCCAAAGAGGACCGCAAACGCTATCCCGGCATCCTGCAAGCCGGCACGGCAGAGAAGCCCTACTACACCAACTCCTCACAGCTGCCGGTGGGCCATACCGATGACCCCTTCGCCGCCCTTACCCACCAGGAGCCACTCCAGCGCCGCTATACCGGCGGCACCGTGTTGCATCTCTATATGAATGAACGCATCAGCAGCACCGAGGCGTGCAAGCGGCTGGTCAAACGCTCGCTGGAGCGCTTTCGCATCCCCTACCTGACGGTAACGCCGACCTTCTCCATCTGTCCGGTCCACGGCTACCTGAGCGGCGAACACGAATATTGTCCCCGGTGCGACGAAGCACTGATCCAACGCAAACAGAGAGAGGCATCAAACCATGCATAGCGTGATTGAACTGAAAAACGAAGAACGTACCCGCTGCGAGGTCTGGACCCGGGTCATGGGCTACCACCGGCCGGTTTCCGCCTTCAATCC
>JARRNY010000102.1:0-9638 GCA_037384445.1 Candidatus Thiodiazotropha sp.
ACCTACAAGATCGCTGCCCATGCTGCCGATCTGGCGAAGGGTTTCCCCGGTGCGCAGTTGCAGGACAACGCCATGTCCAAGGCTCGCTTCGAGTTCCGCTGGGATGACCAGTTCGCCCTCAGCCTCGATCCGGAACGGGCGATAGAGTTCCACGATGAGACCCTGCCGCATCAGGCCCACAAGGTGGCCCACTTCTGCTCCATGTGCGGGCCCCACTTCTGTTCCATGAAGATCACCCAGGATGTGCGCGAGTACGCCCGCGCCCAAGGCGTCGCCGAGGGTGAGGCGCTGAAACAGGGCATGCAGGAGAAGGCGGTGGAGTTCAAGCGGCAGGGGGCGGAGATCTACAAGGAGTTGTGATTTTTTTAATGTTGAATGAATGGCGAGCGGCAGACTGCATGCGTGCTCGGTCCCCGCTCTACCTGACTCTCCCCCGTGAGGGGAGAGGGTTCGATAACTGGATCTGAGCAACTCTTCCGAAACCCGAAGTTGTCATCGATATAAATGCTCCGCCTAGACCGCTACCTCAGTAATGCCACCGCCCTGACCCGCTCCCAGGCCCAGCGGGCGTTGCGTGGCGGACGGGTGATGGTAGAGGGTGTGACCGTGAAGCAGGGAGCCACCCGGATCCCTTTGGATGCCAGGGTGACCCTCGATGGCGTGCCGGTGGCGCCGCCCCAGCCACGCTATCTCATGCTGCACAAACCCCTCGGGGTGGTCTGCGCCACCGAAGATCCGACCCATCGTACTGCCATCGATCTGCTTGATCAGGCCAATCCTGACGGGCTTCATTTCGCTGGACGCCTCGATCTCGATACGACCGGGCTGGTGCTGATCAGCGACGATGGGCAGTGGACCCATCGAATCGTCTCACCCACCCGTGACTGTGCCAAGCGCTACCGGGTGAGTCTGGCATCGCCCCCCAGTGAGGTGGAGCTGCAACGTCTGCGCGAGGGGGTTTTACTGAAAGGTGAGAAGAGCCCGACCCGGCCGGCACAAGTGCAGCAGATCGGCTCGAACGAACTGCTGCTCGGTATCACCGAGGGTCGATATCATCAGGTGAAACGCATGCTGGCCGCCATCGGTCACCAGGTGGTAACACTGCACCGGGAGGCCATCGGACCGCTTGAGCTCGATCCGTCATTAGCGCTCGGCGAGTTTCGTCCGCTGCGCGAGGATGAAGTCGCCTTATTCTAAGTGTTGAGCCTAACCTGTTGACGATTCGAGCTAAAGTTCTTCCCATCTGCGGCCGATGAGGTGACACATGTGTGTGAAACCGGAGTCGGATCATCGGTTCAAACACACAATAGTTATTCTTGGCCGGGTAACCGGCCGCGTTTGTCCAGCTACACTGATAACGTAAGTGAGCCGGATTTTTTACGCCTGTTTGCTTTTTTGTAGTGGGGGAGCGCGATGACGCAGGGGACGAGCTCGGCGAAAGCCTTTCACCCCAAGCATTTTTCTGAGCTGGACTACGCGCACATACAGGAGGTCATCGAAGCGTGTGACGTAGGGCTCTGCATGTTGGACGCAGAGATGGTGGTCCTGGCTTGGAACCGGCCGCTGGCTGACATGATCAGCAAGCTGGACGATGATGTATTGGGCCATCCGGTCACGCGGATTATGCCGCAGCTGTCCGATCCTCAGTTCGCTCAATTGGTGCGCACAGTGATCGGCAATCCCGAGGCGCCGCCCGATCTCGCCCCGATGCAGGCAGGGCTTGCCAGTCCCAAGCACTATTTCAAAAGTGAGAACAATCGCTTCAAGCGGGTCAGCGTACGTCCCCTGGCGATGCATCCCGGCTACTGTCTGTTGCAGATCGGCGATGTGGATGCTGAGACCGCCTTGCAGGAGCAGGTGCAACGCACCAGTATCGCCGAGCAGCGCTCCCTGGCGATGCTCGCTTCTATCGAGGATGCAGTGATTCTGCTCGATGCTGACGGTGCGATCGAGTACGCCAATCTGGCAGCGGAGGGCATGACCGGTTGTCCGGGCGCAGCGATGGCCGGCCAGTTGCTGACCGAGGTCTACAAGGTCTTTGACGAAAACAGTGGCGGGCGAAACCGCCTCGATTTCGACGAGATCATGCGCATCGACAATCGCCCCCTGTTGTTGATGCACCGGGAGGGGCTTACCTTTCCCATCGAGCAATCGATCACCCGCTTGCGCGGCGATGACGGTCAGGTCGAGGGCCTGGTGCTGGTGTTCAAGGATGTCAGTCAGTCGCGCAAGCTGGCGGCCCAGCTCAACTGGCAGGCGACCCACGATCCCACGACCCGGCTCTACAACCGGGCGGAGTTCGACCGCTGCCTCTCCCGGTTGCTGGATGAGGCGGAGATAGAGGGCAGCAAGCACTGTCTGCTCTATCTCGACATCGACCGTTTCAAAGTAGTGAACGACAATTGCGGCCATGTGGCCGGTGACGAACTGTTGCGGCAGGTCGGCTCGCTCATCAAGCACACTATTCGCAGCAGTGACCTGCTGGCACGCATCGGCGGCGATGAGTTCGCTATTCTGCTGAGTAACTGTTCGCTGGAGGTGGCCGAGCGCATTGCCGACTCAATACGCCTGGAGTTCCAGCGTTTTCGTTTCGCCTGGGAAGATAAGGTCTTCTCCCAGAGCGCCAGCATCGGATTGGTCTCCATCGACAAGCAGAGTCAGGGGCTGCAGCAGGTGTTGAGCTATGCCGATACCGCCTGTTTTGCGGCCAAGGAGGCGGGCCGCAATCAGATCCATGTCTACCATCCGGAGAAGAGTGTGGCCGCAGTGCGCCACGGCGAGGCCCAGTGGGTGACCCGGATCCGCAGCGCCCTCGAAGAGGATCGCTTTACGCTCTATGTGCAGCCGATTCAGCCTATCGGATCGGCCGCCGACGCCCCGTGCCACTATGAGGTGCTGATCCGTATGATCGGCGAGTCGGGGGAGCTGATCCCGCCAGGCGCCTTCATCCCGGCCGCTGAGCGCTACGACCTGATGCCAGCCATCGATCAATGGGTGGTGCGTCAGCTGATGGTGTCGATATCCCGTCAACAGTTTGTGCTTGCGCCTGGACAGCGCTTGTTCGTCAACCTCTCGGGTCAGACGCTTTGCCATGAGGAGACGCTGCAAAAAATCCTCACCTTGTTGCGGCAACATCAGCTGCCCGATGGCTTGTTCTGTTTCGAGGTCACGGAAACTTCAGCCATCGCCAATCTCTCTTCCGCCAAACACTTTATGCAGACCCTCAAGCGCTTCGGTTGTGAGTTTGCGTTGGATGACTTTGGCAGTGGTCTCTCCTCCTTTGGTTACCTCAAACACATGCCGGTTGAATACCTGAAAATCGACGGTGGCTTTGTCAAAGATATGATTCAGGATCGTATCGATGAGTCGATGGTGGATGCCATTAACCGCATCGGTCATATCATGGGACTTAAGACCATCGCTGAGTGTGTGGAAGACGCGGATATTCTCATGAGGCTGGTCGGTTTGGAGGTGGATTTTGCCCAGGGTTACGGAATCAGACGACCTTTCCCGATTACTGAACTTGCCGGCTGAGCGGCTGGGTAAAAAGTCCATAGCTA
Organism: Candidatus Thiodiazotropha sp.; assembly: GCA_037384445.1. Lineage (GTDB taxonomy): Bacteria > Pseudomonadota > Gammaproteobacteria > Chromatiales > Chromatiaceae > Thiodiazotropha. Next base: position 3,561 of record JARRNY010000102.1, read on the forward strand.
CTATACTTCCTGTCACGAGGTGAGTTGACGGTCGATACTTCAGGCGGGGAGAGGTTCCTGGAATCTCATCCGCTACCGCGAGCGTTCATCCTTTCGTCAAGTCGATTTATTTGAAGGTTCTGTCATGCTATCGCCCGACCTGCTTGACAAAATATTTCACATCAACCCTGAGCCGATGACACTTACCCGTCTGGAGACGGGCGAGTACGTCGCCGTTAACGAGTGTTTTTTAATGACTTTCGGTTATCGCCGCGATGAGGTTATCGGTAAGACTGCAGGTGATCTTGGGATCTGGGTTGATCCCGAGCGGGATCGTACGCAGCTTGTCAGCCAGATCCGCGAGCAGGGATTTGCCTCGGATTGTGAGGTGGAGTTTCAGACCAAGACAGGAGAGTCGATAAGATTCTATCTCGGCGCCACCCGCATCGAAGATGATGATGGCCCATTGCTCCTGATTGTGGGGCGCAATATCACCGCAATTCGCAACTCAGAAGCGGCACTGAGATCCTCGGAGGCGCGCCATCGCCGTCTCATCGAGAATCTGCCCCTTGGCGTTATGATCGCCCAGGACGGCCTGATCCGCTATGCGAATCCCGCCAGTCTCGACATGATCGGCTATCGCCGGGAGGAGATAATCGATAAACCCCTTCTGGATATGGTCCTCGAAGCAGATCGGCACATGGTGCAGAAATTCCATAGCAAGCGTATGCAGGGAGATGATTCCGCCTTTAGTTACGATTTGCGAGTGATGCGTAAAGGCGGAGAGATCGCCTATTGGCGCTTAAACTCCTCCGTGGATTTGTGGAATGGAAATGTGGCCAGTCTGGTGGTTTGTTCAGATATCACCCAACAGAAACTGGCTGAACTGAGGATGACTGAACTTGCATTGCATGATCAGATCACCGGCCTTCCCAACCGAGTGTTACTGGCGGATCATGCCCGTCAGGCTATGGCCCAGGTGTCAAAAGGCTTTGCTCTGATCTATCTGGATCTGGACGGTTTCAAGGCGGTCAACGACCACTACGGTCACGAGGTCGGGGATCAGGTGCTGAAAGAGGTAGCCGAGCGCCTGCGCAGCTCTACCCGGGAGACGGATCTGCCAGCGAGAGTGGGTGGTGATGAATTTGTCGTGCTGCTATTGAATGTGGGTACCTGTGAGATGGCCTTGCAGGTAGCGGAGACTCTTCGTCTGGCACTCAATCGTCCTATCCGCTCTGCGGTGTCGGAGCACCGGATTGGAGCCAGTCTCGGCATCAGTCTATATCCCGCTGACAGTAAAGATCTCGATACTCTGATGAAGTATGCCGATCAAGCCATGTACCGAGCCAAACGGGACGGCCGTAACTGCGTCTGTTGTTTTTCCGACGGAAGATTGCAGTCGGATTGAAGCGGGTTTGATCGCCTGATCCGGGCTCCCGTTTGATGCCTGACAGACCGCTTGCACGTCGCGCGCGTGCCAAATCCTAAAGTGTCACTACCAGGCGAATTGCGTCGAGACGTAAGCTGGCCTGTTGCAGGTGTTGGTGCAGATCGCTGCCCTGGGCCTGCAGCAGCCGGATTTCCTCATCGCGTACTCCGGGGTTGTGACGCTTGAGTGCGCTCATGCGTTGAATCTCCTGCGTGTACTCGGCCATCATTGTTTTGTCAGCCTGGCTGATCAACGCGGGGACTTCTGCCTGGGCGGCGTTCTCCGCCTGAGTGAGCAGGCTTTGAATCACTGCGCGGTAGTTCTGCAGTACGGGCAGTATCTGCTGGGGCTCGAGCGCCTGGGCCGCTGCCGTCAGCCCCTGGCTGTCGATCTCCGCATCGATCCGCCGGCCTTTGGTGGTGAGCAGCGTGCGCAGCAGCGTCGGCGGCAGGAAACGCCCTGCCTGCAGATGGCGGGGCGCTAGACATTCGAGCACGAAGAGGCACTCCAGCAGCAACTGGCCGCCCTTCAGACGGGGGTGGCGTACGGCAATGGCAGCGCTGTTGCCGGTCTGTTGTTTGACGATCTGCTCCATGGTGCCGGTGACCAGCGGGTGCTCCCAAGTGAGGAACTGCCGGTCCTCGTGGATCAGGGCATCACTGCGATCGAGGGTGACAGTGAGACCGTCGTCGGACAGGCCCGGCAAAGTGCCGGCAATCACCTGATCGCCAGGTTTCAGAATCAGACCTTTACCGAGGGGTTCGGTCTCGATGTTGTAAGCGTCGAAGAGCTGGTCGAGATAGCGCTTCAAATGCGCAGAGCGGTCCTGCTCATGTAGCGCTGCCACCAATTCGCCCGCATCAGGTTCGCGGCAGCCACCCAGCTCCAGCAGATGGTTGCGCCCCTGTTGCAGTCGCTCTTCGGTCTTCCGGCGTAACCCGCGGGTGGTTGCGAGCAGGGTTTCCAGGGTGGTTGTTTCGGCTGCAGCTGGTTGCTCCAGTAGGCTCCAGAGCGACTGCGACAGCTCCTCGCAAATCCCGGCGCCACCCTGGACCTGGTGTTGGAAGGCATCGAGGCCGTCCCGATACCAATGCAGCATGATGGACTGGGGTCCGGGTTCCAGATAGGGGACATGGATCTCCACTTGCTGGCGCTGGCCGATCCGGTCGAGTCGCCCGATACGCTGCTCCAGCAGGTCCGGGTCAGCCGGCAGATCGAACATGACCAGTTGGTGGGCGAACTGGAAGTTGCGTCCCTCGCTACCGATTTCGGAGCAGACCAGCAGTCTCGCCCCCTCCGGGTCGGCAAACCAGGCGGCGGCCCGATCCCGTTCAAGAATGGACATGCCCTCATGGAACAGCCCGGCGCGGACGCCTGACTGCACGCGAAGCGCCTCATGCAGTTCGATGGCGGTCTCTGCGTGGGCAGCGATCAGCAGCAGCTTGCTGTCAGCGTGCTGGCGCAGAAAGTTGATCAGCCACTCGACCCGGGGGTCGAAACGCCACCATTCGGGGTGTCCAAGCTCAGCGTGGATTCGCTCGGGGGTCAGGCGCCAGGCGGAAGGGAGCTCGTTGGCCTGCGGCTCGCTTGCATTGCTCTCATAGGCTGTCGGTGTTGGCAGGGGATGGGGGTGCAGCACCCGTCCGGGAAAGCCGCTGATGCGCTCCCGGGTATTGCGAAACATGACCCGGCCGGTGCCGTGGCGGTCGAGTAGCATGCGGATCAGGCTCTCGCGGGCGGCCTGACGACGGCTGGGCTCCCGTGCCGGATCGCTCGCCTCGGCAATCAGGGGCTGACTCTCTGTTTCGTCGAGTTGCTCCAGCAGCCGGTGGGCAGCCGCCTCGGGCAGGGGTTCGTGATGCAGCAGATGTTCCACCGCCTCGGCGACCGGTTGGTAGTGGCGCTCCTCTTCGAGAAAGGTTTCCAGATCGTAGTAGCGGTCGGGGTCCAGCAGGCGCAGGCGGGCGAAGTGACCCGCCTGGCCCAGTTGCTCCGGGGTGGCGGTGAGCAGCAGCACGCCGGGGGTACAGAGGGCCAGTGCTTCGACCAGCAGGTACTCGGCACTGGGATCGTCGGCCGACCAGGTGAGATGATGGGCCTCGTCCACCACCAGCAGATCCCAACCCCCTTCCAGGGCCTGGCTCAAGCGGATCGGATTGTGCTGAAACAGCTTGAGACTACAGAGCACCAGCTGCTCGGAGTGAAATGGGTTTTCGCCCTCTTGGGAGGATTCGATCGCCTGACAGGTCTCCTCATCGAAGATGCGAAAGCGTAGGTTGAAGCGGCGCATCAGCTCCACCAGCCACTGGTGCACCAGCGGGTCGGGTACCAGGATCAGTGCCCGTGATGCGCGGCCGGTAAGCAACTGGTGATGCAGGATGAGGCAGGCCTCGATGGTCTTGCCAAGCCCTACCTCATCGGCCAGCAATACCCGTGGGGCGGGCCGGCTGGCCACCTCGTGAGCGATATAGAGCTGGTGCGGTATCAGGTCGATGCGGGGCCCTGCCAGACCCAGCACCGGGGTCTGCTGCCAACGGCCGAGTGCCTGTAGGGTGCGGTAACGCAGATCGAACCAATGGGCCGGATCGAGCTGCCCGGCCAACAGCCGCTGTTTGGGTTGCTGGATGCGCAGGGTATCGGCCAGCTCCGCTTCAGGCAGCTGTAGGCGTTGACCATCTTCCCGCTCCCCTTCATAGATCAGCAGGCCCTCCTGTTCATGGACCTGGTCCACGCTCAGGTGTTCACCGGAGCGGGTTTCGATACGGTCGCCAGGGGCGAAGCGGGCGCGGGTCAGCGGGGCGTTCTGCAGCGCATAGACGCGCTGTTCACCGATGGCGGGAAAGTTCAGGGTGAGACGGCGCTCGCTGCTGCTGACCAGGGTGCCGAGTCCCAACTCCGGTTCACTGTCGCTGATCCAGCGTTGGCCGGGAATAAAGGGGGTAGCCTGTTGCATGCTTCAAGTATGACGGGTGTTGGGAGTCAATGTCGCCGTAAGGCGGTCGCTCGACTGCAAAAAGAGGGCGATGATAGACGCTTGGCGGAGCCTGATCCAGCACGGCCTGGCTCGAAGGGCAAAATGTTTGGCTCCAGCGCTTGTGTCTGGCGCTGGGCTGGGAATAATAGGCGGCTCGTTAATTTGGAGGTGGCCTGTGGTGGAGAAGCTATTCGAAAGCATGCTTTGGAAAAGCCGTCTGGTGGTATTGACCGCGGTGATGGCGAGTCTGTTGGCGGCTTTCGCCATGTTCTACATGGCTTCGGTTGATGCGTTCTACATGATCGCTCACCTGGGTCACTATGCCTCGCCGGAGCTGACCGCCGAAGCGCGCATCGATCTGCGCTCGACCACCGTGACCCATGTGGTGGAGATCGTCGACGGCTACCTGCTTGCCACCGTGTTGCTGATCTTCGCGCTCGGGCTGTATGAGCTCTTCATCAGTAAGATCGACCATGCGGAGGGCTCGGAAAGTGCTTCCAACGTGCTCACGATCAACAGCCTGGACGACCTCAAGAGCCGGCTGGCCAAGGTGGTGATGATGATTCTGGTGGTGCGCTACTTCGAGTACGCCCTGGGCATGGACTTCGCAACCCCCCTCGACCTGTTGCAGTTTGCTGCCGGTATTGCCCTGCTGGGTCTGGCGCTCTATGTCTCGCACATGGCGGACAAGGGGCTGCATTGAGCGAGGCCGTCGGGGCAGGGCGGTGCACGCCGGGATCACAGCCAGGCACCTACATCCTGCTGATGCGCCTTGCCCGTGGAGAGACGCTGACAATAGGTCGTTTGGGCAGAGAGAGGTTTTTGCGTGGTTGGTACCTCTATGTGGGGAGCGCCTTCGGCCCCGGTGGGGTCGCGGCGCGCTGCAGGCACCATCGCCAGGTCTCGACGCGCCCCCGCTGGCATGTGGATTACCTGCGGGCTGTGGCGCCGCTGCGGGCGATCTGGTTCTCCCATGCCGAGGTATCTTTGGAGCACCTCTGGGCAGCCCGGTTGGGCGGGGACCTGGCCTTGCAGCTGCCCATGCCCGGATTTGGCGCGAGTGATTGTGAGTGCACGAGCCATCTCTTTTTTGCGCCGACTTGTCCCGACATGCGGCACTTTTCCATGCAATTGGCGTCTGATTTGTGCGGAGATAGATCGGTATATTGTGAAATTGTGTGATTGATAAATGTCTTTGATAGCCAATCTATCCCCGTTTACTTTACAATCACCGCTTCTCTGGGGATGGGCTGAATGATCCCTGCTGGTAAAAAAATCGTTTTAATTAGAAGACTGCGAGGTAAGTTTCGGATGAATAAGATGAAAGTTATGGTGCTGGCTGCCAGTACGGCCGTTCTCTCCCTGGGTGCTGTGGCGAATGCCACTGCTGATGATGCACTGGCTCTGGCCACCAAAAGCGGCTGCATGGCCTGCCATCAGGTCGAGATGAAGGTTGTCGGTCCTGCGTACAAAGACGTAGCCGCCAAGTACAAGGGTCAGGACATGGTCGACACCCTGGCCGCCAAGGTCAAGGCTGGCGGTTCCGGTGTCTGGGGTCCCGTCCCCATGCCGCCGAACGTCAATGTCTCCGACGAGGACATCAAGACCATCGTGACTTGGGTTCTCTCTCTCTAATCCGGCTTCGCTTGCGGATTGAAAGCGCCTGCCACCCGGCAGGCGTTTTTGTTTCTGCTGA